>PBRP01000096.1 GCA_002726655.1 Gammaproteobacteria bacterium
GCGCCCTGAACAGGAGTCGAACCTGTGACCCTCCGCTTAGGAGGCGGATGCTCTATCCAACTGAGCTACCAGGGCGTTGTGGGGATTGTAACATCTAGTTTGATGAGATCCTTCGATATGCTGAGATTGTCGAGTTACACGATGCCTAACTCAATCGGACTCTTTGCTCCTGCCTTAATGGCTTCTTCCGGGGTACGGGGTTGCCAGCCAATATTGAGCGCAGGGGTACAGTCCAGCCTTTTTATACTTCCTACTTCGTTACGGATACTGGCAATTTCTTTGACGAATAGTGCGAAAAAACTAAGCAGAATATTTGGCATTCGCCTGTGCGGAATTTTTCCTCGATAGTCAGGAAATTCTTTTCTTAACTGTTCTGTGATAGCAATGAACTATCTGAAGCCGGCGGCACATAAGAATCGCTGGCCGGCTGCTTCCGGATGCTCGAAGGCGAGTCTGTGCAAGGTGGCCACATCACGAACATCGACGATCTCATAACCAACATTCGGCACGAGCGGCAGCTCTCCTGTGAGCAGTTTGTATAAAAGCTCCAGTGATGTGCCGTAGTCTGTTTCGAGTGCAGGTCCAAGGACTACAACGGGATTAATGACGGCGAGTTCCGAACCCCCACCTGCAGCCATCTCCCATGCTTTTTTCTCAGCTATGGTTTTGCTGACTGAATAAGCCGTAAGATTGGAATCCAGCGGGTCACTCCAGTCATCGCAGGTGTAGGTACGTTCACTGACCTTCTCGCTTCCCGTGACAGCAGCGGCGGAGGAAGTGAGCACCACCCTTTTGATACCTGCGTTCTTCGCAGCGGTTAGAACATTGACTGTTCCTTGTCTTGCGGGTTCAATAAGTTCGTTTGAGTCTTTTGGTAGAACAGCAGACACTGGAGATGCGACATGAAAAACTCCATCGCATCCATCAATCGCCTCAGCCCAGCCGTCAGCGCTGGTGAGGTTGGCTTCAGCAAATTCTATTTCAGATGCGCCGCTGTGGTGTTTTGCGATGATATCGCGCAGTTTTTCGCTACGATCAAGGTTTCGCAAGGTTCCCCTGACCGCGTAGCCATGTTGTAAAAGGTCTAGAATGCAGTGGCTCGCGATAAAACCGGAGGCGCCGGTGACAAGTATTTTTTCAGGCATTAATGTTTCGCTTGGTCTGAACTTCTTACAAGTATAAGCCTTTTGTTGGCGAGAGCCGTAGCTTCATGCTGACTCTTGTGTTCGTTGTGTACCGGGATGGTGAGATTAGCAAGCCTGCGACCTTGTGCTGATTGTCAGGGGAATTGCCCCACAGTTTTTTTTAGCGCAGAATGAATTCCTTCATTTACCAGATAAAGAGTTGTTATGAGTAGCATACCTGCAGACCTGCCTGACTGGATAAGCAGTCATATTGAATTGTATTTAACCGATCCTGAGAAGGCCCACATGTGGGATGCATCGGCAGCTGGCGGAACGGGGATGCTGCCCTGCCTGTTGCTTACCAGCCGGGGTCGGAAATCTGGAGAAGAGCGGATGTTACCGCTTATCTACAAGAAGGTAGGAGATGACTACATCATTGTCGCTTCTAAAGGTGGTTTTCCGACACACCCAGCCTGGTATTTGAATCTTGTCGCGACACCGGATTGTGAAATACGTGTGGGTCCAGAGATACACAAGGCACGTGCGCGAACTGCTGAGGGCGAAGAAAGGACTCGATTATGGGGGGAACTTGCAGAAATTTATCCCCCCTACAATGATTACCAGACCTCAGCTGGCGACAGAGAGATTCCAGTAGTTGTTCTGGAGGTTTAGAAGCTCTGGAAGTTTAAAGGCCGCGGTTTCTGACGTCAGTCAAAGTTTGGAACAAGATTGATACCACTCGTATCCGGCTCTTCCGGCTCAGTTCCCTGGTCACGCTCTTCTGGTTCCAGCATGTCTGAACCAGCCATGGCCAGGGTCATGCCGCTTGTGTTCGGGTTAAGTAACTCTTTTTCTTCCTGAAGTGTTTCCAGCACAGCGCCGGGTTCATCGAGGCCAAAATCAGGAACCTCGATTTCGGGCACCTCATCATCACTGGCTTCAACCAGCGGTGAACCGTCATTCTCCTGGACTGAGTATTCACTGAGGTCCAGGTCGGCATGTTCTTCTTCGCTCTGCTCAACAAGAGGTGTCCCGTCATTATCTGCCACCGTAATACCACTGATATCAACATCTGGTGGGGGTGGTGGGGCAGAAGGCTCAATCAGATTGCCCTCGTTGGGCGCGAGGGAGATCGCTGAAATATCAACCACTGCTGGCGATTCTGTGGCTGGAGTTGCTTTTGGTTCTGCCTGTTGAACCTTTTTTTCTGGAAGCGGCGCATCAGACTTTATTACTCGAACTTTTACATCCGCACCAATCTTCTTGAGGGCGCTGCCATATTTTGCAGCTTCCTTTTTGTCAGCTGTTCGTTTTATAACGATCTGCTTACCGGAAAACAGCGCCTTCATCTTGTCGCCATCAGCCTTCAGGAGCTTGGCCATATGGGCCTTCACCGAAATCGGTTTGAAACCCTCGACGAGCTCTCCTTTAAATACAATTGCGTAAATAACTGAGCTCATAGGTATTTATGATAAAGGATGTTCTGTTTGAATTATAAAGACTCTTTCGTGAAAGGACAGCTTTGTTCCCGCTGGGATACAAGATTGTGCTTGCTTTGACATGATCCCGGACCTGGCATGGGTATAAAGGAGATGTTCCCGGTTGGCTTCTGTGTCCTGATTAGAAAAGAAAGATTTTGGCTCTCTATTGCCGGGAATTACTGATACATTCTTCTGCAAAGAAGAACTGGACTGAGTCAAATGGCAGCTACTTTTCCCGGCGTAATCGCTTTCGCCTTCATGGTTTCGATGATACTCGCTGGTGTTATTCTCAGGGCTCGAATTACATTCCTGCAGAATAACCTGGTTCCAGCAAGCCTGATCGGGGGTGTCCTTGGCTTTGCGCTGGTGTCCAGTGGTCTGAGTTTTGGTTTCGAGAGTGCTCACTTTACCTCCTTTGCATTCCACTTTTTCACTTTGAGTTTTATGTCTCTGGTTCTGACGGGGGCGCCGCCAAAAGGACCGGATGATCGCTCAATCGTGCCAGGTGGCTTGTGGCTGGCCATCATTTGGGTCATGAGCCTGGTGTTGCAGGGATTGGTTGGCTTAGCCGTCATCCTGCTTTTCAATCAGGTGAGCGGCGGTGAACTATCTCATCTGCTTGGCATGATCGCTACCCATGGTTTTACCCAGGGTCCCGGGCAGGCATTGGCACTAGGCAGCATATGGGAGAACGAGTTGGGAGTTACTCACGCCATTAGATTCGGGTTGATATACGCCTCGGTCGGCTTCCTTGTAGCTTTCGTCGTGGGCGTACCGGTTGCCAGGCGTGCCATTCGGGCCGGTCTGAATAGCAATCAGTCGGCGAGGATAGATGACGAATTTCTCCGGGGCATCCTGACTTCAGATATTTCTGCAGGCAAGCAGGTGACCCATTCCGCTAATGTAGACTCTTTAGTGTTTCATATTGCGATACTGGGTGTTGCCTATGTGATCACGGATCAGTACCTGAAGTTTGCCCATCCGTTTGCCAGCATGGTAACTATCGATGTGATCAACCTCGGTCTATTTTTTAACCATAACCTGTTCTTTATTCATGGGCTGATTGTCTGCGTTATTCTGCGGGCACTGATGAACAGGTTTGGTTGCGGTCATTTTATTGATGATGAAACACAACGCAGGATAACGGGTTCATCCGTTGACCTGATGGTTGTCGCAACCCTCATGAGTGTAGAGTTTGCCTTCCTCAGTGAGTTTGTTGTACCCATAGGGCTCGTTTCCCTTGCAGTGACTCTGGCAACCGCAGTGCTGTGCTTCGGTTTCGGGCGAAGGTTGCGTTCTTTTGGCGTTGAAAGAGCCGTGACCGTGTTCGGATGTTGCTGCGGTTCAACGGGAAGCGGTTTGCTGTTGCTGAGAATCCTGGATCCCGACCTGAGCACACCGATAGCCAAAGAGCTTGCCTTTTTTAATATTGCGATCCTGTTTCTCAGTTTCCACATATTGGCGCTTATGGTACCGGTATTACCAAGTTTCGGTCTGATGACTATCTGTATTGTTTATGGTGGTACTTTTGTAGCGGGGATTGTAGCGTTACTCGTGTTCAGGAGATTCGATCCCACTCTTGTTGAACCCGGTCAATGAGTTGCTGCTGATCGCCATTATTTTCGATGACAAAGTCAGATCTGCCGATACGCTCTTCATTATTCAACTGGGCATCCAGTTTCTTTTCGACTGCTTCCCGGCTACTGCCATCTCGGTTCACTGATCTTTCTATTGCCACGTCACGATCTACAACAACAACCCAGATTTCATCGCCAATATCTTCCCACCCTGCTTCAAACAGAACGGCGGCTTCCAGCACAACGATGCCATCCGGGTAAATCGCATCCAGCCCGGCTATCTCTAGTTCAGCGAGGCGTCTGATCTCGGGCCAGACGATATCGGTCAGTTTCTTCAGTTCATCTGGGTGTCCAAAAACCATGCTGCCGAGGGCACTGCGGTCTATGTGCTGATCATCTGCAACCACATCGTCACCAAAGGTTTCAATCACTTCACGATAAGCTTGTGTGCCGGGGTCGTACACGCGGTGCCCAAGTTTGTCCGCATCAATGATATTGGCGCCTTTTTCAGTAAGGAGTGTACCGACAGTTGATTTGCCGGAGGCGAGTCCTCCCGTGAGACAGATGACTTTCAAATAGCTATCCTTTTGCTGTTGTCAAAAAGCGCCTAACAGTTATGAAGTCCGGCTCAATGATAGCAACAGGGTTACCTTACCGACAAGGGGCGACGTATTTGCTCATTAGGCTCTGGTACCCTGGTTTCGAGTCGGGTTGATGGGCGCGGCGGGAGGCTCTCTCACTGACTAGGTTCGGTTTGATTGCGCCAATTGATGGAATAGTGGACTATAGTTCGTTAGTTATTAGGTGGCATTGCTGTTCTGTCGAATATGGCTTCTAAGCGTTCTGGGTAAGTCCCAAGCCACCTGACAGTTAGTTGATTTGATTATGCAGGGAAAAATATGAAACAGAGAGATGCTGCCATTGTTGGTATTCACGAGTACCAGTCACGTGATGTGGAAGGCAAGGTTAGCGCGCTGCAAATAAAGGCAGAGAGTGCAGCACGCGCACTGGAAGATGCTGGACTCAGCTGGTCTGATGTTGATGCCATCTATGATGCCGGTGATGGTGGTGGCATGAATGGTTTGACTATTGCTGAGTATTTTGGCTTGAAACCCACTGTGATCGATACAACCAATGTCGGTGGCAGTTCCTACGAGTTCCACGCTGCGCATGCGAAAAGGGATATTGCATCGGGAAAAGCGAACGCTGCTTTGCTGACCTATGGTTCCACCGCTCATAGTAATGCCCGAGCGATAGGTGTTGGTGGGGCTGGAGGGGCGGGGCGTCATCCTGCTGACAACATGGATGTGTTTTCTGGCATGACGCTGGTTGCTAACTATGCAATGGTGGCGCATCGGCATATGCATGATTATGGGACCACTAGTGAGCAGTTAGCCGAAATCTCGATTGCGACAAGGTGTCATGCAATGCGCAATCCGGATGCAGTAAGGGCGATGGAAGACCTTGAGTTTCTCGATATTCGCGAGACAACCATTGATGATGTGACGAACTCCCGGATGATTGCAGACCCCCTGCACCTGCTCGAGTGTTGCATGATTTCCGATGGCGGCGGGGCTGTAGTTATAGCATCACCTGAGGTCGCGAAAAATTGCCGAAAAACGCCGGTTTGGGTTCTCGGCTCGGGCGAGGCTACCAAGTACCCTCAAGCTGGTGGTGATATTACTGCCAGTGCAGGTGCTTATTCTGGCGCGCAGGCCTTTGGTGAGGCTGGCATTACACCGGCCGAAATTGATATAGCCATGATCTATGACTCATTCAGTATCACCGTCATGGTGTTACTTGAGGACCTCGGCTTCTGCAAAAAGGGAGAAGGCGGTGCCTGGGTTGAAGGTGGGAGGCTGCGCTTTGACCGACCTTCTGATGGTCCGGCACTCAATACGGATGGTGGCGGTCTATCGTCGAATCACCCGGGTATGCGTGGCATTTTCCTGCTGATTGAAGCTGCCAGGCAACTGCGTGGTGAGTCATGTTCGCAGGTTCCTGATGCAAAACTGGCGGTCGCGCATGGCAATGGCGGTATGCTCGGTAGTCGGCATGCGGCGGGTACTATCATAATGGGGAGAGACTAATGAACGAGCCAACCCGACCACTTCCTCGTGCCAATGAACTGGATACACAGGAGTTCTGGGCAGCGACAAAGAACAAAGAGCTTCGCTATCAACAGTGCGATGGCTGCAATACCGTTGTTTTCTATCCACGCAGACATTGCACGGGATGTACGTCCGGGAATCTTACGTGGAAGTTATCCAAAGGGTTTGGAACGGTCTATACCTTCAGTGTTGTACGACAAAGCTACCACCCGTTTTTCCGCGGTAAGGTTCCCTATGCAGTTGCCTGGATAGAACTGGAGGAAGGACCGCGAATACTTTCAAACGTCATCGACGTTGATGATCCGTTAGTTGATGTTCAGATTAGTATGAAGGTTGAGCTGGTGTGGGAGGAGCACGAGGAAATTAATATACCGCTCTTCAAGCCGGTAGACTGACGGAAGCGGTTCCGAATACACGCGTCTCACCTTTTTCGTTGGCGACCGTTAGGTCGATTTCCACCAGTCCTTCATCTTCATTGATGTCGGTGACCACGCCGGTAATGGAATGGGGTTCGTCGGCGATGACCGGTGCGCGAAATACCGTATCGATCGCCTTTATTTCTGCCATGGGTGCCCACTGGTGGATCATGGCGACCAGGTAGCCCTGGCTGAGCACGCCCGGTACCATAGCGCCGGCCAGGCCTTCTTTTCTGGCAGCTTCATGGTCCCTGAATCTCGCGCCGTCCCAGCCGATAAGGGTAGCGAAGGTTTTTACTATCTCGAGGGAGGTGTCTGGTTCAAAAGCGGGCAGGTTAGCACCAAACTCGACATCCATAATCTTGCTAATAGTTTTGCTAATAGTCACGCTACTTCTCCCGTATTACTGATCGACTGTCAGAATTGGCTAGATGCAGGCCGTTTTCATCAAAGAATTCGAGCCTTGATACGACAAACACCATGCGCCCAGAGCGCCCCGTTTTTGTGTAGATATCGTGCAAGTGGGTTCGACCCGTTAGTGTTGAACCTGGGCGAACAGGGTTCAGGCACTCAACACCTTTTCCGGCATCCATGCCGATACCAAATCGGGGGAAGTCAATTGGCAGAGAACGGCGACCGCTGAGGCTCGCTATGTAAGTGGGCGGTGTCTGGAAATCGGGATGGTCTCTATCCAGAAATCGGCCTGCAGTTTCTCCACAAAGGCGAGCATATTCAATCGTTACTGCAGGATCCATGTAGAAGGTTTTCTCATCGAATGGCTGATTGAGATACTTTTCACGTAATTCGTCGATATCTGCGTCCATAAATACCTTCGTTGAAAAAGTTAATGCTTGAAACTGATTGCTTTGAATTCTTCACTTTTAAGCGCTTCGACCAGTTCGTCCATGTTGGCTATCTTAGCCGGAAATTTGGTACCGCAACGTCCTACATGACTGACGATATGTGAATCACTGCCACCAATTCCGAGGTAGCCAAATGCTTTAGCGTTCTTGATAGCTATCTGGTCTTCATTGTCCCTGCTTCCACCATTGTATATTTCCACGATTTTCACGCCCTTCGGGACACCAAGTTCCTCGGTGTGTGCAAACATGCCAACACGCTTTCGGCCCGGGTGGCAGGGAACTGCTACGGCGCCGTGTTGATCGCTGGTTTCCACAACCATCTCCAGGCTCAGGTTGATGCTGGCGAAATCAAAGGCTTTCGTCAGGCTCGCGCTAACGCCGTACACCAGTACGTGGCCATATTCGGTTTCCACTTCACTTGCTTTCATAATGACCAGGTCGAATTTACTGGCAAGCGTAGAGTAGTCGGAATCCACATCGAATTGCCGGTGCTCTGTCAGTACAAAACCATCAACTGGTAGATTTTTCGAACGAATCCATTGGCAATAGTTTTCAACCTTGGCCCTGCCATCATCTGATTTGATGGAGTGGGTATGCAGATCCAGTATCACTTGATTCCCGGGACGGATAAATATGATGCAACAAGCTGCCACAGGTGTTGGTGATGTGCAAGTTTGATGGCCGTCACCTAGGAGATGCTATCAAGCGACAGTGTCAGATTGTTGCTGCTTGTGGATTGCTGAATTTCCAGACCATCTTCCGTCAGCTGATAAATGGACGCATTAACGGAATCGCTGCTGATGTCCAGGATCCCGATAGTGCCTAGTCGCAGCGATTGGTTCCTGGGCAAAGTTGGCGACCCCGGGTTGATGATAAGCAGGTCCGCTACCTGGTGCAGCCCTTCCAGGTGAGTATGGCCATAGATCAGTACCTGGGGCCGGTGATCAAAATGCTGGTCCAGGTAGCCGATGATTTCGTCACTGGATTTTCTGGCCGGTGAAGGCAGGCGATGGATCATACCGACGGTGATACCGGCTAATTCGAGTAGCCAGGCATCCTTGATACGGTCGTCCACCAGGCCTGAATCTCCATTTCCGCGAGATACATAAGTCGGAGCGAGCATGGAGAGCTGGTCGACTATATCAATGGAGTGCAGGTCACCGGCGTGCAGGATGCAGTCCACGTTCTCGAAAGCCGCCATAGCTTGTGGCCAGAGATCCTGAAGTGACCCCGGCATATGGGTATCTGAAATAAGTCCAATGCGCATCTACTTAGAATAGCGAGTTACTGTTCAGATTTGAATATCGAGTGGGCCAGTTCCTTAATTAGTGATTGTTACACCCACCCGCTGCTCTATAGGAACTGGCTTGTTCCTGATCGGATTTGAATATGGTTCAGTTTGTTATATGGTCTTAGTATTAGTGGGCATAGAGGGTGCCTGTAGACTGAAATTGGGAAATGGACTGGATTAGAGGATTGCCGAATGAAAAAGATACTTAAGCGCCGTTCCTTCCTTCACCTCGGTGCCATGACGGGGTTTGCTTCAGGTATCTCCTTGCCCGCATTTGGCGTACGAGGAAGCGAAACTGGCTCCACCCCAGGTGTCCAGCAATACAACACACTTGGTCGGACTGGCCTCAAAGTATCAGATATCTCGTTTGGATCCGCCAGATTGAGGCGTGGGGAAGAATACCTCGTTGAGCATGCGTTTGACCTGGGTATTAACTATTTTGATACGGCGGAGAGCTACTCCAGAGGTCAGTCTGAGCCGGTCATTGGCAAGGCGCTCAAAGGCAAACGGGATAAGGTCATCCTAGTGACTAAAACCATGGCGGGTGCCCGCACCAGGCGTGAAGAAATGATGGGTCTGCTGGAGGAAAGCTTAAGAAACCTGAAAACGGATTATGTGGATGTCTACTTCAATCACGCCGTTAACAATATTAACAGGCTTAAAAACCCGGAATGGGAAGCCTTTGTTGATAAGGCCAGGCAGCAGGGGAAGATCAGGTTTACGGGTATGTCTGGGCATGCTGGCAGGCTTACCGAATGTGTAGATTACGCGGTGGAACAGGATATGTTTGATGTCTTGCTGCTGGCTCAGAATTTTGGCGAAGACCCGTCTTTTTACGACAAGATCACCCAATCATTTGACTATGTTGCCAACCAGCATCAGTTGCCAGCTGCCATGGCGAAGGCCAGGGAAAAGAATATTGGTATTGTCGCCATGAAAGTGCTGCGTGGTGCGCGTCTAAATGACATGCGCCCTTATGAAAATGGCGGTGCAACGTTCGCCCAGGCAGCATTCCGCTGGTCACTGAATAATCCCAGTGTCGATACATTGATCATAACAATGACTTCAAGAGACAGGATTGATGAGTATCTGGGTGCATCAGGGTCAGGCGCGGTTACACAGGAAGACATGCGATTGTTACAGCAATATGCCGAGATGACCGACATGTCCTACTGCAGGCATGCCTGTAACGACTGTGAAGGAGCCTGTCCTAAGGGTGTGCCCATAGCAGATGTGCTGCGAACGCGTATGTATGCGACAGACTATGGTGATTTTTCGTTTGCCAGGGCTGAATATGGCTTGCTTGCAGGTTCAGCGGAAGCCTGCCTTGGTTGTGATGGTAAACCCTGCAAGGATGCCTGCACGCACCAGATCCCTATTGCTGAACTGTGTGGTCCAACGCACCAGATGTTGAGCTGATGCATATACATCTTGATTTGGTGGGTGGTATTTCCGGCGACATGTTTATCGGCGCCCTGCTTGATTGTTTTCCTGAGCGAAAGGAAAGACTGCCGGAGATTATGGAAGCCGCTGGTTTCGCTGACCTAGTGGATTTGCAGCATGAAGTGACTGGCGATGGCATTTTGACTGGTACGCACTTCAAGGTGATGGCTGGTGCTCAGGCGGAAGGTCACGATCATCGGCACTATTCTGATATCAGGCAGAAAATAACTGACTCTTCCCTTGATGATGCCACCAAGAGGGTTGCCCTCGGTATATTTCAGTTGATTGCAGAAGCAGAGGCAAAGATCCATGGGAAGGACATTGATCAGGTAGCTTTCCATGAGGTGGGTGCATGGGATTCTATTGCGGATATCGTGTGCGCTGCCTCACTGATTAGCAGTATTGGTGTTTCATCCTGGAGTGTTAGCCGTCTGCCGCTTGGCAGAGGTCAGGTGAAAACAGCTCACGGGCGGTTGCCAGTACCAGCACCGGCTACCAGCCTGTTGCTGGAGGGCTTTGATTTTTTTGATGATGGGATAGAAGGGGAACGCATAACACCAACGGGTGCGGCAATTCTGAAGTATCTTGACCCAGCGCCTGGCATACCTGAAGGTGCCAACCTGAAGTGCTCTGGGTATGGTTTTGGTACCAGGAAGTTCCCCGGTATTTCGAATGTGCTTCGTTTGTTGGTTTTTAATCGCGTTCAGAGTGGTGGCTGGGATTCCGACCAGGTACTGCAGCTTGAATTTGAAGTGGATGATCAGACCCCGGAAGAACTCGCCGTGGCGCTCGAAAAGATTCGCGCTATGGAAGGAGTGATAGACGTGATTCAGGCCGCGGTATTCGCCAAGAAAGGCAGGCAAAGTACAACTATTCGGGTATTGGCAAGGCCTGAAATCGAGCAATTGCTGACGGAATACTGTTTTAATGTAACCAGCACACTGGGTATCAGGCATCAGTTAACGGCAAGATCAATCCTCAGACGCTCGCAATTCACGATAAACCACGAGGGGAAAGACTACCGGGTTAAGGTGGCCACGCGCCCTGGTGGGTTAACTGCTAAGGTGGAGATGGACGATTTGTTAGTGGATACTGATATTCGCCAATTGCTTGAGGGGTTGGCACTAGAGAAATTTAGAGAAACCGATGAGTAAACTTGTAGGATTGAAAACTGTCCTCGAACAGATGGGGCCTGTAGCCGTGGCCGTCAGTGGTGGTGTCGACAGCATGACCCTCGCGGTTGTTGCGCATCGCGTCAACAGGGAGAACCGGATTTTCCATGCCCTGTCTCCCGCTGTTCCAGAGCAGGCAACCATGAGAGTCCGGCACTATGCCAAAAAGGAAGGATGGGCTCTTGATTTGATCGATGCGGGTGAAATTCTTGATCCGCAATACCGGGCTAACCCTGCCAACCGTTGTTATTACTGTAAGACCAATCTCTATGAAACCATTTGCAGGCAAGTGGATCTGGGGGTGATATCAGGAACAAATCAGGACGACCTGGCGGACTATCGACCAGGGCTGGTTGCAGCGGACGAACATGCAGTGAGACACCCCTATGTTGAGGTCGGAATCGACAAATCGGAAGTCAGAAATATCGCCAGGTCCCTGGGCTTGACTGATCTGCAGGATTTACCGGCTGCGCCCTGCCTTTCAAGTCGTGTTATGACCGGCATTGCCATTGATGAGAAGTTGTTGCCGGTTATCAATGCGGCGGAAGAATCCCTGTGGCAAAGTCTGCGGCGCTCTATTCCGATCAAGGGTGTTCGCTGCCGCATTCGTCCCTTTGAGGTCGCCATCGAAATTGATAGCCAGGAAGATGTGGATGCAAGATCTGAATATGCCCGTGAAGCGATTGATATAGTTACGGGTTTATTTGAAAAACATGGTTACCAGGAATATCTACGGACTATATCTGTCGAACCTTATAGGCGTGGTAGTGCATTCCTGGTTGAAACCCTACAGGTAGACTGATGAATGAGGTTCCATCAATGAATGAGGTCAACCTGGACTTTGACCGGGAGAACAGGACGGGTCTCGCTGAAGCTGTGTTTTGCCAGAGTAAGAGCCTGCAGCAGCTACAGGATATCTGCGCGCGGATTCGTCAGGCGGAGAAACCGATGTTGTTCACGAAGCTGGACCCTGCACAGTTCGAGCAGCTTCAGGGAGACCTGCCCGCTGGATTTCTGGAATACAATTCAGTCTCTCAAACTGCATTCCATAAGCCCTATCAGATAAGGTCGAGTGATCTGGTTGCCGTCGTTACGGGTGGCAGCTCTGATGTGCCCGTCGCCAGGGAAGCATCACGAACACTCCGGTTTTATGGACACGAGACGCTGACCATTGATGATGCCGGTGTAGCAGGATTATGGCGGATAACCGAGAAACTGGATGCCCTAAAAGAACGAAAGATCGTAATCTGTATTGCTGGTATGGATGCAGCATTACCAACAGTGCTTGGCGGCCTGATTCCGGCATCAATCATCGCGGTACCGACATCCGTTGGCTATGGCATGGCAAGGAATGGGGAAACAGCATTACATGCATTGCTGGTCAGCTGTGCCCCCGGCCTGGTAGTGGTTAATATCGACAACGGCTATGGCGCCGCCTGTGCCGCTATCCGGATGCTGAATGGCCTAGCTGTCACCGGCTAAACAATTTGTTGAATAGCTTGTGTCAAACTAGTCCAACTATTTGCCCTTTCATTACTTTAAGCGATAAGCAATTCCGGATTGGAGAGTTAGGTACTTGATTTGTAGTGACTAGCGCCAGGGATGGACGCGGGACGGGACATGGATGTCCCCTGGAACGAAAAATTGAGTACCTAACTCTCCAATCCGGAATCAGGGCCCCTACAAATGTCAAATTAACCTGAGGGTTGAGTATTTAGGTTAATCAAGACTGTCGTGTGCACCGCGTTCAAAAAGCGGCTCCAGCTGTAGGTCTGTCACATCGGCAGTGATATCTTCCTCAAGGTTGCCTACATTGGCAGGGTCAAAATCCTCGGCAGCCTGGATGATCCTGGGCAGGAGGGTTGCATCACTTGAAGTATTAAGGAACAGGCCGGGTCGTCGCAGCACCCAGTGTACAGCCCTGCGCAGTGCATCTTCCTCACGAATCGGCTCATACCAACTGAAGTGGGGTGATTCATCGTCTTCCCGCCAGCGTCGTCTCACAATTGACTTGATGGTCTGCATCGCGACATTTTTCCCCCTGCATAGTGCGTAGAGCTCCTCGAACTCCTTTGCATATTGCTCGTCATGCATCAGCATCTGGTTGTAGGGCAGCAGGACAGATGTAAACTCAAATTCTGCCAGGCTCTTCAGGTGCATTTCGGCAATTCGAGTTCCGTGACCGGTAACGCCGATAAAGCGAACCAAACCCTGATCTCTCGCCTGCAGTGCAGCCTCCAGCGCTCCATTCGGACCCATGACGACATCCCACTCCGGATCGGTCGAAAGGTTATGAAACTGGATAAGGTCAATTTGTTCCACCTGCATTCGGTCAAGCGAGCGCTCGATACTTGCCCTCGCATCGTCTCCTGACCGGTCAGGGGTCTTGGTGGCAAGAAAGAAGTCTTTGCGGTGATCCTGGAGGAACGGTGCCAGCCTTATTTCTGCATCACCGTAGCTGGCTGCAACATCGATATGATTGATTCCCGCATCCTTCACTATCTGCAGCACCGAGTCGGCCTTTTCCTGGTTCATGCCTCCGAGGGCGGCGGCACCGAACAACAGTCGTGTGCTCTGGTGGCCAGTATTTCCAAATGTTTGCCTTTCCATGTGTATCTCCGAGGCTAATTGAGGGATTTCAGAAATTGAGTAAATTCATTGACGCACCAGTCTATTCGATGTGGAGCCGTGATATCACCAACAAACACATGCTCTTCGTTATCACCATCAATGGGAACCTGAATCAGTTGCTTGCGTTTACTGCCCCACCGGTGGTGTCCTGCGACTGCCGCCTTCGGGTCAATGGTTGAATCATTCTTCATATACATGGTTGCGAGGGGGATTTGCTGACGGGAGAAATCAACTTTCGATAACCAATCCACGACTTTTTGCATTTCGATCACGGATAGAGTCGAGTAGGTGCTGGTCCAGTATTTTGCAGCCATTTCATTTTCGGGTTCCCAACTGATTTCTTTACCGAGAACACGCCTTACCCAGTATTTCGCCCATGGCCAGGTAAGAAGAAAGGCGAAACGGTTTCTGATCTTGAAATTTGGCGACATAAACAGGAAAGCATGAATTCTGTTTTTGGTCAGGGCCTGCTCGGCTAGCCAGATAGCAAGAGGAGCGCCGGTAGACGTGGCCACGATGACCACCTTGTTCCCAAGCCTGGCAGCTACCGCCCAGGCGTCAATAACACTCTGCAGCCAGGTTTCGGAGACCATGAGCATACCCTCGCTGCCTACACCATGTCCTTCAAGGCGTGCATGAAAGCTGTTTGCATCAAACTCAGCCGCTATCAAGTCGGTGACCGGTGCCGTTTCCTGCCGGGTGGCGGAAAACCCGTGGATATACAAAAAACTCAAATCGGTTTTGCCGGGATCGTCAGGGTTTGCCCAGTGGATGCAAGCTTCAGCACCAGGGGTCAGGTCTAGAACCGCGTCCTCTTTACTGTTAACCCAGCGTTCCAGCTCATCAGGTGATAGATTTTCCGGTACCAGTGACTCTGGTGCCTTGGCATTCAATCTTGGTCGTGCATACTGACCCAGCACAAACAGGACGACGATTCCGGAAATGATAATTGCTGCAGTCATTTTTTCACCATTTCTTAGATGCTCGACGTATACGGAAGTATTGAGTTTGTAATAGAATAGCGCGCTTTTGCCGGTTCCTATGATCGGCATGTTGGGGTAACATAAGTTTATGCGTTTGCAGGCAATTAAGCTCGCTGGTTTCAAATCCTTTGTAGATCCTACAACAGTCCCTTTCCCCTCCAATCTTTGTGCAGTCGTCGGCCCTAACGGGTGTGGCAAATCCAATATTATTGACGCGGTTCGCTGGGTCATGGGTGAGTCATCAGCAAAGACCCTACGTGGTGAATCAATGGCAGACGTTATTTTTAACGGCTCTACTAGTCGCAAACCCGTCGGGCAGGCCAGTATTGAATTGCTGTTTGATAATACGGAAGGACGCCTGAATGGAGAATACGCGGCCTACAGTGAGCTTTCCATCAAGCGCCAGGTATCCAGGGATGGCCAGTCCAACTATTACCTGAACAGCCAGAAATGCAGGCGAAAGGATATTACTGATATTTTTCTGGGTACTGGTCTCGGTCCGAGGAGTTATTCGATCATTGAGCAGGGGATGATCAGTCAACTTATTGAAGCAAAGCCTGAAGACTTGCGAGTTTATATTGAGGAAGCGGCTGGTATTTCAAAGTACAAAGAAAGACGCAGGGAAACTGAACGTCGTATCAAGCACACCCGGGATAACCTTGATCGACTAAGTGACCTGCGAGAAGAGTTGGGAAGACAGCTTCATCACCTGGAGCGCCAGGCGAAGGCGGCAGAACGATATACTGGGCACAAAAAAGAAGAGCGTCGTGTTAAGGCTCAGTTGCAGGGGCTGAAGTGGCAGGCCATCACCCGGGAAGCTGTCAGCAAAGAAGAAAATATCAGTCGTTTACAGATTGAGCAGGAAGCCCGAATTGCCGACCAGCGCCATGTGGATGCCGAGATTGAAGCAGAGCGAGACAAACTCGTGCAGTTCTCGGATGAACTGAACAATGTACAGAAACAGTTCTACGACTTTGGTACTGAAATAGCGAGAATTGAAGACGGTATTCAATTTCAGAACGAGCGTAATAGAGAACTCAACACGGACCTGGAACAGGTTTCTGAAAACTGGCAAAAGGTCAGGGCTGACCTGGAGGATGATGAGCGTCTTTGTGGCGATATACGAAATGAAATAGCTGAAATAGCGCCGCAGCAGAAAGAAATGGAAGAGCATGAGGAAGTTTCGGGGACGAAACTTCTGGAAGCTGAAGGGGCAATGCAGGACTGGCAGCGCGAGTGGGACAGTTTTAATCATACGGCAGCCGAATCCAGGCAGGAAGGTGAGGTGGGGCAGTCCAGGATTAGCCACCTGGAAGAGTCAATTGAGCGCCTCGATAATCGCCTCTTGATTCTGAGGAATGATTTGCAACGTCTTCAAGATCAGAGTGTGGAAGAAGAAATAGAGCCTCTGGAATCGATGCTTCAGGTCCAGGAGCAGCAACTGGCACGCATCGGGCAGGAAATCGCTGAACTGTCTGCGCAGATTGAAACTGGACGAGAGCAGAATTCTAAATTTGATTCAGACCTGGATATCGGAAGAAGCGAACTTCAAGCAATCAAGGGCCGGTTTGCCTCACTCGAGGCTCTACAGCAAACTGCTCTTGGTCAACAGGATGATGCTGAAATGGGCTGGCTGGAAAAGCATGGGCTCAGTAACAAGGATCGCCTGGCCGAGAAGATCAGGGTGGAGCCGAGCTGGGAATTGGCGATTGAGACGGTTCTCGGGGACTACCTGCAGTCAGTTTTTGTCGAAGATCTGGAAGCTTTGCCAACCCTTCTCGCCGATTTTGACAAGGGTGCACTTAATTTCATCGCGGACACTACGGCTGGTTCATCTATCAGTGAATTTGAGACGCTGGCATCAAAAGTGACTGGTGACATCAGTATCGAATCATTTCTTGGCAATGTGCTTGTTGCCACCGACCTGGATGCGGCGATGACAATGCGTTCAACCTTGGTGCCAGGACAATCAATTGTCACACCGGATGGAGTGTGGATAGGCAGCAACTGGCTACGAATCAGCAAGGATCATGACGCGACAGCGGGCGTCATAAAGCGTCAGGCTGAAATGGAAACTATGGCCCTGCGTATTGAACAGCAAGAGCAGGAAGTCGCCAGCCTTACGCAGGCGCTTGAGTCGGGTAACGCCGGGCTAGCCCAGGTGGAAGCTGATCGAGACAAGCAACAGGCGCGGCTCGCAGAGCAACAACGAACATTTGGTGAGACCAGGGCGCAACTGGTGGCGAAAAAACTGCAGGCCGAACAGCTAAAGACTGATCTGGCGAGAGCCAACAGTGAAATTGAATCCAGCACCAGCCACCTGCAGGAAGACCACGACAACCTGGGTATCGCACGAAACAAGTTGCAGGTTGCGATGGACAGGATGGAAGAAGACACGAAACTAAGGCAGCGTCTCATCAGCCAGCGGGATCAGGTTCAGCAGAGGCTTGATGAAGTACGTTCCAAGGCAAAAACTGATCGTGATGCCGTACACCAGCTGGCATTACGCGTTCAGTCTCTCAATTCCAGGATGTCATCGACCGAGTTAGCAAGGTCACGCCTGCAGGACCAGGAGCGAATACTTGGTGACAGAAAAGCCTCACTGGAGAAGGATATTCGTGAGAGCGAAGAGCCGCAGGGGCAGTTGAAAACAGAGCTGGCAGAACAACTGGAAAAACGACTTGAAGTGGAAAATGAGCTAACCCGTGTCCGCCAGAAGTCAGAGGCAACGGAGCATAAGATCAGGCAGCTGGAACAGGACCGTGCGGGTTTTGAAGAACAGGTTGAGTTGGTTCGAACCAGCCTTGAGCAGGTACGCATTGATTTTCAAGGCCTTGAAGTCCGGCGCGATACCATCAGAGAACAGATGGCTGAGGAGAATCAGGATCTTGATGAAGTATTGCGCCTCTTGCCAGAGGAAGCTAATGAAGAAGAGTGGGAAGATCTGATGCGCCGGGTCAATAATCGTATTCTGCGGCTGGGCGCAATAAATCTTGCTGCAATTGATGAATTCAAGGTTCAATCTGAACGAAAACAGTATCTTGATGCACAGAATGAAGATCTCGAGAGGGCGCTCCAGACGCTGGAGAATGCTATCCGCAAGATAGATGTTGAAACCAGAACCCGATTTAAGGAGACCTTCGATAAGGTCAACGTCAAGTTGCAGCAGATTTTCCCCAAATTATTTGCCGGTGGGCACGCATACCTGGAGATGACCGGTGAGGATCTGCTGGATACAGGTATTGGCCTGATGGCCCGTCCCCCCGGGAAGAGAAATTCCAGCATTCATCTTCTATCGGGTGGTGAAAAGGCGCTCACGGCTATCGCACTGGTGTTTTCTATCTTTAGCCTGAATCCCGCACCTTTCTGCCTTTTGGATGAGGTCGATGCACCGCTAGATGATACCAATGTACAGCGTTATTCTGATCTGGTGAAGGAGATGTCGCGCACCGTTCAATTTATCTACATCACCCACAATAAGATTGCGATGGAGATGGGTGAGCAGCTAATGGGAGTGACAATGCATGAACCTGGCGTTTCAAGGTTGGTCTCTGTTGATGTTGATGAGGCTGTGGCGATGGCCGCGGTTTAAAAGCTATGGAATTTGACCTGAGAGGTTGGTTGCTGATCCTGGGACCGATATTCATATCGTTAGTGCTTATTCAAGGTTACTGGCGCATGCGCTGGGGCAGGAATGAGCTAAAAATGAAGCTCGACAAATCTTTTCTTAGTCTCCCCGGCGATGCGCTGGGTGGAGATGATTTGGACCTCTTTAAAGCTGAACTACCCAATGGCGGTGCAAGAATCGCTGGTGAACAGGTGCCTGTATTGATGGAATCTGTGGAAGTACCATCATCAAATATCGAACCTGTACAGGAAATATCCGGGAAAGCAGAACAAGAGGTTGCAGAGCAGGCAATAGAGCAGGCAATAGT
Source organism: Gammaproteobacteria bacterium (assembly GCA_002726655.1). Classification (GTDB taxonomy): domain Bacteria; phylum Pseudomonadota; class Gammaproteobacteria; order Pseudomonadales; family Azotimanducaceae. Next base: position 19,028 of record PBRP01000096.1, read on the forward strand.
GGATACCAGGGAGACACAACCCACAAGGGTTGAGCCCCTTCCGGAGCGGGCACCACCAGTACGCAAACCGCTGCTGGAGAAACCTGAGAAATTTGTCGTTATAAACGTTCTTTCGGAAACATCATATGGAGGTCAGGACTTACTAGAGGTGCTGAATGAAATGGGTTTGGATTTTGGTGAGATGGATATATTTCACCGCCTGGGTGAGAACGGTGAAGTACAGTTCAGTCTTGTTAATGCGGTGGAACCTGGAACGTTCGATCTGGGCTCCATGAACGAAATCCAGACCCCTGGTGTAACACTGTTTATGCGTGCTCATGAAGTTCAAGATCCGATGAGAGTTTATGACGATATGCTGGAGGCCGCTCAAACCCTTGCGCTTGAATTGGGGGGTGAGCTGAAAGACGAGTCTCGAAGTGCTATTACCAGCCAAACAATCAGCCACTGTCGCCAGGGAATTCAGGATTTTCAATACAAGTATTCTGCCTGAACCTCGCATAGATGGCAGCGTCCAAAAAGATCATTGCTGAAGTTGAACAACTGCGCAATGAAATCAACCAGCACAATTACCGCTATCATACCCAGGATGATCCGGTTATATCTGATGCGGAATTTGACCGCCTGTTTCGTGATCTGAAATCGCTTGAGGCCAAATACCCCGAGTTAATATCTGATGTTTCACCTACCCAACGGGTTGGCGCGGCACCACTGTCTGCGTTTTCCCAGGTGGTGCACGAGGCGCCCATGTTGTCGCTTGACAATGCTTTTGTTGAGGCGGATGTGCTCGAGTTTGACCATCGGATTAGATCACGATTGCAGTCTGATGAAGAAGTTGCCTATGCCTGCGAACCGAAGATTGATGGGGTGGCCGTAAGCTTGCTCTATGAGGATGGCAAACTGGTTCGTGGTGCTACGCGTGGTGATGGGACAACAGGTGAAGACATTACACGTAATGTACGAACCATAGAGTCGATTCCGTTGCAGCTACTGGGGAAGGGATATCCGAGCAGATTGGAGGTGCGGGGAGAAGTCTATTTCCCGATTTCTGCCTTCACAAAAATGAACCAGCGTGCTCAGTCTCGGGGCGACAAGGAGTTTGCTAACCCACGCAATGCCGCTGCCGGTACGCTGCGGCAACTGGATAGCCGACTTACGGCGCAGCGGAAGCTTGCCATGTTTTGTTACAGCGTGGGTTTAGTTGAGGGTGGAGAACTAGCGGAAAAGCACAGTGAAATATTGCAAGAGCTGGCAATATGGGGGCTTAGGGTAAACCCGCTGGTTGAGACAGTTCTTGGAGCAGCGCAATGTGTGCAGTACTACAAAGGGATCTGTGAGCGACGGGAATCCCTTACGTATGAGATCGATGGTGTCGTCTTCAAAGTTGATGACATTGGCTTGCAGCAGAAACTGGGCATACTCACCAGAACGCCAAGGTGGGCGATTGCACACAAGTTTCCGGCGGAGGAAGGAATTACCCGGCTCAATGATGTGGAATTCCAGGTGGGGCGAACGGGAGCCATCACGCCAGTTGCACGCCTGGCGCCAGTCAAGGTTGGTGGTGTCACCATCAGCAATGCAACTCTTCACAACATGGATGAAATCGACCGTCTTGGCCTTATGATCGGAGACACGGTGATAGTACAGCGAGCAGGTGATGTGATTCCGAAGATAGTGTCCGTTGTACTGGAAAAGCGTCCGTCAAAAACAACTAATATAGAGCTGCCACAAACTTGCCCCGCCTGTGGCTCTGAAATATTGCGCAGTGAAGGGGAGGTAGCCGCCCGTTGCACTGGCGGCCTGTCCTGTGCCGCACAGCAAAGAGAAAGCATTCGTCATTTTGCCTCGAGGCTTGCATTGGACATCGAAGGGTTGGGCGATAAACTGGTAGAACAACTTGTTGACGAAGGCTTGATTGATAATGCTGCCGACCTGTACCAGTTGACTGAAGCGCAACTGGTGAAGTTGGAAAGAATGGCACCGAAGTCTGCCAATAATCTACTCGAAGCCCTGGAGAATAGTAAGGAAACGACGCTGCCCAGATTTATTTATGCCCTGGGTATTCAGGAGGTCGGAGAATCAACAGCCCGGAGCCTGGCGATGCATTTTGGTGATGTTGCTGGCCTGCTGGAAGCAGATGAAGCGCTATTGCAGACTATTCCTGATGTGGGTCCTATCGTTGCGAATAAGATTCACCACTTCTTCCAGCAGGAAAGTAACCTTGCCGTCATTGATTCACTCATTGGTTTTGGATTGCGCTGGAAGGTCGAGGATACCGGGATTATCGCGAACAGTCTTGCGGGAGAAACCTGGGTACTGACCGGGTCTCTGAATTCGCTTACGCGCAATGAAGCAAAGGCAAGATTGCAGAAGCTGGGAGCGAAGGTTTCAGGATCTGTATCCAGGAAAACGACATGTGTCGTCGCCGGTGATGCTGCAGGTTCAAAACTCGTTAAAGCGCAGGAACTTGGCCTAAAAATCATAGGTGAGGATGAACTGATTACATTACTTGAGGAATATGGTGCCTGATATGTTTATGCGTTCAAGTGTCTCCTTGATCTTCTTAACGTTGCTGGCTGGCTGTACTACAACACCCCCGGAAGAGTTGGAAAATGTCTGCGACATATTCCAGGAAAAGAAGGGCTGGTATAAGAAAGCACGCCGGGCTTCCAGGCGATGGGGGACATCTATTCCCGTAATGATGTCATTTGTTCACCAGGAATCGAAATTCAGGGCCAAGGCGAAACCACCACGCAAGAAAATTCTCTGGGTAATCCCCGGGCCGCGTCCGGCGAGTGCTTACGGCTATGCCCAGGCAACGGATGAAACCTGGCGCGTCTATAAGAAATCAACCGGAAAGTGGGCAGCGGACCGAAATGACTTTGATGATGCCATGGATTTTATTGGCTGGTATAACGACCAGAGTCAGCGCAAGAACAAGATTAAAAAGAGTGACGCCTATCACCTCTACCTTGCTTATCACGAGGGTCAGGGCGGATATGCAAAAAGAACATACAAAAAGAAAAAATGGCTGACGGACGTGGCGAAAAAAGTATCCCAGCGATCAAACATGTATGGCAAGCAATTGAATGGGTGTGAGAAAAAGTTGAACCGGGGTTTTTTCGGGCGTCTGTTTTCGTGAATATTCCTGTGAAAGTTGAAGGCCTTTGTTGAAACTCACTGAGATCAGAGAACTACGTGAGCAGTTAGGAGGGCACGTCGATACAACGCCGGTGCATCGATGGCACAGCCCGGTCGTTGCCGAAAGGCTCGGGGCCGGCACTGAGGTATTTATGAAGCTGGAACTTTTTCAGCGTACCGGCACCTTTAAACCTCGCGGAGCTCTGTCAAACATGCTGAGCCTAGGTTCGAGCGACCTCAAGAATGGCATCTGCGCCGTGAGTGCAGGGAATCATGCTATTGCCGCCGCCTATGCGGCGAAGGAACTGGGCACCAGTGCAAAGGTCGTGATGATCAAGACCGCCAATCCTTTCAGGATTGAGCGGTGCCTTCACTATGGCGCTGAGGTTGAAATGGCTGACAATGCCCATGTTGCCTTTGAACGTGTAACTCAGATTGAGCAGGAGGAATCCCGGTCACTGGTACATCCCTTCGAGGGGCACCGGACCGCGCTTGGTACAGCGACGGTTGGTATGGAACTCTGCGATCAGGTTGCCGGTCTGGATGCGGTCATAGTACCGATAGGTGGAGGTGGGCTTTGCGCCGGTGTCGCTACAGCGGTCAAATTGATGCAACCTGACTGTCTGGTCTATGGTGTTGAACCCGAAGGTGCCGATACCATGCACCGGAGTTTTGCCGCTGGTTCCCCACAGTCCATTGAGCAAGTCAATACGATTGCAGATAGCCTTGGTGCGCCCTATGCGGCACCCTACACCTTCGAGTTATGCCGGGATCATGTAGATGAACTGGTAATGATTGATGATGATGCTATGCGCCAGGCTATGGGATTGCTGTTCCATGAACTAAAACTTGCCGTTGAGCCGGCAGGTGCAGCCGCAACAGCAGCCATGTGGGGTCCCCTGCGCACGCGGCTGCAAGGTAAACGGGTTGGCGTGATTGTCTGTGGCACTAATATTGATGCGGCATCCTTTAGCACCTTGATCCAGGCTAGCCCGGATAATTCATGAAGGGACCGGAGTTTAGGATGGATATGGCAAAGCATATTGGGCTAACTCCTGAAGAATCATAGCCGTAGCTATGGTTCAAGGGAGTTCGCTCAATAGGCAAAGCCAGATTCATACTAAAACCGGGCAGGTACAAACTGGATTTTTCAGAACACTCTCAATTTTCTGTAACCTATTGAAATTTGATGTGCTAATGCCATCAATAGACCGCCTTCGTGAAATATCCAGGCTAGTCCAGCGACCACTCGTTGATGATGTCATAGCGAACACCAGACCGGGTTGATACCGATTCATAAAGAACAAAATTTGAAAACTCCTGCGTGAAGCAGGGAGGAATGATTGCAGCTGGTGGCGGTGACTCACAACGCCTTGCCAGGGTCACGTGTGGTTGATAGTTTCTTTTGTCAGACGCAAAGCCTAACTGGTTCGCTATGTGTTTAGTCTTTTTTGCCAGGGAGAGAAGTATCGGTGATGGTTCTTTACAACCTAACCACAAGAGGCCGGGCTTGTTCCAGAATCCAAGCTCATCCAATATAAGCGCAAATGGCTGGAAGCGTATTTCATCGGCAGCCCTGGTTAACTGCCCGAGGCGCCTTTGATCCAGGTTTCCCAGAAACGCCAGGGTGATATGAAAGTTGACTAAAGGTACCGGACGCGTGAGTGGTGGTAGTGATGTAGTTGTCCAGTGCTCAATGCCAAGGCAGGTTTGCTTGCTAAGCTGCAGGCCAAAAAATAGTCTCATGGCATGATTATAGCCGCCAAGGATGGAATAATGGGCAACTCATACAAGCCATACCAGGAGCCCGCAGTGTCATTGGATTCATCATCAGACATAGACCTCATCCCGACTGACCGTCTTCTCACGACAACCCGGTCGGTGCGCAAGCGGATTGATTTTGATCGCGCAGTTGATCCAGTGATTCTCCAGGAATGCCTGGAAATAGCCATTCAGGCACCCACAGGCTCTAACAGTCAGGGCTGGCACTTTCTCGTTGTTACCGATCCTGACAAGAAGCTTGCGCTGGCGGAATTGTATCGGCGTGGTTTTAACGAATACGCCAGCGTACCGCAGGTGCCGCGCTTCGGTGCCGACGACCCGCGCGCCGGGCAGATGCGTGGAATATTAAGTTCAGCGGCTTACCTCAGCAAGCGCCTGCATGAAGTGCCGGTCATGGTTGTCCCCTGTGTTGATGGGCGCTGGGATGATCTCAGCGTGTTTCACCAGGCTGGTGCTTATGGATCGATCTTTCCAGCCGTTTGGTCATTTATGCTTGCGCTTCGTGCCCGCGGAGTGGGCTCCTCGTTGACGACACTCCACCTCATGTACGAGCAGGAAGCGGCTGAGATTTTGGGGGTCCCAGACGATATTACACAGGTCGCTCTTTTACCCATCGGCTATTACATGGGTGATACGTTCAAAACGGCTGGTCGAATATCAGCGGATCAGCGAACCTATTGGGATAGTTGGGGAGAGACGCGGTAAGTGGTATTTGACCTGACAATAAGATTCCACCAATGCCCCCGATTATGCTCTAAGTCGTAGTGAACTGACGAATTTGGTCCAGTCCACCAGACCATTCGTGATAATTACGATAGCCTTGAGCTACACATCGGATTGAATAGTCTGGCACCCAATCTTCTGTGGCATCGGCTCGGCGCCCCCGGCCATCCATGGCTGGGTCCCGCGTCTAGGCGACCCCGTCCGTCCCTGGCGCTAGCCACGTCAGATCGGGTACCAGACTATCCAATCCTAATACTGAAATTCATCGAATTAGTGTCAAATCATTTTGTCTGGTTACCATACCTCTCCCTGGCTAAGGTTTGCTCCGATCACTGGAGTTTACAATCTGTCGGAAGAGATCTGCTGATTTTCTGATAAACCTGCTTTTAACTGAAGACCGCTCCGGAAGAGTAAATGGTTTGCCGTTGCTAACGGTATTGTCAAGGTGTAACTCAGAGGTGTTGAGGTCTGCTTTTATAAAGCTCACGTCTCCCTGGCCAAAATCAGTGTTGTTAAAGTGAATGCCGCAGTTGTGGAAATTTGCTTCACCAAAGTCAATATTCCCGCTGCCAAAGACTGCGTCCATAAAGGAGACGACTGATTCCGAAAACTCCCCACTGTGGAACGAAACATTGCCGTCAGCAAAATTTACCGCACCGAAGGCTACAACACCGTTGCTAAACAGGGCTCTATCAAAGTAAATATTTCCGTTGCCAAACTGTGCTTTATTGAAAAAAGTATTGCCGTCACCAAAATGTGTATTGGAAAAATCCACATTGCCGTCACCAAATCGAGTTTCAACAAAGTTAACGCTGCCCTTGCCGAACTTCGCACCGGCCAAATCGAAGCTGCCGTCACCAAAATGAACATCCGAGAAATCTACATCACCATAACCGAACTGAGCATTGGTAAGAGATACGGTGCCCCTGCCAAATCTGGCGCCGCCAAAATCAACATCACCATCGCTAAAGTGACAACCATCAAAGCGGACATCACCGTTGCCAAATCTAGCCTCCATAAAGGAAAGACCGGCACCCTCAAATCGAGTTCCACTGAAATCTACGGTTCCTTCACCAAACTCAGCTTTGTCAAATAGAACAGGCCCTTGTGCAAAATGGGTGTTACAAAACGAGACATCCGCTGCATCAAACAGGGTTCCCCGAAATGAGGCCGGTGCCGGGAATATGTAGTTATCAAAGCTGGCAGAACGATTCGGGTCACTGTTGAAATCCAGGCCGCTAAAATCAATACGGGAATATTGATGGATAGTTTCATTCCAGGTGTCCTTGCCCTTATCAAAGAGTGCGAGAGCGTTTCGACCACGAAGTGCTTTGGCCTTGTCATTCGGTTGGCTCAAGCTAGTTCTTGTCCGGATTTGGATATCGAGCGGGCTAGTTCCTTCATAAGCGATTGTTTTATATACCTAACGTTATTGTTGTGCTGTGAATTTTTGCCAAGATCGCCTATTTTCGAACAGGAACAAGCTAGGTCCCGATTTTTATCAGTTGCGGCTCTTTCCCCTCGGCAAGTACTTCTTTAGTCCCTTGTGTACTGCTGTTACCTTCGTATAGATATCGCTCTTCCAGGATCACCTCACCTTGCTTGTAGCGTTTAAACAGAATTACCCTGCTGCTCGAGTCATAGCGGGCTTCATAATAGGTGTAGAACTGGTATACCTCCTCGATATTCTTGTCCTCCGCCAGATCCTTGATCCCGTCAATTTGCGTATAGTCATCAGAGAAGTAGGACATGCCTTCCTTGACTATTTCCGAGCGAGAATAGGCAGGCGCATAAACAGACAGTAGGGTCAGGATCGCCCGGGGTGCGAGAGTTAGCCGTTGTATTGTCGAAATCATTTCATAAGAGCCTTATGGTTATTCCACCGTTATCGTGCCTTTCATATCGTAGTCTTCGTGGATCTTGCAGACATAGTGAAATGTTCCCTTCTCTTTGAAAACCAGTGAGTATTCCTTGGTTTTCCTTACTTTTACAGGTGCTGTTCGGGTTGGCGCCGTATCGAATTCAATTTCGAAAGCTATGTTGTGATTGGTGTCATCATCGTTTAACCAGGTCACAACATCATCCGCCTGTATTGTCAGTGAAGCAGGGTTGAACTCCCAGCCCTCCATGCCGATTCTATGTTCCTGCGCAAGGCTGGCATCGGAAAATGAAATGGCACCAAATAGCAGCAGCATCGAAACAGAGGCGTATTGTCGGAATGCTGCTCGTTTTCCCCGGTATGTGGTGGGAGCCTCAGAGATTGTTGAAACGATTTTTGAAACCATGTTTCTTTCAGGACTGATCACGGGTGATCCAGATTCTCACTTTCACTGAATCTTACACGACTTGATGAGTACCCGAAATCATAACAGGAACCTGACTGTTCGATACTAGGAACCGGGCAGGAATAGGTTGGGGGGTGTTGACCGATTGTAGCCAATAAAGTGTTTCTGCACGATTTCCTGGCCCTGAGGTGAAAGTACCCAATCGATAAAATTCTTAACCTCGCCCTTGGGTTCTCCCTTGGTCAATAGGTAAATCGGGCGGGTAATAGGATAGGTCTGGTTCTGGATACTGCAAACCTCGCCATCGATGCTCAGGATTGTAACTTCCTCGTTTCCCTGAATCAGGGCAACACTGATTTGCCCTATTCCCCCCTCTTCGCTAGCTACCTTAGAAATGATATCAATATCGGGGGATATCTTCTTTGCTTTCCATAGTCCTTGTGACGAAGCACCGCCTCCCTAAAAACCTTGTAGGTCCCGGAGGTTTCTTTTGGGATGAATACCTTGATCGATCTGTCGGACCCACCGAGTTCAGCCCAGTTCGTAATATCCCCAGAGAAGATTCCGCTGAGGTGACAGGAAGTCATTTCGTTGAGGAGGTTGTTCTTGTTGACGATTGCCGCGATGGCATCGTAGCCAATAAGTGTGGCAACCACACCCTTCTCAAGGTAACGCTCATTAACTGGCCTGGCGACACCACCCAGGTCACATCTGCCTCGATAGGAACATATTTCGCCACCACTGCTCTCTGGAAGTGTATCGATGGTGAAGGTTGATGATGTGTAAGCTTCCTGTGCATCTTGCATAAACTTCCCGACGGTTGAGGAGCCTGTGTAGGTGAGGGTCCCAGCCTGTGCCTTTAGTGCAAAGATGCATAAAAGGCATGAAAGCAATATGGACACCAGATTCCGTCGGTGAAAATGCATCTTGTCTGTCTCCCGGACTTTCCCTAGTAAAAACATTCAGCTATTTGTGGTTTTCATCCCAATCTACATCGCCGTGAACCAGGTTGTAGTGGCAATGGATGCAGGTTTTCTCGCTGCTCTTCTGCATGGATTTATGTTGCTTGATATCATTGAACCATTCGCTCTCGGTCTTATGACATACCGTACATTTCTCACTCTTCTCTTCGATCATGGTTTCCCTGACATTTTTTGCCAGCTCGACTCGCAGTTCTTCCCATGCAGGGATATCCCGCATTGAGTTGGATATGGCATGAAAAGGACTCTCGCCAACACCACCTCTATTGACATAGAAAAACTTCCACTTAACGACTTGTGCAAGGCTATGCGGATTGTGGCAGCCAACACAACCAGGGCGGACGCCGAAATCACTGTCATAGTGTGGTGAATCGAGATACTCGTTGTAAGGGTAGGCATGACATTCACCACAGCCAATGGTGACATTGAAATGCCCCGGATCGAACTCCCTAGTAGGGTTGAAATCTTCAATTGATGTACTCAAGTCACCCAGGGGTGCATATTCCTTTTCATTGACGAAGATCTCATGGCACACGGTACAACCACTAATTCGAGTAAATCGAGTATCGCTCCAGAAGAGGACCATGATCATAAAAATAACCAGCAGAACAAACACACCGCCTGCTCCTACCATAAGCCATTGATTGGCTGTCAGCTTTCTCAATCTATCGATACTCCATCCGTACATCAGTCAGCCTCTTAGGTCCCAGAGCCAGTAGCAAACATGCTTTTATAGATAGCCATGTGCTTTTCGTTACTTGTCTGAATATCCCCGTAATTGTCACCGGGCTCGGCGGCTGAGACGGTTACCACTGTATCGTTCCAGGCTTGCACACCACTGTCAGTGTCGATTGAAATTGGGATGATATCGTTTGGGTTTACGCCACTGTCACGCCACCAGAGGTTGTGATCAATATCGTCGTCATGCTGGCTGGCTTTCGCAAAGATGGCCTTCGCTTCCGGGTTAGCCAGTGATACGCGGCCATAGGATGACCTGCCAACCGATGTCGAAAGACCGACTGCCTGCGGATGAATGCCCTGGGTTAACCAGGCACGTGTAACCAGGTATCCAGCATCACTTTTAACCCTGACGAGATCACCATCGGAAATCCCTTTCACTGCTGCCGTCTGGGCGTTGATCCACAGGGGATTCGAATGCCAGAGCTCGGCCAGGTATTTCAGGTTGGAGGTCATCGAAAGTGTATGGAAAGCAACCTTGAACGTGATGAGCACAAATTGATCGGGCTGCTCCTGCAGACGCACCTTGGCCAGACTTTCATTTTCCTTCCAGGAGGGAATAGAGATTTCAATTTTTCCCGAAGGTGTGTTGAAACCGTCTTTGCTGTAGGTCTGGTATTTCGCTTGGGCTGGTTTGCCTTTTTTCATCAACAGCCTTGTATTCGGATCGATCTTGCCGTAGTTGGGCCACACACCCTTCCTGCGCATTTTTTTGTATGCCTTGCGCAGTCCATCGGTCGCTTCGATCTGATTTTTGACCCACTCTCCCGTGTCGTTAAATTTCCAGAAGGGTTTCATGCCAAGCTGGCTGTGAGGATCCAACTGCTCAACAACCTTTTTCAAGACAAGTCTCACGTCCATGGGTGAACACCGGTGTTGTCCGGCGGGCATCGTCATACTGGCCCATGGAAGCAACGCGGTTGGACTACTGCCGACATCATCGCGTTCAACAGCAACCACATCGGGTAGAATCAGATCGGCATAGTCTGCCGTCTCACTCATGAAGGGGCTGAAGTCAACGATATAGGGAACCAGCTTTTCATCCTGCAAGATCTCACTCCACATACTCGCGGCCGGAGATGCGTAGACGGGATTACTCATGTGATTGAACAGCACCTGTACATTGTGATCACCTTCTTTGAGTTCGAAGGGGAAGGCGTGATTCAGACGTCGGACCAGGCTGCCTTTCTGTACTGGTGCAGGTTGTGGTTGCGGAATATCGAATTGACGTGGCAGGCAATATCCACCTTCGTTGTCGATATTCCCAGTAATAACCGCCAAAAGCAGGAATGCTGTTTCACTGGCGGTTCCGTTCTTGTGAAAGTTCACGCCATTTTGGCTTATGATGGTGGCGGGCCTTGTCTTGGCAAATTCTCTGGCAATGCTAATAATTGTTTTAGCAGGTACACCACTGGCTTCTTCCGCTTGTTCCGGTGTAAAAGTGGACAAGCTTTTCGCCAGATCTTCCGCTTTGTGGTTGGTCCATTTATTGATGAAGTTGGTATCGGCGAGACCCTCTGACAGGATGACATTGCTCATTGCCAGTGCCACGATGCTGTCACTGCCCGGAAAGACGGGAATCCATTCATTGCTTCGCCCGGCGGTGTTGGACAGCCGAACGTCGAAGGTCACGAGTTTCAGACGGTTGTTTACGACACCATCAGTTAGGCGTTGTGCCAGGGGTGGCGCGGTCTCAAATATATTGGCGCCAAAGTTCAGTACGTAATGCGTGTTCTCGAGGTCCGGCAACAGAAAATCCACGCCGATGGCATTTTCGAGGGCGGTCTGTTTTGCCATATTGCTGATTGACGGAAAGCGGCTTCGAATAACAGAACTGGAACCTATGGTATCCATGAACCGCAGGCTGCCGCCGTCTTTAAATGCACCTTCATTAAGGTAGACACTGTCCGGGCCATGGTCAGAGATGGCTCCACCTACTTTGCTGGCAACTTCTGCAATCGCCTCACCCCAGCTGATTTCCTGCCACTGGCCATCACCCCTTTTGCCAACCCGCTTAAGCGGTTGCAGAATTCTGTCCGGATCGGCAGCATTGAAAAACGATGCCAGGCCCTTTGAACACAACTTCCCTCTGGTTGCAATGTGATCCGGGATACCTTCCACCTTCTTAATGTCACCCTTTTCAAAGTAAGTGAATCCCCCATCGAAATAGGGGCACATAGTACAGAGAAAGACTTTCTTGTCTCGGGGCGCAAAAGTTCTGATCTGATGGAAATCTTTGCCGCCCATCTCCAATTCCATCCCATTCAGGGCAATCGGGCAGGACGCCGCCGTTGTTACCACAACACTGGCTTTAAGAAACTCTCGCCGGTCCATTGCTAACGGCTTTATCTTGTTTTGATCTGACATACTTTCCTCAATAGGCTATGTCTGAAGAAATTAACTTCTAGTAGAACGTTTGCAGATACTGACCACCCATGACCCACCAGTTACGCACACAGACAGGGTAGTCGCAGTGATTACATAACCGGGGCATAAATATACGCCGGGTATTTGGATAACGGCCCTTGTCTGCAACCTTAACCCAGGTACGCCAAACTCCCAGAGCGACACCAAACTCTGCCTTACAGGCGACCACACAGGATTGGCAACCGATGCACCGCCTCAGGTCAATAACCATGGCATACCGTTTTTTGCCTGCAACTCCCTTGCTTCCTGGCGTTTGCAGACCATAGGCGCGTGGGCCACTGTGGGTATCGGTGACGTCCTTGACTTTAATTTGATCAGCCATAGCTACTGAGGTACTGCTCCTGAGAAGATGCTTTTAGTTGGCGAATTTGGCGTGCATGAAGCTAATAAGGTTCCAAATTTCTTCTTCAGAGACATTGACGTCCGTACCGGGTCCGAACGCTTCCATTTCCGTGCCCTCGCTACCTTCTTTGATGATCCAGAACAGCTGTCCATCCGCTCTCTCTTCCATGTAACCTGCCACGGTAAAATCGGTCGGCTTGATTTCGATATCCTCGGCGGCAGAACCCTGGCCATCGCCATCGGTGCCGTGACACTTCTTGCATTTACGCTTGTAGAGTTTTCCTGCTGACTTGAGAAAATCATCATCCACGTCATCTGGATCATTCGGGTTTTCCATTGCCAGAAAATCTTCTGGTGCAGTCGCTGTTTGATGATCGCCCGCCGCAAAAACCGATGCTGAGAGCAGCATCAGCAGACTCGCAATTATAGAAATAATGCCTTTTGCATTCATTGTTGATTCCTCTTCTGTGTGCCAAGAAAAAGGGATTGCAAGAACTCAATATTTAAGCTCCGGCAATCCCTCTCTTGTTTCGAAAGGGCTAGCTACTAACCGGCTAGTAAATATCCTTCATCGTGTTGTAAACGTTGAATTTACCGGTTGGTGTGTGTAGACCCTTGATACGTGCTTTTTCTTTATGGGTTTTGTCATCCAGAATCACGATCTCGCCTTCTTTGTCCCACAGGCTGATCCAGACTTCATCACCTTTCTTGTTGTACTCCATGTGTACAACCTTCTTCTTGAACTCAATTTCCTTTGCAGGAGCTTCTGGGTTCTTAATATCAAATATCGTCAGAACGTTGGACTTATTTTTGTTGATCGTGTTGTCGCAATAAACCCACCTGCTCTTGGGGTGTGTCTTGATGAACAGGGAGTTACCATCGAGTTCCCACTCTCTGACAACAGTCCAGGCCCACTTCTTCTTGGGGTCTGTGCTGATGATCGACACCAGACCTTCGCCAAGATGCACTGTGGCCCAAACTCTGCCGTACTTGGGATCTACCCAGTTAGCACCGCGGCCAGGATGTGGCTTTGTTCCGGTGACGATGTTTTTGACCAGCTTACGTTCAACCGTATCGATAACTGAAATGGTATCACGGGCATTGGCTGCAACCAGGAAGTAACGCTTGGTTGAGTCCCAACCGCCATCGTGCAGGAACCGCTCAGCATTGATTTTGGTTTCAGTAATTGTGCCTTCGTCAAGCTTGCTGTAGTCAACGAGCAGTACAACGCCTGTTTCCTTCAGGTTGAGCACCCACTCTGGTGCATTATGAGAAGAAACAATTGACGCCACTCGAGATGAGAAGAAACAATTGACGCCACTCGAGGCTCGGGATGATACTCATTGGTATCGTAGGTATAGCCACGGGTACCGACAATCTTGATTGGCTTCAAGGTATCCCCTTCCATGATGACATAGTGTGGTGGCCAGTAGTCACCAACGACCGCATACTTGTCCTCAAACCCCTTGAACTTGCTGGTATCAATAGATCTTGCGTCAATACCTGTTCTGACTTCAGCTACCAGATTGGGTGGCTCCGCCCACATGTCCATCATTGTTGCTTTGCCATCGCGGCCAATCGCAAACATGTAGCGGCCTGATGCAGATGTCCTGAGAATGTGTGTAGCAAATCCAGATGGAATGGTGGTAAGCACTTCCTTGGTGTCGCCATCAATGATGGAGATCTTGCCAACGTCACGAAGCACAACACCGAAATAGTTCAGCCAGTTCTTACCTTTAGGTGGCTTGGCTGGTCTATCCTTGACCGGTACGTGCACTTTCCATGAAGCCATCATTTCTTTCATGCCCCATTCTGGAGGCATTGGTGGTTCGATCTGAACATATTTGGCCATCAACGCGGTTTCTTCGTGCGTCATGAAGCCGTCTCGTCCCCAGCCAGGCATACCACCATCGGTACCATCAAAGAGAACCTTGTCAAGTTTGGCAAGGGTCTTCTTCAATGTCTTCGCGGGGGTGATATTTGGGCCGGTTGCACCTTTTCTCAATGCACCATGACAATCGGAGCATCGATCAAAGTAGATGAATTGGGCTTTTTTGAAATCCTGTTCGGATAGGGTTGGTATGGGTTGAAGCGATGCTGCTCCAATGCTTCCTGCAAATACTGCAGCGCAAATTGCAAGCGCCACGTCCATGTATCTCTTCATAACACTTTCCTCGTCCTTGGGGATTAGTTAACAAACTAGAGTGCCGCGAATTTTATGGAAAGCAGAATGGACTGTCACTGATCCAGATCAAGTTCTTACAAAAAAATGATGTCGCAGTAATCGTTAATATAAGCAGCTGGATTGCAGCCCAGCTGGATTGCAGAAAAGTGTTTACCCCGGGCTAGGTGAAGCCATAGCGTGGATAAGGTCCGACAAGACTGGCAGCAAGGTGGCCATAGGTGACGATGCCGTTTTCTTGCACACGAATGGGTCCTTCACCCATTTTGTAGGGAAGTGTGTCGCCATCCAGGTCCCTGACAACACCAGGATCTGAAACGTCCCATACTTCACCTTCTGTGTGCAGCAGTCCCCTGTAGACGCCATGACCTTTACCGTCATGGAAACCACCATAGCCATAACCGGGTCCGACGTAGGCAAAGGGTTCCTTCACTGGCGAAATGTTGATCTCACGCTTTCTGCCTTCCTCATCGGTGATGAGATAAGTTCCCGACTTTACGCGTCGCGTGCCGCTGTAAAATTGCAGTTCGTGCTCCACGCTTGTGAGTCTTAGTTCACGTGGCTGATCTCCGGACAGGTCCATCAGAGAACTGTCCAGTGGATGCCACATTTCTCCACCCTCATTCAACAGGAACCAGCATGTATAGTCATTGCCTTGCCACAGCATCCAGTTAAAAAGACCGCCCATTGCCGGTGGTGGCGGTTCTGATGCGGTTGTCGGCTCGAAACCGCCCGCGTGCTGATAGCGCAAACCCCAGGAATGGTCGCGGACTGCTGACCAGTTTGTTTTGCTGGCCTCGTAGCGTTTCCCGTTGACGCTCACCCAGCCCGCAGCAGAACCTGCCTGGTCAAAGCGGGTATAGTCCTGCACCAGACGACCGTCGCGACGATGATAGTAGTGGCTTTCTTCATGGGGGGGCGCCGCTGCCTCGAACTCGAGTTCGAATGCATGTCCAAAGTCATTTTCTTCAAGCCGTATCCTATGGCGTTTTAATGGTTCAAGCAGTTCAAAGTGCAGAGGCCCTGCACCCATTCGATCCATGTCCGGGCGCAATTGTCGAGACACTCGCAAGTTGTGTTGCCTGCCCGCTGTGGTGTCCAGAACACATCCGGCACCATCGAGTACATTGCTGTTTTTGTAGATACCCATGGTGGTGACAACCATTACCTCCCCGTTCTCAGCAAATATTGAAAACCAGTAGCGATCATAGAAACGGTGATCACTTGTATATACATGATCAAAGGTGGTTGCCGTCTGATGGTGCAGCGTGTCGTCCAGGGCGGATATCATGAAGAGGCGTCCGATTAGAAGTGAGAAAGGGAAAATTAAACACAGTTACAAATATTGTTCAATCACTCTGATGCCAATCTACTCTTTGCCTCGATCGGAACATTATGTAACCGGCGCCATTCTGCTACAGTATCCAGTCACCCGGAGACTTTTAGAGGATCAGCAATGACCCAAATGACTACAGAAGAGGCCTTTGTGAAGGTTCTGCAAATGCATGGAATCGAGCATGGATTCGGTATTATCGGATCCGCATTCATGCCCATTTCAGATTTATTTCCACAGGCAGGTATAAAGTTCTGGGATGTTGCGCATGAATGCAATGGTGGTCTTGTCTGCGATGGCTATACGCGTTCCACCGGCAAGATAGCCATGGTGCTTGCACAGAATGGCCCGGGCATCACCAACTTTGTGACACCCGTCAAGACGGCTTACTGGAACCATACACCCATGCTGTTGATTACGCCCCAGGCTGCCAACAAAACAATTGGGCAAGGTGGTTTTCAGGAAGTTGAACAGATGGCATTATTTAAAGACATGGTGTGTTACCAGGAAGAGGTTCGTGATCCCTCTCGCATGGCTGAAGTTCTCAATCGCGTGATCGGAAAAGCCATCAGAGGCACTGCTCCAGCACAGATTAACGTACCGCGTGATTTTTGGACTCAGGTTATTGACATAGAGCTGCCACAGATTGTGCGCTTTGAACGACCGGCTGGTGGCGCGGATGCCATCGCGGAAGCTGCCAGATTACTCTCTGATGCGGCATTCCCAGTTATTTTGTCGGGTGCTGGAGTCGTTCTAGGTGATGCGATTGGCGAATGTCGGTCCCTTGCTGAGCGACTTGATGCACCCGTCTGTAGCGGCTATCAGCATAATGACAGCTTTCCCGGCAGTCACCCGCTGGGTTGTGGTCCACTTGGTTACAATGGCTCCAAAGCAGCCATGGAACTGATCTCCAGGGCGGATGTGGTCCTTGCCCTTGGCACGCGGCTCAACCCTTTTTCGACGCTGCCAGGTTATGGCATTGATTACTGGCCGGAAGACGCCAGTATCATCCAGGTAGATATTAATGCTGATCGTATTGGCCTGACCAAGAAGGTTGAGGTCGGAATCTGTGGTGATGCCGGGCAGGTGGCCACACGGATTCTTGAGCAGTTGTCCTCCACCGCCGGTGACAGTGGCAGGGCGGATCGCAAGCTGTTAATTCATGAGACAAAATCTGGGTGGAGGCAAACGCTGGCTAGCCTTGACCATGAGGAGGATGACCCGGGAACCAGCTGGAACGCGGATGCCCGCGAACGAGATGCGGATCTTATGTCACCACGCCAGGCGTGGCGCGCTATTCAGGCTGGTCTGCCTGATAATGCGATCACTTCCAGTGATATCGGAAACAACTGTGCCATCGGCAACGCTTATCCGACCTTTGATGAGGGCCGCAAGTATCTGGCTCCCGGATTGTTTGGACCCTGTGGTTATGGGTTCCCGTCTATTCTTGGTGCCAAGATTGGTTGTCCGGATGTGCAGGTTGTTGGTTTTTCGGGAGATGGCGCCTTCGGCATCTCGGTGAACGAAATGACTTCTTGTGGGCGTGATGAGTGGCCAGCCATTACCATGGTTGTGTTCCGTAACTTTCAGTGGGGTGCTGAAAAACGTAACAGTATCTTGTGGTATGACAATAACTTCGTGGGTACCGAGCTGAATCGTGAAGTCAGTTACGCCAGTATTGCACAGGGATGTGGCCTCGCGGGTGTGGTAGTAAAGACGCCGGCTGAACTGACCCAGGCGCTTGAGGATGCGTGCAAATCCCAGGATGAAGGGATTACCACTTTTATAGAAGTTGTGCTGAATCAGGAACTAGGTGAACCATTTCGTCGCGATGCTATGAAGACACCTGTTGTTGTTGCCGGTATTGACCCTGATGACATGTGCCCACAAGGATGATGGCGCGGACTCTGATCATTTCAACGCCAGGGAAATGATGCTGGTGGTGAGAAATTGAGGTTAGTAAAGCTACGGGATACGGATCTCACCTTGGAACTGCATGATCATCATGATATGGTTTCAGACATGCTGCAAGAGGCCGGGGAGTGGGAGCCATATGAGACCCGGCTTATTAAGGAAAGGTTGCAGCCTGGCGATGTCATGGTCGATGCTGGTGCAAATATCGGCTACTACTCTGTGCTGGCCAGCCGGATTTGTGGACCGGCAGGCAGTGTTTTTGCCTTTGAACCCCAAAATCAAAACTACGTTCTGCTGCGGAAGAATATTGAAAGAAATCACTGCGAGAATGTACAGACACATCGGGCCGGTTTGTGGTTTGAATCGAAAGCTGCGCAGCTACATCTTAATGACGAGAATTTTGGTGATCATCAACTGGCAGTCAATTCTGAGCGGAGTCAGGAAACCGTAACGCTCCACCCGGGAGATGACCTCCTTCCCGGTACAATTGATTTCCTGAAGGTTGATACTCAGGGAGCAGAATTTGGCGTGCTTCTGGGTATGGAGAAAACGCTGCAAAAATCACCAAACCTGCGGATGATTCTGGAGTTCTGGCCCTATGGGCTTGCCAACTGTGGCCATTCGGCTGATCAGTTGATTCAGTTCCTCGGCAGCTACGCGTATGACTACAGTATTATCGACCAGGAAAACGAACGGCTGGTGCCCACGACACTCCCGGCATTGCTGGATTTCACCAGGACTCAGCTGACAGTTGAGAGTCAGGGATTTATCAATCTGCTGGTAGAATCAAAATAGATACAGGAGAGATTTTTCCACTGCGGTCACTTGGTGACCTCCGGTCGAGATGACGCTTTCTTTGCCCAGCGTGTTTGCCCAGGACAGTTGGTCGAATTGATCATGTCTGGAGCGACCCCGTCTGAGGCGACCCCGTCTGAAGCGACCCCGTCTGAGGCGACCCCGTCTGAGGCGACCCCGTCTGAGGCGACCCCGTCTGAAGCGACCTTGTCTGAGGCGACCCCGTCTGAAGCGACCCTGTCTGAGGCGACCCCGTCTGAAGCGACCCTGTCTGAGGCTACCCCGTCTGAAGTCAAGCATTGACTTGAGGACCGGAATCGCCAAACAATAGCCCCCTCGAAAAAGAATCAGGACACGACCAATGGATGATTTACTGACTACCCTGGCACAGGAGCAGGGAGACAAGCTGGCTGTGGTCGATGACCGACCCGATGGGACACTGATCAAGTGGACCTTTTCGGACCTGGAAAGCAAGGCTAACCGCCTGGGCAGGGCCATGCAGAAACTCGGCGCAGTGCCAAAAACCAAAATAGTCTGGTGTGGTCAGAATTCAAGCTGGATTGTCGCCATGATGCATGCAGCCCGAAAAATCGGGTGTGTCGCCGTTCCCCTTAACTACCGCCTGGCACCGGAAGAGGCTGCCTATGTGGTGGATAATTCAGATGCGGAAATTGTCTATGCAGACACTGCTTATGCAGCAATGTTTGCGTCAATTCGTGGTGAACTGCCGAGTGTCAGGGAGTATGTCATTTTTGATGGGCCAGTCTCCGCAAATATGCACCTGCTGGAGGACCTGATTGCCGATGAACCTGATGGTCCAATCTCAGCGGAATTTGAGGAATCTGCAGGCACCATGATCTACACATCTGGAACGACCGGGAAACCCAAGGGTGCGGTCAAATATGGTGATGGTGACGCCGAAACCATGGAAAAGATGCTGGCGGAGTTTGGATACAAGCCTGATGATGTTTATCTAACCACTGGTCCCCTGTATCACTCCGGACCTGGAGGTTTTATGGCTATCTCCCATACCCTGGGCAACACAGTAATTCTGCAGCGAAAATGGGATGCACTTGACTGGTTAAGGTTGTTTGACAAGTACAGTGTCACCTCGACCTTTTCATCACCAACGACGATTCGCATGGTCTGTAACCTGCCTGACAACGAATTCAAGAAGTATGACGTCAGCACCATGCGCGTCATGATTGCTAACGCCGCTCCCTGGTCGTACGCCCTTAAGTTGAGCTACCTGGAGAAATTTCCTGCCGAGTCGTTGTTTGAAGTTTATGGCAGCACAGAATTGGGCGTGAATTGTATTCTGCGTCCGGAAGATCAAGTCGCCAAGAAAGGTTCCTGTGGCAAGCCCTCGCCGGGTGTGGTTATAACGCTCTATGATGATGAAGGTAACGTGGTGACTGAGCCGCATACACCCGGTGAGCTCTATGCTCGCAGTAAGAATATGTATTCCACTTACTACAATGCCGAGGATAAGTACAAGGAAGACACGCGTGGTGATAGTCACACGGTCGGTGATATAGCCTATTTTGATGAGGAAGGTTACTACTATATATGTGATAGAAAGAAGGACATGATCATTTCTGGTGGCATGAATGTCTATCCTGCTGAAGTAGAGGATGCGCTCGAACACCATGATAAAATTCAGGATGTCGCGGTATTTGGTATACCCAGTGAAGAATGGGGGGAGATGATCCATGCGGTAGTGGTGGTCAAACCCGGTTCAGAACTGAGCGAGGAGGATATTGAACACTTCTCCCGCGAGCATCTCGCGAGTTATAAGATTCCAAGATCCATATCATTTGCTGATGATATCCCAAGAACAGGGTCAGGAAAGATTCTCAAACGGGATCTGCGTGCCCCTTTCTGGGCGGGGCACGAAACCCAGGTCCAGTAAGCCTGGGCTAAGAGTTATCAAAATTCTGGCAACAGTGCGGTGGCCTGATTGCGAATAGTTTTGTCACGAACCAGTTCAGGTCGTTAGAGCTTAATATTTATGAGGAAATGCGTTCAGATCTAAGTTGCGAACGCCGAACCTTGCCAGCATCATCTCGCAGTGGTTCCGAAGTAAATTCTATGCTCCTCGGGATCTTGTACCGCACCAATCGTTCCTGAAGGTGAGCCAACAGTGCTTGTTCGGTAATACCTTCGCGAGTCGATACTCCGGGTGTCGATGCTCCCGGAGCATCGACAATAGCATGTACGGCATTGCCTAGATCGTCATGGGGCAGGCCTATTACTGCAGAGCTTCTGATGCCGGGGAAAGAATCGATTGCAGCTTCGACTTCAGCCGGGTAGATGTTCGCACCGCCTGAAAGAATCATGTCTGACTGGCGATCCGCCAGGTAAAGGTAACCATCTTCGTCCATGTAACCCATGTCGCCGAGGCTCTCCCAGCCACCTTCCAGCGACTTGGCTTCTGCGCCTATATATCGATAGGTACTGCCAGGACCAGTATATGGACGGAGAAACAGTTCACCTATCTCTCCGGCGGGCAGCTCTTCACCATCTTCACCAACAATCTTCATTTCACCTACATCGCCCGGTTGCCCAACGGAACCACGATGTTGCAGCCACTCAACGCCATTGATGATGGTGCCACCGGTGCCTTCCGTACCGCCGTATAGCTCCCAGATAACTTCCGCGCCAAGCCAGTCAATGAAATTCTGCTTCAGCCATGCGGGGCAAGGTGCCGCCAGGTGCCATAAGGTCTTAAGGCTGGAGACATCGTATTTTGTTCGGGTGGATTCCGGTAACTTCCAAATTCGCTGCATCATGGTTGGTACCGTATAAATGATATCAACGCGGTGCTGTTCGATGAGAGAAAGGGTCTGTTCGGCATCGAAGCGCGTCGTGATGCAAACGTGATTGCCCCTGAACAGCGCTATCATTGCCCACATAAATGGACCATTGTGATAAAGAGGGCCGGGAACCAGCATGGCACCCTGCTTCCGTATTTCCAGGTATTCGAAATCCACGTCCCATTCGGCAGGGGTCGTAGAAACAATGAGTTTCGGTCTTCCCGTGCTTCCTCCGGACGGCATGGCCTTGAATGACGGCGCGGTCTTTTCCCCGAGGGTTTCGTTCGATAGCGCGCTGCTGGGTTCATATCCGCTGGGTACTGTCGCTGCCATATCACTGGCGCCATCGACACCCACTACCAGGCTTGGTTTGCCGAGAACTATGATTTGATCTCTTTCAAATTTTGGCAATTTTGCTGAAACAGGTTGTGGGGTGGCACCAAGTTTCCAGGTAGCAAAGCAAGCCTTGAAGAACTCGATGCTGTTAGGCAAAGCGACTGTTACAAAATCACCCTCTTTTACCCCTAGTTCAGCATAGGCGCGTGCCAGCCGGTTAGTGTCGAGCTCAAGCTGATGCCAGCTTATGGATTCTTCTTCGTGGCTAATCGCTATCCGATCTGCCTGATTCTTCTCCCAGTAAGTCAGGATTTTTGATAACGAAACTAATTCCATAATTGCAGCCCTGGTATCCTAATTCAGCATGTATAATCGCATTGTGACATCAGCTATTTATCAGGAGTTTTCGCAAGAAATAGGTTTAGAGTGGGGTTTGTGTGTCGCTCCTGCCGACACACAAACAACGACGTAAAAGCCTAGTACCGCCAGCGTGGCAGTGGTGGGTGAATAGAATATTCGGCCACACCGTACCCACGTTCACCTGTTTCCTCAACTTCGAAATCAAAGAATCCCTCATAGCAGTCAAGCAGACATTCGGCATCATTCTCGCCGCGCATCAGACCATTCACAGACTGGGCATATTTGCGCCCGGTCTTCACGTGGATGATGTCTCCATCGGGTAAGGTGAACTGGTAGCGGAAACTCATTGCGGAGCGTCCATCCAGTTCCAGGCGGCATTCAAGACACTGGGCATCCTGAATGGGACGACTGCCATTCTTATCGGACAGGAAACCACCCAAAGGTATCTGCTCAGGGTTAATGATTCTTCGATTCGGATTCATTATGCCAAAGGCATTGAGATGGAAGTTGTCAGTTTGTATCGAAGGCCAGTAGTGACCCAGCGTGTTTTGCAGGGTGTTGGGTTGTTCAACTTCCCAGGGGGAAGCATGGGTAAATCGGTCACACCAGGAATGGTCACGGTGCGAATAGCAGTTGATTTCTCGGCGACCCTGCCTTGGCCCGGCGCGTACTTCGAACTCACCCTGGCACAATAAGCCCTGTTCATAGTGCCCGCCGTAAACACCAGCTGACTTGAGCGGGTTACCATTGATGCAGTCTTCATAGTCGAATACTGGGAAGCGACCGGTGAAGGTCACGTCATAACCATACTTTTCGTTGTCTGCCTGGAGCCTGAGTTCCTCCTGGGGTTTGATCACCTCATAGGTCATGCGGCCACCATCAGATAACTTGTCGAATTTTCCTATGTCATGATAGGGCACCTTGTTGGCCCAGGGCATGGGAATCCCATCGATCACCAGGCAGGTACTGAACCGCGCGTAACCCTTGTTGGTCACATGCATATGATTGATGCCGTGAATGTCGGCCTCGCGGTCTACAAACGAGAACCAGAGGTTGTCACTCCAGAGACCTTCTGTACCCTCTGGCGCCGGGTGCAGGTATTCGTCATCATCTTTGATAGTCATTGAAAATATCCTTCAGGTATTTGGAAAGTAGCCTGAATAGACCATCTATATACAAGCATGTCAATGCGTCATCGAAATCGCCTAAACAGCTGGGAGTCTCTTTTTACTGGACAAGCGAAATTCAGTTAGATGACAATGGTGTTCCAGATCGCATAAAACGGATATCACGATGGCAGGCACACTCGTTGTTAGAGAAGACAGTAATGGAATAGCTACATTGACCCTGAACAGGCCTGAGAGCCTAAACGCTTTGAGCCCCAATTTGTTCATTGAATTGCGGGATCATCTTGAAGCCATATCCGGGTCACCGGAAACAATAGGCTGCGTGATACTCCGTGGTGAAGGCCGATCGTTTTCAGCCGGCAACGATCTGAACGCGATCAAGGCAGGTGAGGTTGCACCATCAAAGCACTTCCAGGCGGAAACTCTCGAACTTATTGAAAACCTGCCACAACCGGTGATCGCTGCTGTTCAGGGGCATTGCTATACGGGTTCACTTGAACTGGCGCTGGCTTGTGATCTTCTAATTGCTGCGGAATCAGCCAAGTTTGCCGATACGCACGGAAAATGGGCGATGACACCTGTATGGGGTATGAGCCAAAGGCTGCCCAGACGCATTGGTCCTCTCAGGGCTAAAGAGATGATGTTCACCGGGCGCGTTGTGAGCGGCGCTGAAAGTGTAAGCATTGGACTTGCGAATGATTGTGTCCCCGACGATGAACTGGTCGAGCGCACAAAAGCGCTCGCTGCAGAAATTGTTAAGAACTCCTGGCACACCTTGAGAGCAGACAAAATGCTTGTAAATGGTGGGATGAATCATCATCTTGGAGATGGGCTCCTATTCGAGATAGAAAATAGCCCAGGTCCCGGCCCGGATATGGCTGAGCGTCTGGCGGGCTTCGGCAAGTAAAGCTTCGATCTTTACCCGCAAAAAATATGATTAAGTCCATCGTTCTGCGATATGAAAGGGAGAACTGCTGGCTAAAATTTGAAACTCCCGTAGAAGTCATTGTCGCGAGGTCAATTGATGAGGTTCAACCTTTACTGAGAGAAGTTGAACTGATGGTCGAAGAGGGATATTACGCGGCGGGATTCCTTAGCTATGAAGCGGCCCCGGGCTTTGATGCGGCACTGAAAACGAAACCTCCATCAGGATTCCCCCTCTTATGCTTTGGCCTGTTCGAGGCACCCCAACAAATTGAACAGCCCTCGGCTGTGGCTGCCTATTCCGCTGACTCGGCCTGGTCCACCCAACTGAGCCAGGATGAATTTAGCGGCAAGATAGCTCGGATCAAGGATCGGCTACGGGCTGGAGATACCTACCAGGTGAATTTCACCATGCGGCGACACAAGGCATTCAGCGGCGATCCCTGGGAGCTGTTTACAGGCTTTGCCAGCGATGCACCTTATGCGGCCTTCATCGACCTGGAAGAATATGCCATTTGCTCTGCATCACCGGAATTGTTCTTTGACCTTCATGAAAGGACGATACGCCTGAGGCCAATGAAAGGGACGGCGCCGCGGGGCATGACCCTTGCCGAAGATCGCCAACGCAAGAAGCGCCTGCAGATGTCCGCAAAAGATCATGCAGAGAATGCAATGATCCTCGATATGATCCGAAATGATATCGGCAAAATAGCAGATGTTGGCAGCATAAGCGTTGACGAATCGTTCCAGCTGGAGAAATACCCCACCGTCTGGCAAATGACCTCAAGTGTCAGCGCCCGGACCAGCGCGTCAGTGTGCAACCTGATGCTGTCCCTTTTCCCTTGTGCGTCGATAACCGGTGCCCCCAAGGTTAATACGATGAATATCATTAATTCACTGGAAGACCTGCCGCGCGAAATATATACGGGCTGTATGGGCTTTTTTTCACCCAAAGGTGACGCGCAATTTAACGTGGCTATACGAACGGCACTCATTAACAAAAAGTCGCAGTCGCTCAATTACGGTATCGGTGCCGGTATAGTCTGGGATTCAGTAGCTGACTTCGAGTATGAAGAGTGCCAGCTAAAAGCCAGGGTAATCAATTCACCAATGCCCTGCAGCAGCTTCTCCCTGATCGAGACTATTCTGTGGCGCGCATCCGGTGGCTATTTCCTGCTCGAATATCACCTGAAGAGAATGAAAGATTCAGCCGAATATTTCGACTTCCCATTCGATGAGACTGAACTTCAGGCAAGGCTGGGCAAGCTGGAGCAGACGCTCGACCCCGGTGACATGAAAGTGCGCGTTCTTCTCGATCGAGAAGGGGGACTTGATATTAGTGTGAGCACTTTGCCGGCTAAACAATCAGATGAACCGCAAACAGCAAGGCTGGCCGAGCAGGCTGTCAGCTTAATCAACCCCTACCTGTACCATAAAACGACTCGGCGTGAAGCGTATGAGCGGGCTCAGGCGGCGGCTCCTGATTGCAACGATGTCATTTTAACTAACGAGCAGGGTGAAGTGACGGAATCCACTATTGCCAATGTCGTTGTTCGCAGTGGAACTGACCTGATAACACCGCCCGTTGCCTGCGGGCTGCTGGCCGGCACCTTCAGGCAGTATTTACTGGATAAAGGAGAGATCAAGGAAGCTGTCATCTCGAGGAGTATGCTGATGGAGAGTGATGAAATCCACCTGGTTAATTCTGTTCGCCAGTGGCAAAGAGTTGTATTGCTAGATTGATTGAAATTTCCATCCCAACCCCATGACGAATCACCCGGGCTAGCTTTGACTAGACACTAACTCGACGAATTTCAGTAGTTAGGATTGAATAGTCTGGTGCCTGGTCTGACGTGGCTAGCGCCAGGGACGGTCGGGGGCGCCTAGCCGGGGGCGCCGAGCCAAACGCCACAGAAGATCAGGTGCCAGACTATTTAATCCGGCGTTTAGCTCGGGAGTATTGTGAACGTCACTAATGGCTTAGTTTTGTAGGCTAGTTCAGATTCGTCGATTTGCAGTAACTCACAGCATCCTCGGAGCCAATGAGAGGATACTATTGTCAGATCCAGGCTAGCTTGTGAGGTCCACCTTAATGTCTTCGCCCAGATGCTTCTTGCCGGAGAGTATTTCCTCGTTAGTTAGTCCCACTAGTTCGTGGGGGAACACCAACCACTGGTCAGTTTCGTGAAGATAGTAATCAGGCGTGATGGTAGTGATATTCTTCGTTGGTTTATACCAGGGGCACGCAATCTTCATAATATCTGGCATGTTCCCACCGGATTTTGTGTCAAGTTCGTCTAGAATAGCTTTTACACTTCGTCCGGAATCGAACACATCGTCAACCAGCAACAATGTTTGTTGTGAATGGACATTATCGAGGACGTATTCGATACCATGAACCCTGACGGTTTCATCCTGTTTTCCAATGCCGTGATAGGACGATGTTCGTATGGCTATGTGGTCTGTCTCTATTTCCTTAAAAGCAAAATATTCCTGTATGGCAATACCAACTGGAGTGCCACCACGCCAGACGCCAACGATAAAATCAGGGCGAAACCCGCTCTCATAAATTAGCCGGCCAAGCCGAAAAGAATCGTCCAGAAGTTGATCTGCACTAATGAAATGCTTTTCCATTGATTTGCTATTCATTTATTCACCGGGAATCGGCATTGTATTTAGCCTTGGATATTTCATCATTTCGATTTTCTGCTGACGATCTCATAGCAAGGAGTATAGTCATGTCCGGGTAGTTTCATCCTCTTTTCGTCGACGAACGACTGTAGCAGTTCGTCCATGGCAGTCATTATTTCAGGCTCTCCAGTAAGGCGGTAGTTTCCGTGTTCTTCGATGGCACGAATACCTTGTTCTTTTACATTACCAGCCACAATGCTGGAGAACACTCGCCTGAGGTCAGCAGCAAGTTTGTATGTGGGTTGGCCTTTACAAATGTTGAGTTTCGCCACGTTCTTGTGAGTTGGCAGGAATGGCTGCTGGAAGTCACGATACATTTTCAGGGTCCAGCTGAAAAAGTATGCATCACCTTTTGCTTTCCTGAATTTCCTTACGACTCGCAGCCCCGCAAGCAGTGTGTTGGCGACCCTGACTGGGTCTTCTATTATGATTTCATACCTGTCCTGCGCGCGTTTCCCCAAGGTTTTCCCAATAAATCTGTCAATCCGCTCGATATAGCTTCGGTCAGATTCTGAGGCAGTGAGTACGATTGGGAAGGGTAGTTTCTTGTTCTTTGGGTGAAGCAAGACCCCGAGAAGATACAGTATCTCCTCCATCGTCCCAACACCACCCGGAAATATAATGATGCCATGAGCAATGCGAACAAACGCCTCAAGCCTCTTTTCAATATCGGGAAGAATGACTAGTTCATTTACTATTGGATTGGGTGCTTCAGAGCTGATAATTCCTGGTTCCGTTATTCCAATGTAGCGACCGGTTTGGATTCTTTGCTTTGCATGCCCAATGGTGGCGCCCTTCATGGGTCCTTTCATTGCCCCCGCCCCGCAGCCAGTGCAAATATCCATTCCCCTTAATCCCAGCTCGTAACCCACTTCTTTTGTGTAGTCATATTCGTGGCGCTGGATGGAGTGGCCGCCCCAGCAAACAACAATATTAGGGGGTGTTCGAGACCTTAAGGTGCCAGCGTTTCTAAGGATGTGGAAGACCGCGTCAGTGGTGCCTTTCGATTTTCCAAGATTGAATCTGGGGTTTTTGGTGATTTCGTTGTTGACATAAATGATATCCCGGAGCACAGAGAATAGGTGCTCCTTTATTCCCCTGATCATCTTACCTTCTACGAACGCGACTGCTGGTGCATTGTGAAGCTCCAGGCGCAGCCCCCTTTCCACCTGTAAGACCTGGATCTTAAAGCTGGAAAATTTTTCTTGCAGCTGTCTGACATCGTCAGCATCTGAACCACAGTTGAGTACTGCCAGGGAGCAGGTGCGAAACAGGTGATATAGCCCCCCCTTGCTGCTATCAAGTAAGCTGTTAACCTCTTCCTGGGACAGGATGTCCAGGTATCCCTCAGGGGAGACCCGAATACTGACGTCCGCGTCACTCATCTGTTTCTCCAGCGTAAATTCAGGCTTAAGTGCATCAAGGGCGTGAGTTTACTAGTAATAGACACTTTAATCCTGGACAGGCGCGGTCCTCCACATTGGCTTCCACCAGGGGCGTAAATTCAGAGGGAAAGAAACAGACCGGCAATCGACGCACTCATGAAATTGGCAAGGGATGCTGCAAACACAGCTTTGATTCCAAGTTGGGCAACCTCGGGTCTACGCTCGGGGGCCATTGCACCAATACCTCCCATTAGGATAGCGATACTCGCGAAGTTGGCGAACCCGCATAAGGCAAAAGTTACAACAGCCTGGGTGTGATTCGACAGAGACTCCCTGATATTGATGAATTCAACGTAGGCGACGAACTCATTGAGTACCAGTTTTTGTCCAATCAGACTGCCAGCTGCATTTGCTTCAGACCAGGGAACACCCATGATCCAAGCAACCGGTTGAAATAAGTAACCTAGAATTATCTGGAAAGTAATATCGGGGAATCCTATGAACCCGCCGGCCCAGCCAATGAGGCCATTGAGCATTGCAATCAGCGAGATAAATGCCAGAAGCATAGCGCCAACATTGAGCGCGATCTGGAGTCCAAATGAAGCACCAGCTGCGGCGGCATCCAGCACGTTTTCATATTGCTGGTGCGCCGTTTCTACGTCGTCCAGCTCATCTATCGGTTGTTCCGTCTCCGGGAGAATGATTTTGGCCATCATCAGGGCGCCGGGTGCGGCCATGAAACTTGCGGCCAGCAGGTATTTGAGGTCAATTCCCATACTGGCATACCCGGCCATTACTGAACCGGCGATGGAGGCGAGACCACCCACCATGATGGCGAAAAGCTCAGAACGCGTCATGGTCGGTATAAACGGCCTAACCGCCAATGGTGCCTCCGTCGAACCCACAAATATGTTTGCTGCAGCGGACAGAGATTCTGGTCTGCTGGTTCCCAGCGCTTTTTGTAAGCCACCACCAATCAGCCTGACTACCCAGCCCATTATCCGCAGGTGGTAGAGAACCGCGATGAGTGAAGAGAAAAAAATGATGATGGGCAGTACCTGGAAAGCGAAGATAAACCCTATGGACTGGTCTCCGATTTTACCGAAAACAAAATTAATGCCTTCCTGGCTGTAAGACAGAATGCTGGCTACGCCGCTGGCGATCACTTCCAGGACCCGCATGCCAGCGGGAATATACAGAGCAAATGCTCCGATAGATGCCTGAATCAGGAAAGCGCCAAGTACAGTTCTTGGATTCACCCGCCGTCGGTTTGAGGATGCAAGGTAAGCCAATGCAGGAATAAGAACAATGCCAAGCAAGCTAGTCATGCACGCTTCCTTTGTTGCTGCTAACGAAAGACTATTTTCTATGAACCGCGGTTAGTGAAGCGGTGTGCCTGGTGTAAGCATATCAATATTCAGCCGGCAGCGCTTTTCATCGGGATTCCCTGATGCCCTCGCTGATACCCTCTCTGATATAAAGTTTCAAGCGGTATGAAGAGCCCGAGAATCCCGGGCAAAGGTGAGAAAAGGTGCTAGGCAGCTCTTCTGATTGTGTTGCGGCGGCTGCCGGCTCGTCTTGAGGCCGTTCTACGCTCGGATTCACATTCTACATTTCCGGATCTTCGCTCAATGTCACGGCGATCGTCGTTGCGACGGTCACTGTCAGTATTACGATTTTCAGTTGTCATGTCAGTTAATTTGCATAGGGTCATGATGTGCATGTTCGTTGTTTTTACCTGCCCAGGTCAAGGCTATCCGTCATGGGTGTAGCGCCAAAGTAGAAATGTCCGGTTTCTCCAAAGTTAAAGTGTCCTCTTTTGTTTTAGAGGAAACTTACTTTGACAGAGGAGATTTACAACATGAGCCGCAAAGA
>PBRP01000097.1 GCA_002726655.1 Gammaproteobacteria bacterium
CGCAGCAGCGGTGCAATCGACGGTTCCATGGGCTACTATCGCCGTCCACAAGTCGTTTGGTGTGGCGTCTGCTGCCCACTTCGCACCCAATACTTACCAGTTGGCATGGCCTTCCTGGGAGATGGGTGCATTGCCGGTAGAGGGAGGTGTAGCCGTAGCCTTTCGTCGGGAGATAGCGGCTGCGGATGACCCGGCGGAAAAACGCAGGGAACTGGAAGAAAAGCTTATGCAGGACCGGTCTCCATTCCCCATGATGGAGAGTTTTGCCATTCACGAACTAATCGACCCCAGGCAAACAAGACCCAAACTTTGTCGTTGGATAGAGTGGGTGCAACCATTGTTGGAAGAACTAAAGGGTCCCGTAACCTGGGGTATGAGACCTTGATGGCCTTGATATGAACCTGATAAATAGAAGTACAGTGACGACCTGGATCGTGGCATTGCTGTTCCTGCCCAATGCCCTGGCCGCGCCGGTTAATTCTGGTCATCTTGAAGCAGAACTGATCTCTGAAGTATCCAGCGTCAAGCCGGGAGAGCCGTTGTGGGTGGCAGTTAAGCAGGTTATCAGGCCTGGCTGGCATACCTATTGGCGTAACCCGGGGGATGCTGGTGCACAGGCAAAGCTGGACTGGCAACTGCCGACAGGCTTTACGGCTTCTGAAATCCACTGGCCATACCCTGAAAGGATACCCTATGGCCCACTGATGAATTTTGGCTATCACGATGAGGTCATGTTGCTGGTTCAGATCACGACACCGGGTACCTTCGATGCGGATGAAGTGCGTTTGCAGGTGAAAGGTGAGTGGCTGGTATGCGAAGACATCTGTATACCGGAGGATGCTGAATTGGAACTGGTGTTACCCGTTGCAGACGCTATGCCTCATTTAGTGATGGAGCATGCCGGCTACTTTCAGGATGCGCGGCAAAAACTGCCGAGGGATATCGGTGTGGGTGCTCAGTTTTCGGCGGCGGAGGACAAGATAATTCTTAGTATCCAGATGTCCGGTCTCGAACGCTCGAGAATAGAATCCGTGGAATTTTTCCCCTATGGTGAGGGCGTCCTTGATTATCCCAGGCCACAGAAGCTGTCAGTGATCAATGACGGTTTTCGCCTGGCGCTCACGCCGGGTTATCGGTTTGACCCGTTGAAGTCAAACCTGGATGGGGTCATCGTCGTAACCGAGGCGGCGGGTGGAGGATTGCAGTCGGCCTTTGTGGTCCAACCCAGCAGGTCGGAGGTGATTGAAAGTGATGAGATTAGCCTCCCTCTGGCGCTGGTGTTCGCGTTTCTTGGCGGGATGATTTTGAATCTGATGCCCTGTGTATTTCCCGTCTTGTCCATCAAGGTGCTGTCGCTGATTGAGAGCACGCATGCGAATGCGGGTGTCATCAGGATACACGCTCTTATTTACGTTCTTGGTGTGGTGTCGAGTTTCCTGGTAATAGCCTTGGTTCTGATTGCGCTCAGGGAAAGTGGTGAGCAAATCGGCTGGGGATTCCAGCTTCAATCACCCATAGTCATTGGTCTTTTGTGTTATCTATTCGTGGTTATTGGTCTGAATCTGGCTGGATACTTTGAATTCGGAACGTCTCTGATGGGGGCAGGTGGAGGTCTGGCCGATCGAAGCGGGCACTCCGGGTCATTTTTTACTGGCGTACTGGCGGCGCTGGTGGCAGCGCCTTGCACTGCCCCGTTTATGGGCGCTGCGATCGGTTATGCACTGACTCAAAATACGTTTACGTCTCTCGCCATCTTTACATCGTTGGGCCTCGGTATGGCAATACCCTATGTTTTGCTGTGCTTTTCACCTCCATTGCTCGACAGGCTGCCAAAACCAGGTCGGTGGATGGAAACCCTCAGGCAGGTTTTTGCATTTCCTATGTTTGCGACTTCAGTTTGGCTGATCTGGGTGCTCAATCAGCAGACCGGGGCCAATGGGCTGCTTGCTGTATTAACAGGACTGCTGCTGATTGTCTTTGCCATCTGGCTGTTAAAGCGTCAGGTCGCAGGTGCTGGCAGGTGGGTAGGGAGGTTCGTGGCGCTCTTTCTTAGTGTGATCGCCCTTGGCCTGACTGGAGTGGTTGGAACCAGCTCTTCTGCTTCAGAAGAGACAGCGGAAGCAGTTTCGATTGGCGCGTCCGGTTTGGCCGCAGAACCCTATTCCAGGGAAAGGCTGGAGGAGTTGGTTGCCAGCGGTCCCGTGTTCGTGAATTTTAGTGCAGCCTGGTGTATTACCTGTAAGGTGAATGAACTTGCAGCCCTCAGCTCGGACGGAATCCGCCTGACCTTTGAGAAAAACAACGTGATATACCTTAAGGCTGACTGGACAAACGAAGATCCTGCGATAACCAAGGCGCTTTCAGAATATGGGCGCAGTGGTGTGCCGCTTTATCTGCTTTATAAAAAGGGCAGTTCGCGCGCTTCCATCTTGCCCCAGATTCTGACCGAATCAATAGTCATCGAGGCGATTGAAGCGCTTTAGGGTTGCTTAGATAAAACGCTTTACGGTTAGTACATTACCAGAAATCCGACATCCTTGATGGTAACAACCGCCGCCGCACTAAATTCTGGAATCACCATACCCGATGTACTGGCGGTTTCCATAATTTGAAACTGTGCATCAAATAGTGCAATTTCCAATGCGCCACCGCTAAAGTAACCTGGTCCTTCTCCCCAGGCTATGAGTTGCTGGCCTGATGAATTGATTGCGATGGCTGGGTGTTTCTGGCGATCCTCACTGTTGCTGCTTACTCGCATTGGCCGGTGCTTGGAGTCCGATCGGTAAAGTTTGCCGCGCGTTTCAAATACCAGCCAGTTATCGTGCATCGCACTGCTTGAGACTGGGCAAGTACTTGAATGCCATTCACTCAGGGTTTTTGTTTGCCATTTCGTGGATTCAAGTGAACCGCTGAGCAGTTGCATATGGCGACCAGTGTCCTGGATGGCACTCCGGTAGGCAATAGAAAGTCTCCCGTCTGGCTTGTAGGTGCTTGCTAGCCCGCAGCAGGCACAGGCGCCGAGTCCAGGGTCACTTATCGCGGCCTCCCGGGTGAAGGAGGCGCCGCCATCGCTGGAATCTAAGCTGTACACCTGGCGACTGGATTCTGCTTCCAGAGTACCTGCGTGCCAGGTGACAGCCACCTGATTAGCATGAGTGGCTATACTGGCTGCTGCTTCAATGCCATCTAAATGCTCTATCTTCAGACTTCTTGGCTGCTCGAAGGTGCCGCCTTCACTTGACCTGGTGTATAGGTATTGCGGGGGGTCAGCGACAAGCCAAACTATATGCAGGCGCTTGAATTCATCGATTGCCATGGACGCCCTGGCAATAGCATCGTGATGAGTAAATGGCTGCGATACTTTCTGCGCACTTGACCATTTTCCTGGGCGCACAAATTCTCTATAGAAGAGGTTGCCCGATCTGCCGTTGGTTTTTTTGAAATAGAGTAGATGGATTCCACCATCAGAATCTGAGATTAGTCGGGGTTGAATTCCATTGTCAGGAACTCGCTCTATGTATACCGGAGGTGAGGCGAAAATCGTTGCGGATGCCAGTATAAAAAATGCTAAGCAGAGTCGGTGGTGCATATGTCTCGTAATCGCGACATTATGGTACTGTTAGTTTAAGGCTCAGGCT
Organism: Gammaproteobacteria bacterium; assembly: GCA_002726655.1. Classification (GTDB taxonomy): domain Bacteria; phylum Pseudomonadota; class Gammaproteobacteria; order Pseudomonadales; family Azotimanducaceae. The sequence goes on from PBRP01000097.1 coordinate 3,639, forward strand.
GCACGTAGACATCGATCATCTGCAGCCTGAGCTTTAATATTTGACAACTAAGGTCAAGGGTCAATACGGGCAGTAGCTGTGCCCTTGATTACCTGTGTTCCTTCTTCGTCAGTAGTGGATATATCTATATCAGCGAACTGGACACCGTCCTCTTCTCGAATTGCTGAGATGGTTGCCTCTGCCGTCAGGGTCGCCCCGGGGAATACCTGTGATGTGAATCTGACACCATACTGAGATAACCGACCATCGCCGACATAATTTGTCAGCATTTTCCCCGTCATCCCCATCGACAGCATGCCATGGGCAAATACAGACGGGTAACCAGCGACCTGGGTGGTGAATAATTCATCACTGTGCAGCGGGTTATAGTCTCCTGACGCCCCCGCATACTGCACAATCTGGGTCCGTGAGAGGTTGTTGCAGACTTCCTCCGAATAGGTATCTCCAACCTTAATATCACTTGCTTTTAGAGCCATATCATTCTCCTAGGCTAATCTTTTAGTCACCGGAAGTTGCGGGACGCTCGGTCCTCACTCCGACGCTGGTGGCGGTAACGACCAAATCACCATTTTCATCATGGTATTCAGTAATAGATTCACTGAATGTCAGTTTGCCACCACGGCGGCCTTCTTTTTCCCATGTTTTACCGGGCTTGTTAGTTGCTTTCAGCACATCACCGACCATAAGTTGCCGGTGGTATTCGTAGCGCTGCTCAGCATGCAGACCAGCGCCGATTCCACCTGCAGCTCCACCGCCACCGCCACTACTGCCTTCTCGTTGGGTGATACCAGTTGCTCCCTTCGCTGAGCCAAACCACTCCTGACCGATTTTTGGTCTTAGAAAATAGTCTGGATCAAACTGTGCACTAGCCTGAACGAAAGTGGGTGGTGCGACGATGGCACCTGGCTCGCTTTTGTCTGCATAGTCTTGATCATAGTAAATTTGGTTTGCATCACCGATTGAACGCGCGAACATCATGATGTGTCCTGCTTCAATGGGGAATTTATCAACAGCCATACGTTCTCTCCCTATTCCTGATAGCTAAATGTTGCGTAGCGAAAGGACGTTACTAATAGAAACTACCCGTAGTCAAGTAGGAAATCTTGAAAATAAGCAGCTTAGGGGTTGTTCACAAAAGAATGCAGGGTTATGATTTTTGCCCCACTCGATCTGAAGCTGAGCTTTGGCCTGAGTGTGAAGAAACACTAGAATTTTCCTTATAATCACAGGCGTTAAGGCCCGATTTATGTCCAGACCGGTTCGTATCGAGTTTCCAGGCGCCTGCTACCATGTAACAAGTAAGGGAACTAAAGGACGAACTGTTTTCGCGGGGAAAGAAGATAGAATCACCTTCTTAAGTGTCCTCGAAAGCGTTACCAGCAGATTCGGTTGGTTATTGCACAGCTACGTTCTGATGGACGACCACTATCACCTTGTCGTTGAAGTTCCGGAAGCTAATCTCTCAAAGGGAATGCGCCAACTCAATGGTGTCTATACCCAGCATTTTAATCGTAGACATGACGAAGAGGGTCCGATTTTCCAGGGCAGGTTCAAAAGCGTGCTATTTGAGAAGGAGGCGTACCTGTTACCTCTTTGTCGACATGTTGTTCTTAATCCGGTCCGAAATGGATCTCTGGGCGCGCTGAAGACTTACCGGTGGAGCAGTCATCGGGCAACAGTTGGGGATATCAACAAATCCAATTTCCTTTCAGTGGATTCTGTTCTCGGTTTCTTTGGCAAGCGTGACAAAGATAACCCAGAAAGGTACAGGCGGTATGTCAGGGATGGTGTTGGCCTTGAGTCACCACTAAACCAGCGAAGTCACCAGGTTTTGCTGGGTAGCCCACGTTTTCTAAATGAAATGCAGCCGGTACTTAACGGCGTGAAAATGGCTAAACGTGGCCCCAAGCAAGCGAAGCGGCGGCGCAGTTTGAATACATTATTCAAGAATATCGGAGAAGGAAACCGGGTAGAGCGAAACGAAGTGATTAAGCGAGCGCACCTGGACTACTCCTACACGCTGATGGAAATAGGCGATCACATCGGTTTGCACTATACAACCGTCAGTAAAGTCATTAACTCCCGATAGGAGCCAAACCCCTTGTGTCTACCGACATGGCAGGGTTATTTGACTCTCCTCACACTAACGGCGGCGTTGCCCGCCATGTAACGCATCAATGACAGGGAAGGTTTTCTGGGTTGATCCGGTCATGTTTGTATCCTTTAGTGAGACGCTGTATTCTTGGCCTCCTTAGGGGAAACAGTAATACAGTCAGCAGGAGATAATTGTGCGCAGGTTACGAGCCGTACAGGCCGAAGAGCAGCAAGAGATTGATTTGACGCCCATGTTGGATGTTGTGTTCATCATGCTCATCTTTTTTATCGTGACGGCGACTTTCGTCAAGGAAATTGGCATTGACGTTAATAGCCCGGATAAGAACCAGAACGTCAAGGATGCAGACAAGCAAAGCATCGTGGTCCAAATTACCAGCCGGGACCGCATCAGGATCCGTAACAGGGATGTGGATGTGAGATCTGTCCGGGCGAACATTGAACGCCTTCATGCAGAAAATCCTGACGCACCTGTGGTCGTACAACCACACCCCCGCAGTACGACTGAGATCATGATTCAGGTAATGGATGCGGCACGCCAGGCAGGTATATACAACGTGTCTATCGCTGCCACCTGATCGACTTAATGTTACTTCGCTGTTGCCAAATTTTTAGGCTAAATTGATTTGCACAGCGTCATTTCAGAACTAATTCCACTTGATCAGGAAGATTTCCGGCGATCAGTTTCACGCTGGTAGGATGCCATGGAACTTCTATTAATTAGACACGGCTTACCGACCACAGTCGTTAAGCAAGATGGTTCTCCCGCTGATCCTCCCCTGTCAGAAAAAGGCCATGAACAGGCACATAAAGTCGCCGAATGGTTGAAGGAAAATGAGATAGAGCGACTATACTCCAGTCCAATGCAGCGGGCATTTCAGACAGCAGAACCCTTGGCGAGGATCACAGACCTTGAAATTGAAGTTCGCGATGGCGTTGCAGAGTATGACCAGGACTCTGAGTCTTACATCCCGGTTGAGAAGTTGAAGGAAGTGGATTATGAGCGCTGGCAACGGCTCATGAATGGAAGCCTTGAAGTTGATTATCCCGGCTACAGCCAGCGAGTGGTTTCTACCCTTGAGGAAATAGTTTGCGACAATAGGGGCAGGAAAGTCGCTGTTACCTGTCATGGTGGAGTCATTAATGCCTGGGCTGCCCACGTGATAGGTTTTGAGCCTCGAATGTTTTTTAACCCGAACTACACCAGCATCAATCGATTTAAGGCTGCAAGTTCAGGAGAAAAGTCCGTGATTACATTGAATGAGTATTTTCATTTGAGGGCTTAATCCTGCCGTTTGTTCATCGGACCCGGCCACAGATGAAATGATGATCAAATCCCAGCTTTGCTATACTAGAGATCCTATGGCTGGATTTATAACATTTATATGTATCGTTGCAGGCACAACGATGCTGTTTCGATTTCTCAGAAAGCGCGAGATGGAAGCCTTTCGGGAGGCCGATATGTCTGCTTTCGAGGACTTGAAACTAGTTCGCGAGAAGAAGCTGATAGATCGCGTGGCACTCAAGGGGCAAGCAGCGATCGCAGCAAACTCAAATGTGGTTTCCTTGCCAGCCTCTGAGACCTCCCAGCCTATTCAGCCAGTGTTCACCCTTAAGAAAGCGCTGTTCGATGAGGTTCATCGGTTGTTTTACGAGTGCCTGGAAAAAGTAGTGGGCAATAAGTACCGCATATTTGTCGACGTGCCGCTTGAAGATTTTGTTCGCGTCAGGCAGGAGAAGACCGGTGAGCGGATACTTCGCGGCAGGAAACTTTCCTTCCTGGTCTGTAACAAAAAATCCATGACCCTGGTCTGTGGAATTCAGTTACGGGGGTCGGGATCGGATTTTGACAGACAGTTCCATTTTGTGAAGGAACTTTTCAGCCAGATTGAAAAGCCTCTGATTGACTTTCCGATGATCAACAATATATCCCAGGAGGAGATCAGAGAGAAGTTACATAAAGTTCTCGAAGAATCACCTCTTTCCAGGAGCTGTCCCAAGTGTAGCCGGGAGATGATGATGCGCAAGGCGGTCAAGGGTAAGAATGCCGGAAAGTCCTTTTGGGTATGTACAGAGTTCCCCAGTTGTAATGGAATTGCCCGGATTGGCAGATTTTCTTAGACAACGCTGGTTTTAAGGCCTCGATTGGCAGCCGTGATTATTGATGCGCATGTTATTTAGCAGGCGGAAGCAGTTGAGTCCAGGTGCGGTCTGTTAGTATGGCACTAGTCAATTTCCGTGATGTACAATCGCGTTTCCCCAAAAAGCATGCTGGAGATATTGCTATTTTGAACATGAAAATATCAGTGCTGTTAGTTGCCCTGTTCAGTTTTGCTGGTTGTGCGAACCTAGTTTCCGGTCTTACTTCAAAAATGGCAGATGACCTTGCCTACACCATTTTGAACAGCGATGACCTGGAAACCGTGAGGGAAGGGGTGCCCGCATATCTACTGTTAATCGACAGCTTCCTCCATAGTGACCCGGAGAATGAAAATCTTCTGCTGGCGGCATCTTCATTGAATGGTTCCTACAGTATTTTTGCCGATGAGGAGAGAGCGAAACTACTGACTGCTAAATCTTTTTCCTACGCGCTGAAAGCCGCATGCATCGCCAGTGAACGTCTATGTAACTTCCGCTCGCTTGAGTTTCAGAAATTTCGGCGGATTACGGATGACTTGCGGATGGACGACCTGCCTGTTGCTTATGCGGTAGGTGTTGCATGGACGGGCTGGATTCAGGCCAACAGTGGTGACTGGAATGCAATTGCAGAGCTTGCGAAGGTTCGTTATCTGATGGAGCGTATCATCCTGCTGGATGAGGGTTGGGAAAATGGAGGACCGCATTTATACATGGGTGGACTGGAGACTATCTTTCCAGCGGCTATGGGTGGTCACCCGGAAAAGGGTCGCGAGCACTTTGAGAAAGCGCTTGTTTTATCTGGGGGAAAATACTTGATGACAAAGGTAGTCTACGCGGAACAGTATGCGAGACTCGTGTTTGACAAGGAGATACACGACCGGTTGCTGAACGAAGTTGTGTCCGCTGACCCAGTAGCTGAAGGAATGACCCTGACCAATAGGATTGCCCAGGAGCGGGCGAGGGAACTGCTGGCCACGTCCGATGACTATTTTTGACATGCCGAAACAGTATTACCGAGGAACCCGGCTCATGAGCCCAATATCCAAAAAATTACCCCGCTTGATTTCACGTCAAGAACTGGCACGAGTGGGTTTGCTGATTACGTTGCTGGTATTTTTACCCGGTACGGGTCTTGCGAAGAACTACAAGATCGCAACTGTTTCGCCTGATGGCCTTTCCTGGATGAAAAAATTTCGCACCGCTATCAAAGAAATTGAGACTCAGACTGAAGGCAGAGTGAAGTTTAAAATATATCCCGGTGGTGTTATGGGAGATGACTATACGGTGCTGCGCAAGATGCGAGTTGGCCAGCTACATGGCGGTGCGTTTGCTGCTGGTTCCTTAACCAGGTTCTACCCAGACCTTCAGATCTACAATCTCCCTTTTCAGTTCCAGTCCTTTGATGAAGTGGATTACGTCAGGGAGCGAATGGATAGGCGCATTGTTGATGGTCTGGAAGGTGGTGGTTTGAACAGTTTTTCGCTGACCGAGACTGGCTTTGCCTACCTGATGTCAAAGGAGCCTGTTACCGGTGTCGAGGACCTCCAAAAGCTCAAAGCCTGGGTTCCTGATGGTGATCCGATTTCTGCAGACCTGATCAAGTCATTTGGCATCAGCCCAATTCCGCTGAGTATAACTGACGTATTGCCCGGGCTGCAGACGGGGCTGATCAACGCTGTCGCGGTACCACCCATCGTCGCCCTTGCGTTGCAGTGGCATAATCACGTCAAATATATGATGGATATGCCGCTTATTTACATTTATTCGCTGGTTGCCATGGATAAAAAGGTATTTTCGAGAATTTCAGAGCCAGATCGCAAGATCGTGTATAAGGTGATGAACGTGCTGTTCAACGAAATAGATGTAGACAACCGCAGGGATAATAAAAAAGCCTATAGCGCAATTGTTGCCCAGGGAATCAAGGTGACCTCTCCGGGACAGGGCGAGATACCAGCCTGGAGGGCGATGGCCGACAGGTCGATTGATGATCTGGTTAAATCTGGTCAGATCTCGAACGAGTCCCTGGACCTTTACAATGGCTTTCTCAAGGAATTTCGCCAGCAGGCGAGTGGATCAGAACCAGGCGACTAATATCTCCAATGCAGGGTGAAATATTCAAGCGGTTGCTTTATGGCCTACATCGGTTTGAAGATGGTGCGTTGATATCAGCGCTTGCCTCCATGCTCATACTTGCAATCGTTCAGATTGCACTACGCAATATTCTTGATACTGGGTTTCTCTGGGTAGAGTCTTTCCTGCGTATCCTCGTACTCTGGGTAGCTATTCTTGGTGCCATGGTGGCGACGAGAGAGAAAAACCACATCAACATAGATGCGCTTTCTCGTTATGCACCCAGAGGATTAAGACTGGTACTCCAGCTATGTACGTCACTTTTTGCCGCCGTAACCTGCGCAATAGTGAGCTGGTATTCCATTGAATTTATTCAATTCGAGTATGAAGACCAGACAATAGCGTTCGCCAGCGTGCCGACCTGGGTGTGCCAATCGATACTGCCCATTGGCTTTGCAGTAATGGCGGTCAGATTTGCCTATGGCGCCGTTGCAGACTTTTTTGGATGGTCCTGATGGCGATTATTATCTCGCTGCTGATAGCCCTGCTCGCCCTCGCTGGAGCACCACTTTTTGTGGTGATCCTGGCTGCGGCTATGACAGGGTTCTACTATGCGGAAATTCCGCTGACGGTCATTACCGTCGAAATATACCGACTGGTGGATACACCCCTCCTGCTGGCACTACCGCTGTTTACCTTCTCTGGGTATGTGCTTGCTGAGAGTCAACTGTCTTCCCGCTTGGTACGGTTGACCCAGGTTTTTCTTGGCTGGATGCCCGGGGGACTATCAGTAGTCGCCTTTGTAACCTGCGCATTTTTTACGGCATTTACGGGAGCCTCCGGAGTAACCATTGTCGCTGTAGGAGCCCTGCTGTTTCCTGCACTGGTCCAGGCAGGCTATCAGGAGAAGTTTAGCCTTGGCCTGGTCACAACTTCCGGGAGCCTTGGGCTTTTATTGGCCCCATCGCTGCCACTGATACTTTATGGCGTAATAGTTCAGCAAATGGAACTCCCAAATCCATTCACGATTCAGGAACTGTTTATAGCAGGCATTCTCCCAGCCCTATTGATGATCGTGTTACTGACGCTGTTCAGTATCTGGTCCCATCGCGGTCAACCTATTGAAACGGGAAAATTCAACAGGCAGGAAGCCAGGCACGCATTGCAGGAAATGAAATGGGAGCTGCCGCTTCCAGTCATCGTCCTGGGCGGAATCTACTCAGGTTTTTTCGCAGTATCCGAAGCAGCTGCGGTCACGGCATTCTACGTGGTACTAGTCGAAGTGGTTATTCATCGTGAAGTGGAATATCTCGATATGCCCAGAGTAGTCAGGGAATCCATGATAATGGTGGGTGGAATCCTGCTAATCCTGGGGGTTTCACTGGCTTTCACCAACTACCTGATTGATGCTGAGGTCCCGCAGTTGCTTTTTGAGTGGATACAGACCTTTATTTCATCGAAAATCACTTTTCTGATCCTGCTTAACCTTATCCTGCTTGCCCTCGGCGCCATTTTGGATATATTTTCCGCGCTGGTTATCATGATTCCTCTGATAGTACCGATGGCACTGCAATTTGGCGTTGATCCGGTACACCTGGGTATCATTTTTCTGGCAAATATGCAGATTGGATATTTCACCCCGCCTATTGGCATGAATCTTTTTATCGCCAGTTATCGATTCAAACGGCCAATCACAGAGCTTTACCAGGCGACCATCCCTTTCATGCTGGTATTACTGGTTGCGCTGGTGATCATTACCTATGTACCAGAGGTCAGTCTCATTTTTCTTGACAGGTAGGCCCTGTACGAGGCTAGACATCTCGCGAATTTTTCTTGCTCGCGACTGATTCGATCACATTCCGGGTTTAACAGGCCTAATCAGAGAGGATTATTTACCAGAATATAATATTGTTAAAAAACAAATAGATAGGTAAGATTCTTCAGTATAATTTGAACCGCCGTGTGGGGCGGGCTTGACTGGCGCCTAAGTGATTCTTCAGTTGAGCTAATCCTATAGAGCGGAAAGTGAATTCATGGAAGGAAAACTGGGTACCTAGTTGAGCAGTGTAATCACAAGTGCTGATTTTCAACGCCTGATTGAAATCGGGCTGGCTATATCCGCGGAGAAGGATATCGATAGCCTGCTGGAGCGCATCCTCAAGGAAGCAAAAGCCGTGGCAAATGCTGATGCGGGTACGCTCTATCTCAAGAACAGTGATGAATCGCTGAGTTTTGCCATTGTTCTCAATGATACCTTGAATATATTCCAGGGCGGGGCAAATGGAGACCCGGTAGCTCTGCCGGACGTACCGCTGTTGACAGAGTCAGGTGAACAGAACATGACGAATATTGTAAGCCGTGCGACGATTCTTGGAGAGACGCTTGTCGTAGATGATGCTTATGCTTCTGATGATTTTGATTTTTCGGGTACCAGGCGATCCGATGAGATGACTGGTTATCACTCAACTTCCTTCCTGACTATTCCACTGAAGACACTCTCGGGAAAGGTGATGGGCGTGCTGCAGTTGCTAAATGCGCGATCACAGGAGGGGGAGGTCATTCCCTTTTCAGATCAGGTGAGACCGCTAATAGAGGCGCTGAGTTCCCAGGCTTCAGTAGCAATGGAGAACAGATACCTGCTTGATGAACAGGAACTGTTAAAGAAACAGCTGGAAGATGAAGTGGATATCCGAACGCTAGAGCTTAAAAAAACACTCGATGAGCTGTCGCGCGCGCATACCGTGTTGAAAGAAATCACTACGATTGACCCGGTCACCGGAATACGAAACCGACAGTATTTTGATGAGGTTTTTGATCAGGAATGGAAACGTGCCCAGAGGCAGCAATATAGTCTTTCAATGCTATTGGTGGATATTGATCATTTCAAAAAAGTTAACGATACCCATGGCCACCTGGCGGGGGATGAATGCCTGGCCGAAGTGGCTGGAGCTATTGATATGATGCTAAACCGGCCCTCTGATGTGGTTGCTCGCTATGGTGGTGAGGAATTTGTTGTGATTATGCCCTATGCATCGTCTGAGAACGCACATCACCTGGCAGAACATATCCGCGAAGGTGTGGCCAGACGCGTCTTTAACGCTGATGGGAACAATATTGGTGTGACAATCAGTATTGGTGTATGTACGGTAGTTCCGGACGAGCATGGTCGCCCACGTGACCTGATAAGCCAGGCGGATGACGCGCTTTATCGTGCAAAGGCGAAGGGCCGAAACCGGGTATGTGTTTACGGCAGTGAATAGACACTATTACACTGGAATAATCCCCGCCAGTTACGGACTGCCATTTTAATTTGTGTCACCTGCAATGCAAAGCATGGGTGGTTCAATATAGGTAACAAATTGGGCGTGCTCAGCACCCATTTTTGATTAGACTTACCGGGGTTTGCTATATTACTTACAGGACGGTGACCAGGGGAAGGTAGTGACGCAACAAATATCGTTCAATAGTTTTGCTCGTCACCTGAATGTCCATACGGATCAGCTCAGCTACAATAAGATGGCTCCGCCGATCGAATATGATGCGGATGGTAATGAGATTCCCCACCGTCCTCAATCCCTGGCAATTGAATCAGGTGATGTTTACCGGCTACTAAAGCCGTATCTCTCCGTCAGGTTTATGGACCAGTTTAAGTCAGTCACGCCGCTGGCCGTTTACCTTGTATTATTTCAAATGTTTATTTTACGACAGTCAGTCGAAGATTCCTTGATTATCACCGGGGGTCTAGTCGCCGTCATAGTGGGTCTGATGATTTTCATGGAGGGCTTGAAGGTTGGCCTTATGCCCTTCGGTGAATCACTCGGTATATCCCTACCGGCGAAAGTGAGCCTCGGCATTGTTCTTGTCGTCGTATTCCTACTTGGTATAGGCGTAACTTTTGCTGAACCGGCTATAGGTGCCCTGCAGACCGCTGGGTCGTTGGTTGACGTCAACCGGGCGCCGTATTTGTATTCGATACTTAACGATTGGGCGGGTATTCTGGTGCTCTCGGTGGGTGTGGGCGTGGGACTGGCCGCGGTGCTTGGGACTATACGTTTCATTTACGGCTGGAGCCTGAAGCCGCTTATTTATATGACCCTGGCCCCGGTATTGCTGGTAAGCCTCTACATGGCTATGGATGAGGAATTGTCCAAAGTGCTCGGACTTGCGTTTGATTGTGGGGCGGTTACAACTGGCCCGGTGACGGTGCCCCTCGTGTTATCCCTTGGTATCGGCATCGCACATGCTGCTGGAAAGGGTGGTGACTCCCTGTCAGGATTTGGCATAGTTACACTGGCCTCTCTGTTCCCAATCGTTGCTGTAATGCTCTTGACCATGTACGTGTCGGGTCAATATACGCCAGAGATGATTATTACAGCCGCACAGCAGACACAGATTGTTACCGATGTTGTGCCCTGGTATGAATCCACTCCAGGGGTTGAAATTGTTGGTGGGATTCGAGCCATCGTCCCCCTTGTCATATTCCTGTTACTTGTGATGACGGTATTGCTCAAAGAGAAGCTGCCAAATCCGACGATTATGTTCTTCGGTATATTTCTCTGCGTCCTCGGCATGGTGGTATTCAATCTTGGTCTGAGCTACGGCTTGTCAAAGCTGGGCGGGCAGAGCGGTGGCCTAGTTCCGGCTGCATTTACGGAGATTGAGGCGGTGGAGGACTCACCCCTGTACTTTGTAGCACTGGGCATATTCATCGCGCTTGCCTTTGCCTGGTTGCTGGGGTTTGGCGCAACCCTGGCAGAACCCGCGCTAAATGCATTGGGCATGACCGTTGAAAACCTGACCAACGGGTCATTTAAAAAGACGACATTGATGTACGCCGTTTCTCTGGGTGTTGCCTTTGGAATATCCATCGGCGTGGCAAAGATCATATTTGAGATACCAATTGCATACCTGTTGATTCCGGGATACATACTGGCCATATTCCTGACTTCTATTTCCAACGAAGAGTTTGTAAATATAGCGTGGGATAGTGCTGGTGTAACGACGGGACCCGTAACGGTACCACTGGTACTGGCGATGGGACTGGGGTTTGGTAATGCCGTTGGGGCGGTTGAGGGTTTTGGTATTTTGTCCATGGCGTCTATTGGCCCAATCGTTGCTGTTTTAAGCACCGGTGTATATATCAAGTGGAAGATCTCCAGGCGTTATGCGCGAGATGAACAGGAAGATAACGAAAGTTTAGTGGGGGAACCCATGTTATGAATGCAAGAGAATTTACTGTCCTTAAGGATGTTTCGATGATCACCTGTGTTGTGCAGCGAGGCAAGGCAGACGCGGTGGTGAAGGCTGCACAGGACGCGGGAGCACAGGGTGCAACTATCTATTATGGTTACGGCAGCGGAGTAAGAGAGAGGCTCGGTATTCTTGGGCTGGCCGTGGACGTGGAGAAGGAAATCATCACTTCCCTCGTGGCTGATGACCAGGCAGACAGGATATTTGAAAGGATGTACTTCGCCGGAGAGTTGGATGTCCCAGGTGGCGGGATCATTTATATAACCAAGCTTGACAAAGCCGCAACCTATATTCCCAAAGATGTTATTGAGAGCATTAACGAGAAAGCAGAGGCATGAGCCGCGTCAGCCTGGATTTTCCGATCAAGCGAAATTCCTCCATCACGGGTAATTAGCCACATTCTTTGTAGGTAGGTATGGAAAATAAACTAACCAACGCTAAATTGATAACCTGTATTTTGCCCAAAGGCTGCGCTCATGGTCTGCAGCAGGCGCTGATAGAGGAGAAGGAAAATCATAGTGTAAATTTTCACTTTGCACGTGGTGTAGGGCGATTCTCACGGATTTCGGCTCGAGGCATCGGTGAACAACAGGAGAAGGAGGTACTGGAAGTGGTTGTATCTGAGGAATTTGCCGACGAACTGTTTGAGTTCATGTTCTTTAAGGGTGAGATGGACCAGCCCCATGGGGGTGTTATCTATATGACCAGTATCCCGAGTGCAACAGAGATGCAGATGCCTGAACTGCCACTCGATGACAAAAAGGCGGGGCAAAGCGGTTAGGAAATAATTCTTGCGATCAGTGGCAGGAGTATGATGGCGCCAAGTATTCCTGTAAAGATGTCACGATCAATGCCGAAATTCAGCATGAATTCAGCTGGCATATTTGCGCCAATACTGAGGAACAAGATCAGGACAACCAGTGCCAGGTCCCGGTGCATAATCAGTCCCGTCATCACCATTGCGACCAATGCCATAATAAAGGTAGGTAGGCTCAAAACCGAGTCTCGCGATTATGTTGTCTTCCAGGTTAATTGCGGTGGCGATCAATAGCACCAGAAAGATAAAGATCCCTTTCATTATATTGGAAGTATCCATCCTAGAAGCTCTTAAACCTGGTCAGCAGGGTCACTAGGACTCTGCCAAACCAGAAAAATCCAATATGAAATGCCAAAAAGAACAGCTGGCCACTGATAAGAGCAATCTTGAAATCTCCCTGAAACGACAAAATAAAAATTGCATTCAGAGCTGTGATGACGACTATTCGCGCCAGGATTCGGAATATGAAATCGCCAATTCGGTACCAGAGATCAATCATTCGATAGCATGATGCCACCAGCATCACGGATAGGTGTACCCCAAGTAGAAAACACAGGAGTTCAGGTATCATGAGGATTCCGGCATCTGGTGGTCTAGTAATGTCACTGTACCACTGCCGCCATCAACCTGAATCAGGTCGCCACTGGCTATGCGGCTGGTGCAACCCAGAACATCTACCACACATGGCATCCCATACTCACGTGCGATAGTGCCGGCATGCGAAAGATAGCTGCCAACCTCGATTACAGCCGCATTTGCCGTCAGGAATAATGGGGTCCAGGCAGGGTCAGTGTAGGGGGCAACGAGTATCTCGCCTGGTTTGATTTCAGCATCCGTGGCCGGATCCATGATTACCCTAGCCGTGCCCTGGTAGGAGCCAGGTGAAGCACCTTGTCCCGAGATTTTGTTTCCAGAAACTTCCTCCGCTTCGGTTTCAGAATTGTCGACGCCAATAGTCTTTGGTGGCCGCATTTTCGTCAGCCGAATGTGGTTCATCCTGCGTAGCCGGATAAGGTCTTCGACGTCAGCCCAGGTCCTTTTATCAGCCTGGAGATCCTGTACTTCGCGCCATTGCAGGTAAAAAATATCATCTTTACACCGCAGCGCACCCTTACCGATTAATTCAGCTTCACTTTGCAGCACCTTCTTCCTTACGGCATAGAATCCCATGATGTGATAAAAACGGGAGTTCTCCCTCAGCTTGATAAAATACCTACTCCTGTCCCGGATAGTGGAAATGATTTTGAATCGAATTCCTAGCTGTTTCTCAAGCGGGAGAGATGTGAGTCCAGCCTTAACCTCTTCAAGCAAGGCATGCCGTTGATCTTGAACTCTGGCCTCGGAAGCGTCCGGGTCGGCATCTGCCAGCAGATAATTTCGAATCATGGCAATCACCGGTGAAGGGTCTTCCTCCCAGCGAACCGAATTCAATTCAAATTCCTTGAGTGTGCGGTGACCGTGTTTACCGAGGAAGCTTGCCAGTTTTCCGGTGAACTCCGTTCCTGCCTCCTGGCCTTGCAGTGTTGTGAGAGCCTTGTCCGGCTCCTGCGTAAGGATGATATTTGACAGGGCTGCATCCTGCTTGATGATCTTGGCAAGACCCCAAATCTCCCTGCCCATTTCAGTCGATAATACGCCCTTGGTGCCTGAGCTCAGTAACGAGGGCGCATCGGAGCGCAGATTGGGCAGCCACCGCCTGAGCAATCTTCCGAGCACTTCCAAGAGTAGAAAATATCGAGACGCTGATATGTTTACCAGGATTGCCATATTGCCAATGGGTTCAAAAAAACTGGGTTTCAGGAATAGTTTTGCCATCGCTTCGGGTGCCGAGATGGTCGGGTCGTCCGAAACCCGGTGGAAATAGTCGCGGAAGCTGTCCATAAAATCGTCGGGCATATGGCTGGTTCGGGCGTACAGTACGCCGAAAACCAGGTAGAAAATGTACGTGACCGGAGCCAGGGCAATGAGCTTTAGCACCGATACGCGGGCTTTAATATCTTTGACGTCGCCCAGGTAGGCCATCGTGGCCATGTCAACATCGGAGATCTTCAGAGGTACCATTGTCTTGAAATGGGAGAGTTTCATATACATTCGCCCATAGATAACGGTCATCATGGGTGCTAGCTTCACCAGAATATCCTGCGACAGGGGAAGCAGTGGGTCGGTAAAATTTTCCGCTACCGGCTTGAACAGCACATATTTGCCGTCAGGCACATGGTCGTCATGTTCGCCCATGATGGTAATGGGACGTGACTGCAGCATGTAAAAGTTGTCATTTTCAAAGGCCCACTCGATATCCTGGTGAGAGCCAAAATAGGCTTCTGATTTAGCTGCCCAGGAAGCAATCGTGCCGACCTGTTTCAAGGTCAGGGATTCAATGCGGCGCTGGTGAGCAGGTACTTCCTGCAGCCTTGACACCTCTACCTGATCCAGGGTTGGGGGCACCATGAATTTTTTATCGGCAATTTTTGAGGAAGTAAG
>PBRP01000003.1 GCA_002726655.1 Gammaproteobacteria bacterium
AGAAGATGCTTGAAAGCCTCTTTCTTTATCATGAGAAATCGAAAGTCGAAGTTTTCATTGTAGAAAATGGATCAGGAGAAGATTTAAGTGATCTCGAAGTGAAATATCCTTCCGTAAAGTTTATTATCTCTGACGGTATTGGGAAATGTAGGTCTGTCTGCGGGTAACGAAGTTGCCATGAGCTCCCCACCACCAGATTTGAATTCTCCATGACTACGGAGTTGCCAGAGGTGAAATTACCCCCATTAAATAAAATTAGGTATTCGCTGCACTAACTATATCTCCCCCCCCCTAAAGACATTGCCCGTCCGGGTGCAACCTGATAGGTTCCGCGCCCCTATGAATTTCAACGATATTTAACGGTTAGAACCCATGAAGATTAACGGCAATGCGATCCGGCCCGGCAACGTGATCGAACATCAGGACCGCCTCTGGCGGGCGGTCAAAATTCAGCACACCCAGCCCGGTAAGGGTGGCGCCTATTTGCAGGTGGAACTGAAGGACATCCGCAGCGGAACAAAACTGAATGAACGCTTCCGGTCTTCGGAAACAGTCGAAAAAGTCCGATTGGATCAGAAGGATTTTCAATATCTTTATGCCGAAGGCGATATGCATACCTTCATGGACAACGAAACTTATGACCAGATTTCCTTGAGTGCCGAAGCCATTGGTGAAGATCAGGTGGTGTATCTGCAGGATGGCATGGCAGTGATGATCGAAAGTTTCGAGAACGAGCCCCTGGGTGTTCGGCTACCCGATCACGTCACCCTGGAAGTGGCTGAAGCAGATGCCGTGGTCAAAGGTCAGACGGCCTCATCGAGTTACAAACCGGCGGTACTCGAAAACGGCGACCGGACTCTGGTGCCGCCCCACATCGAAGCGGGCACGCGTGTCGTCATTGCCACCGAAGACGGTTCTTACGTCGAGCGCGCCAAAGACTAGTCTCTTAACCTAAGGCCTTATTACCATGCCCGTTCAGTCGGCCAATATAACCGTTATGATCAAGGCCGCCCGCCGGGCCGCCAATAAGCTCAAGCGGGATTACGGCGAAGTCGATCAGCTACAGGTCACCAAGAAGGGACCAGCGGATTTCGTTACGGCCGCCGATATCAGGACAGAAAAAATTCTCCGGGAACAGTTGACCGAAGCCCGGCCTGATTACGGTTTTCTTATGGAAGAAACCGGCGAAGTCGAGGGCAATGACCCCGACCGGCGTTGGATCATCGATCCGATCGACGGCACCACCAATTTCGTTCACGGCATCCCCCATTTCGCGATGTCCATCGCCTTGGAAGAACATGGTGATCTGATCGCCGGCGTTATCTACGAGCCTATCAATGAACAACTGTTCTGGGCGGAAAAAGGCCAAGGCGCTTATCTGAATGACCACCGCATCCGCGTTTCCGGCCGCGCCAACCCGAGCCAATCGATCTTCGCCACCGGCATTCCTTTTATGGGACGGGGAGCGGAAAAGGATCACGATATATTTTTGGCGCAAATGAAAGCGGTCATGGCCGCGTCTGCCGGGATCAGACGATTCGGCAGCGCCGCGATGGATTTGGCATACGTGGCTGCCGGGCGGTTCGATGGTTTCTGGGAAACCGGCCTGGAGCCCTGGGATATCGCCGCCGGAATTGTCCTTGTCCGTGAAGCCGGCGGCATAGTCAGCGAACTCGATGGCCGTGACCGCATGCTGGGCAGCGGTTCGATCCTAGCCGCCAACCCCAATATCCATCAGGAATTAGGCGATATTCTCCGCCAGGCAGGAAAGTAGTTTTCGCCGGGCGCTGACTCCGCCACAATTTCGACATATCCATCCTCTAGTGAATTCGTCACAGGAGCCAAGTATTGGCTCGCTAAAAGTTGCCATTGATTGGTTGAACGGCGTGCGTGGCTTGGGTATGTTAGCGCTATAGGGATGAACAGCAATTCATTTTATGAGGGGAAAGCTCAAAATGATGCACCCAAAAAGTCTTATCAATAGGCTGTCAACAATCACCGTTGCTACCATGATCGCCGCCGCGGGTTTCGTATTTTTTGACACCGGCGCCAATGCCCAACTCAGACCCTGGAATTCCAACAACGAAGTATTGGTTGATATGAGCGTCGTGGGTGACAGTGGCTTCGGACCGGGGCCAACAAGTTCAGTTGCGCTGCCGAGTCTCACCGGTGATATTCTTGATCCGCCCAACAGAATGCCGCGCTCGCGTATTTTGGCTACACGCCCGCCGTCAGCCAGCGGTTTTGGTGAAGTCGATCTTCCGCTGGTAAAATTGAAAAAACCGACACGGCGCAGCACGGCCAAACGGAAAACACGGAAAACACGGGCTAAGATGATCCGCAAGAAAAAGGTGGCGGTGATGAAATCCGCACCGCCTAAACCGGCCACCAAATTGGCCCCGGCACCCAAGGCAAGGCCAAAACCGAAAGTTAAAATGGCTGAAGTAAAGCAACCCGCCGCACCAAAACCGAGCGCTGCGCCCCCGCCCCCGCCGGCCATCAAAGCCCCTGAACCTGCGGCTAAAAAGAAAGTTGCTCCATCGAGCCAATCGACCGAGCAGGCCTCCCGGCCCAGCGGCAGCAAAGCCGAACCGGCAACCAATGTAACTTTCGCCTCCGGTGCCGCCAAATTGTCGGACGCCGGCAGAAAAACACTGGAAAAAATGGCCGCCAGCTTAAAAGCCGACCCGAGCAGACGCATGCAACTCCTGGCCTATGCTGGAGAGCCTAATTTGTCGGCCAGCAAAGCGCGGCGGCTGTCGCTTTCCCGCGCCTTGTCCGTTCGGACCTTCCTGATATCCAAAGGGGTGCGCAGTACGCGCATCGATGTCCGCGCCCTTGGCAACAAAGTCCCGGATGGCCAACCCAATCGCGTTGATCTGCGCGTATTGCCGCGGTAAGCGGTGTCATTTAATAATTGAGGTAGCTTCGTGAATAATCCGCAGCGTTTCGTTATCCGCATGATTTTATTCGTTATTGCGGTGGCGTTGGTTTGCGTGTTTCTGCTGGCGCCACTGCAAAATGCTTTTGCCGCTAACGTCGGCCTCAACGGATTGATCATTGGCGTCCTGCTGCTCGGGGTTATTTATAATTTCCGCCAGGTTCTTCTGCTCTATCCGGAAGTTACTTGGATTGAAAATTTTCGCAAATCCCAAGCCCAGCTATCCGAAGCACGGGCGCCAAAACTGCTGGCGCCGATGGCGACCATGCTAGGCGAGCGCAAAGACAGTTTGAGCCTATCGACGCTGTCCATGCGGTCCCTGCTGGATGGCATTGCATCGCGGCTCGACGAATCGCGGGATTTGTCGCGCTACACCATTGGTCTGCTGATTTTTCTCGGTCTTTTGGGAACCTTCTGGGGATTACTTGAAACCATCGGATCAATCCGCGATGTAATCGGCGGCCTGACAGTCACCGGCGGCGATATGGCAGCCGTGTTCGAAAGCCTAAAATCAGGTTTGGCGGCTCCCTTGGGCGGCATGGGCACAGCCTTTTCATCTTCGTTGTTCGGTCTGGCAGGGTCATTGCTCCTGGGCTTTCTCGACCTCCAGGCGAGCCAAGCGCAAAACCGGTTCTACAACGATCTGGAGGAATGGCTGTCCAGCCTGACCCGCCTGTCTTCAGGAGCTTTGACCGCAGAAGGTGAACAGTCGGTACCGGCATATGTTCAGGCTTTATTGGAACAAACCGCCGAAAGCCTGCAAAATCTACAGCGCACCTTGGCCCGAGGGGAAGAAAGCAATATCGCCAGCAATAACAGTCTGGTGAAATTGACTGAAAGCCTGGGGTCACTTGGCGATCAGATGCGCGCCGAGCAAAACCTTCTGGTCAAGCTGACGGAAAATCAGAGCGAATTGAGGGCTATTCTGGATCGCCTGGTTACGTCCAGCACCCAGAACACCGCCGGTCTCGACGAAGCCACCCAGACACACATAAGAAATCTGGATGTCTATGTGGCCCGCATGCTTGAAGAACAGGCTGCCGGCCGGGATGATGTGATCCAACAGGTCAGAAGCGAAATTAAGCTGTTGGCGCGTACCATCGCCGCCGGTTCAAATCAGTCCTCCGGCCCTACCTTGGGTTAGGAATAGCGGCCATGGCCTATCTCGCCCGCCGATCACAAAACCGCACTGATATCTGGCCGGGTTTCGTCGACGCACTGGCGACTCTCCTGATGGTAATTATTTTTCTGCTGATGATTTTCGTCATCGCACAGTTCTTTTTGGGCGAAGCACTGTCCGGCCGAGATCAAGCGCTGGACAGGTTGAGAAGTCAGGTAACGGAATTGGCTGATTTGCTCAATCTTGAGCGCAAAACCAATGCGGACCTGAGGAAAAATGTCGCCCAGCTCTCGGATGAACTGTCGGTGTCTGTCGCCACCCGCGATGACCTAGTGCAACAGCTGAAAGCCATTACCTTGGACGCGGAAACGGCTGAGGAATTATCAACTAAACTAAAGGTAGATTTGGCCAGCGCTTTCAAAAACACCGAAGCCGACAAATCAAAAATAAGCGACCTCACCAACAACATCGAATCTCTCAAGGCACTACGGGAGGATTTGGAAAATAAGGTCAAAGA
This sequence comes from Gammaproteobacteria bacterium, assembly GCA_002726655.1. Classification (GTDB taxonomy): domain Bacteria; phylum Pseudomonadota; class Gammaproteobacteria; order Pseudomonadales; family Azotimanducaceae. Next base: position 4,579 of record PBRP01000003.1, read on the forward strand.
AGCCCTGATCAAATTGTCCGACAAGGATGAGCAAATCATTACCGAAAAAAAAATCTCTAAAACCGCCCGTGCTCAGGTTGCCTTGTTGAATCAGCAAATCAAGAAGTTGCGCCAGCAGATTGCTCTGATCGCTAAGACACTGGACGCTTCGGAAGAAATTGCCAAAAAGCAGCGGTTGCGTATCGCTAATCTGGGAAAACGTCTGAACACCGCCTTGGCCAGCAAGGTTCAGGAACTGTCCCGTTATCGCTCGGAATTTTTCGGAAAACTGAGGGAGATACTGGGCAAACAGAAAGGCATAAGGATCGTCGGCGACCGTTTTGTATTCCAATCCGAGGTCCTGTTCGGCACTGGGTCAGCTCAATTGGGACAGGAAGGTATTGCCCAAATGTTTCAACTGGCGGAGCTTCTTAAAAATATCACAAAAAAAATTCCATCGAAAATTTCCTGGATTTTGCGCGTAGACGGTCATACCGACAAAGTACCTATTCAAACCTCCCGCTTTCCTTCAAACTGGGAGCTCTCTACTGCCCGCGCCATTTCGGTGGTGAGATTTCTTGTTGACCAGGGGATACCTGCAACTAATCTCGCAGCTACCGGTTTTGGCGAATTCCAGCCCATTGATCCGCGAGAAGATGAGATCGCCAACCGACGCAATCGGCGGATCGAGCTAAAGCTAACCCAGCGCTAAATCTAGGACCACCCGAACATGGCCAGCAACTTTACACCCAACCCCGAACAGCTCACACTGTTGCCTGACATCACGGGTAAAAAAATAAATGGCGTTGGTGAAACCGAAATTCGCCAGCCAACACCAATTTTCTGGCATGATCCGGAACGCATCGCCCATGGTGATCTGCAAGCCTGGTTTTATAAAAACGGGCGATCTGAAAAGGTGCGCTCGATCCGGGAAGAAACCATGAAGGTGATGGCTACACCGATATCCGAAGTCACCCAGGAGAAACCCGATTGGTCGGCAACCCAGTGGACAGAAAATCTTAAACAGGCCGCCCTTGAAAGAGAGGCTGATCTGGTCGGTATTGCCAAGGTTCGGCCTGAATGGATTTTTGAGGGCTTCGAAGTTAAAGAAAAATGGATTGTCATCCTGGGCCTAGCCATGGTTTTCGAAGAAATTTTGGATGCACCCGGCCCGCGCACACAAGTTGAAGTGCAGACGCAATACGGCCGCGGCGCCAGGGCTTCCCATAAATTGGCTTCCTGGATACAGGAACAAGGTTGGACGGCGAAGCATCATGGCGGCCCGCGGGCGGGATCCATGCTTATCATACCGGCCGCGCTGGAAGCTGGTTTTGGCGAACTCGGCAAGCACGGCTCCATCATCAACCGGCAATATGGATCATCGTTCCGGCTCGCCTATGTATTAACAGATGTACCTTTGATCGAAGACGAACCGGTTGAAATAGGCGCCGACCGATTCTGTACCAATTGCCAGCTTTGCACCAAAGGGTGCCCGGTTGACGCGGTATCCCCGACAAAGGAAATGGTCCGCGGCGTTGAGAAGTGGTATATCGATTTCGACAAATGTATTTTGTATTTCAACGAGCATAACGGTTGCGCCGTATGTCTGGCCAAATGTCCCTGGAATAAAGACGGCGCCGCCCCTCGATTGACGGACAAACTGACGCGGCGGCTAAGTCAAAACCGATGAGCAAATTCGGTATGTTCTAGATCTTTTGCACTTTCGCGGATTTCTAGGTCTGGCCTATCGACAAACAATTCTATACAAACCTCTCAATATTTATCATAGCTTCGAACGTCTTTTATGCTCATTCTATTTGTCATTGTTTTTGTCAATTTGGTCGGCTTTGGAATCATCATTCCGCTGCTGCCTTTTTTCGGTGAGCATTTCAACGCGACCCCGGTAGAAGTAACAGCCCTGATGGCGATCTATTCGGCGACCCAATTTGTTACGGCGCCGCTCTGGGGATTTCTGAGCGACAAATACGGTCGCCGCCCCATACTAATTTTTACCCTCGCCGGCACGGTAGCTTCCTACATCTGGTTTGCATTGGCCACCGATCTCACGACTCTGTTCCTGTCCCGCGCCCTTGCCGGAATTATGGCTGGCAGCATTTCCACCGCTTTTGCCTATATGGCGGACATCACCGATGAAAGTAACCGATCCAAGGGAATGGGACTCATCGGCGCGGCATTTGGACTAGGTTTTATTGCCGGACCGGCAATCGGCGGTTTGTTGGCGGGCAGCGATCCGGCCACCACGAATTTTCAACTTCCGTCCTTTGTCGCCGCCGGCTTCTCTTCCGCCGCTCTGCTGGGCGCCATTGTTATGCTCAAGGAATCACTCTCCCCGGAAATCAGGTCGCAGATGGCTCAGCGCTCAACCGTGGAGCGCTGGAATCTTTTCAAGAAAACAATATCCCGTTCGGATATCGTCACCATAATCATCTTGACCTTCCTTGCCATTTTCGTCTTTGCCGGTCTTGAGGCGACCTTCGCCATGTGGTCGGAGCGGCAATTCGACTGGGGCGTTGAACAGAACGGCTATATCTTTGCTTTTATCGGTATAATCAGTGCCATAATTCAGGGCACTCTCATCGGGCCAATCTCCAAGCGGATCGGTGAAATCGGCATGATCAGGCAGGGATTTCTGGCTCTTGGTATCGGTCTTGCCATTATTCCCTTCTCCAATAATCTACCGCTGCTGCTGGCGGCAATGATTATTGTCGCTTACGGTTTCAGCATTTCAACGCCGGCACTCAACAGTCTGTTATCGTTGAAAGTGCCGGCGGATCAACAAGGCGGCGTATTAGGTATCGGGCGCTCCGCTTCGACCTTGTCTCGCGTATTCGGCCCCATCGGCGCCGGCTATCTTTTTGCCTTTCTGGGGCGGGACTGGCCGTTTTATATTGGCGCCCTTTTGATGCTGGCGGTTCTTCTTTTGAGTTTGAAACTCGTCAAACAAACCGTTTCCGACACCGGCGATGGCTCAAATACCCAAAAACAGAAAACCTGATGCGTTGGCGTTACCCAACTCTTTTATTTTGCAGGTCAGTGAGAGCTTGCGTCGAATGAAACCCTTAGGTATATAATGCGCCACTTTCCGCGGAGAAAAGCGATGAAAAAAGATATACACCCAAAATACCACGAGATCACGGTCACCATGACCGATGGCTCGACTTTCACCACCCGTTCCACCTGGGGCGAGGCAGGCGATACAATGAAACTTGATATCGACCCGAAATCCCATCCTGCATGGACCGGCGAACACCGTTTGGTCGATAGCGGAGGCCAGGTTGCCAAATTCAACAAACGCTTTCAGAACATCGGTCTCAAAAGCTAATTTCGACCGTACGTTGATTTTAAGGCGCAGATATAGTGATCTGCGCCTTTTTTAATTCGCAGACTTTTATCAAGGTATACTAAGGACAATGTGGGAAATATTCGAAATCGTAAATTAAACCCCTGTTTGCAAAACAGGTTGATTGCCTCGGCCACAACATGGAACTAATTGGTTCTTAATGAATATTCATATAGTTTCTTAATTAAAGTAAAAGCAATAAATAATGTTGGGGCTGTCCCAGATAACACATAAAAGGTGTTATCATGAGCATTATGAGGAAGAGCGGTTTAAGCAGGCACAAACAGGATAGACTAGTGGAGCACTTTGTTGCTGGAACGACAACCAGATGTGCTGCTTCGCTTGCCGGTGTAAACTTCAAAACCAGCGCCTATTATTTTCACAAGTTGCGCGAAATTATTGCCTATAATCCTTGAGCAAGAGACCGACACGGTTTTCAGCGGTGAGATCGAAGTTGCTGAAAGTTATTTTGGCGGCAAGCGCAAAGGAAAGCGTGCTCGAGGCGCTGCTGGGAAAGTCCCAGTATTTGGCCTTTTGAAGCGCGGTGGAAAGGTCTACACGAAGGTTCTTCCTGATGCTTCATCAACGACGTTATACTCCATCATTGAGCGCAAAGTAGTGCCGGACAACATTGTGTATTCTGACTGCTGGCGAGGGTAGAACGTACTGGATGTATCTGACTTCAAGCACCTCCATATCAACCATTTTGAACTGTTTTCAGACAAAACAAATCACATCAACGGAGTTGAGAATTTTTGGAACCAGGCCAAGCGTCATATGCGCAAGTTTAACGGTGTTCCAAAGGAGCATTTTGGACTATTTTTGAAGAACTGTGAGTGGCGTTTTAACAACCGGCCTACAGGTAATTTGTTGAAAGTACTCTTGGAATGGGCCAAAATGTGAATACTTCGAGCTTATCTATGTCAAACCCTATTTTTTTACGAAAATTTAGTTAAAATTTTAAGTAATTCTCGCCAAATACTAAGCTGTCACTGGACGAGCGTTTTCGCGCCTCCACAGGCAGTTTATCTAAGAGAAAATTAGACGTTATATTCAGTGCATGGACTGAATAATCGACTTCGTAGCCAATTGGCTGATGGCATCCATGGAAAAGCGGCGCAGTTTTAGACCTTTCAAAAGATCGATCTCGATCACCGCTTCCGGATCAAGTTGCCGTTCGATCATGGAGGAAGCGAATTCTATCAAGTCGCGCGTCTGACCGGGATAGGCCAGAATATTGCTTAGCAGTTCACGTCTTATGAGCGTTGGATAAGATATAATTTCTAGCACCAATAATTTCTTGGCGGTTGCCGGTACCTGGAGACTGCGGAACAGGCTGTCCAAACAAAATGAATAGATGCCGAAATCCAACCGGCCGGCAACATCCTGGGTAAAGGCCTTGAACTCTTCGACAAAGGTCTTGGCATCGATTTTACGGTCCATCAATTGCTTCACGATATCCAAAAACGCCCGGTAGCGGATGCGGGCAGGACTGATCTTACCCCCGAGTTCTGCCTCAATGGCTTTGATTTCCGATTCACGGAAGCGGGACTCAATAAGTGACTTCGCTGTGTAGCGGACATCCTCTGAAAGAGTTTGTTCCTCGATTAGATGGAACAATCGCTCATATTTGTCCCGAACACTGGACTGCATTGTGGCAATGGACCCGCTGAGCGGCATCAAAGCCGCCTGGGCGACAAGAAAATCCTTGGAATAGATTGCCGCCACGGCCGCGGCCTCATGAATCAGGTTTACATCACGAAAATCATCGGTAATCACAAAACGATTCCCCGAGGCAACCGTTAGATACCGGCCTAGTTTTGCACAGGCAAGAAAATGATCTGCTAAATCGTATCCGGTATTTTGCGTAAATATTTCAGCGTCTTGCCCGGTGCCATGGGCGCCTGATACCTGTGCAGAAGACATCTCGTAACATCCAATAAATTACAGAATAGGATCTTATGTTCGGAATTGTTTTCAACGATAGCTTTTTCGGATTAAAATATCTATAAGCCCTCGGGAATTAAGTTATAAAGATATCCGATACGGACCCC
>PBRP01000098.1 GCA_002726655.1 Gammaproteobacteria bacterium
ATATAGGTAAATGGAAACGCAAACAGGCCGTCGCACTATTGAAGTATTTAGTCAACCAGCTCGATCATCCGGTTCATCGTGAATGTCTGCTTGACTATCTCTGGCCAAAAGCAGACGAAAGCCAGGGATTGGGCCGCCTCAAAGTTGCCATTTATTGTCTGCGCCGTGAACTGCGCGCTCTTGGCATAGGTGATGATGTATTAAAAACGGTAGGCGATACCTACATACTTAGACGGGATTCAGTGTGGCTCGATGTGGACACCTTCGAACGCCTGTTCGCTAAAGGGCGCAGCTTGCAGGACCAGATGAAGTGGGGCGAAGCTTTGGAGCACTTTGCCGAGGCACGACATCTCTACCGGGGTGATTACCTGGAGGAAGAAGTTTATGCAGACTGGTGCGCTGAAGAGCGGGGGTGCCTGCATGAACTTTATCTCGAGATGCTTGCTAGGACCGCTGAATGCCACGCGAAACTTGAACAGTATAGTGAGGCCGTGCATATATGCCGCAAAGCACTGGTTTTTGACCCCTGTAGAGAGAACTTCCATTATGCGCTAATGGAGCATCTGTTAAGCAGCGGCTATCCCGATTTAGCGCTGGCTCAATATCGCCAATGCATGCAGATCCTGGCCCAGGAGTTTGACGCATCTCCCCTACCCAAAACCCAGCGCCTGTATGAACAAATTCTAAACGGGGCTGATTGTGTTAGGGAAAGTATAAACAAGTAGCTAGCACTGCATACTCAACCCTCTGCTTCACAATCAAGCTACACCCGTATTGTGGGGTTTTTCGATCATCTTCTAATGTAACACTCCTAGAGAACTATCAGCTAATTGACAATTGATTTGGCATAAGCCGGAAATCTTGTGTCACTGGCGTGTCACCAGCGTATGCAGGATATACGGTCAAGATTCGGGTCTCAGCGCCATGATTGATGAACATCTTCAGGAGTCTTTCGTCGCCCGCATCTGGCTGGAACATGTTGATAATGGGGACACAGCATGGCGAGGGCACATCCGGCATGTTCAGGGAGAAGAGGAGCAATATTTTCAGGACTTGATGGAAATGTGTGATTTCCTTGGTCGGGTGAGTGGTGTACCAGGACCATCGTTAGCCAAGCAGCCACTTAAAGCCAACGAGTCTGAATCAGGTGTGGGAACAAACAAGAAACATACGGATTAGTCGGAGATCTAAATGTTTGCCATCGAACAACCAACACAAATGATCAACAGCAAGAAACAGTCATCGGAGATGAGTCGAGGCCTGTCTAAGACATGGCGTGTTTCAGCACTAGGGATCCTTATGATTCTCCTTTGGCTGGGACCGATCAAGCATGGTTTGGCCGCGGAGACCGGCCAGGAGATCTTTCAAACTCGATGTTCTGCTTGTCACACCATTGGCAAGGGGAAAACGGTGGGACCTGATTTGGCAGGGGTCACCTCACGCAGAGAGGACGGCTGGCTAGTAAGACAGATCAAAGAACCTGACGTGCTACTTGCTGAGAAAGATCCAATCGCGATTCAACTCTTGCAGGAATCCAACAATGTTCCGATGGTGCCTCTCGGCCTAAATGAGACGGAAATATCAGCGGTCATTGCATATTTGAAGAGCACCGAACAACAGGTAGAGGTGGCAACCGGCCTTCCTTCTCAATATATGCCGACTGTGCTCATAAGCATTGTCGTGCTGATTGTCCTTACCTTGATTGGACTCAAGGCGGGAAGCAAGGAAGTGGACGTCAGATGATTTATAAGAACTGAAGGTACCAGGAAAACAGATCATGAGAAATGGCAGCAAATGGTTTAGCGTGACAGAGGACTCTCGATCATGGGAGGAGTTCTACAGAAAGAGATGGAGCTACGACTACAGTGTGCGAACCGGTCATGGCGTGAATTGTTCCATGGCCTGCAGTTGGGAAGTCTTCGTAAAGGACGGGCTTATTTGCTGGGAACTTCAAAAAACCGACTACCCGCAGATTGATCCCGACATTCCAAATGTTGAACCCCGTGGGTGTCAGAGAGGGGTTACCGCTTCCTGGTATCCGTATAGCCCCTTAAGACCAAAGTATCCGTACGTACGCAAAGTGTTGTGGGATTTGTATGCCGAAGAGTGCAAGAACGGAAAAGATCCCGTTGAAGCCTATGGAAGTATTGTTGAGGATGAAGAGAAGTCAAAACAGTACAAATCCGCGCGAGGTAAGGCTGGATGGAAGAGAGTAACTTGGGAAGAGTCGGTCGAACTAGTCGCCGCAGCCCAGATTTACACCATCAAAAAGTATGGCGCTGACCACATGGCCAACTTTTCACCTATCCCGGCCATGAGTTTGCTCAGTTTCATTTCAGGTCACAGATATAACAATCTGTTAGGTGGCATTTACTGCAGCTACTATGAGTGGTATCACGACCTCCCTCATGTTTCTTCCTCCATGTTTGGAGATCAAACGGAGAACTGTGAAAGTTCCGATTGGTATCTTGGCACCTACTGGGTTGTTGCCGGTTCGAATATCAACATGACCCGTACTGCTGACACACACTTTCTATCCGAAGCAAAATACCGTGGTTCGAAAATTGTCGTGATGTCGCCGAATTACTCGGACGTTACGAAATATGCCGATACCTGGGTGCCGGTCGTACCGGGCAGCGATGGTGCCTTCCTGATGGCCTGTATCCACGTCATCCTGAAAGAATTCTATGTTGACAGAGAAACACCCTACTTCACCGATTATGTAAAACGGTATACCAACCAACCATTCCTGGTGATCTTGGACGAAGATGGCGACAAGTATCAGATGGGCCGGTTTGTTCGAGCCTCTGACATTGCCGAATACGCCGACGAGGAAAACGCCGATTGGAAACTCATCATGACCGACGGCGATGGCAAGCTGCATCTTCCTACCGGATCGGTCGGTTTCAGGTGGGAGAAGGAGCCGACAGGCAACTGGAACCTCCAGCTCAAGAACGCTGTTACCAATGAAGATTTTGACCCGCTGCTCACCCTCCTCGGTAGCGAAGACCAAAAAGCAATGGTTTCGTTCGGCGATTTCTCCGATACGTACAGTATGAACATCGGCGAGACCGAAGGGAAAGGACAGAAGGCGGTAGAACTTCTGCGAGAGGTACCAGCGCAAAGGATTAAAGGTAGCGACGGCAAGGAAATACTGGTTACCACAGCCTTTGATCTTTTGATGGCGCAGGTAGGCGTGTCAAGAGGATTGGGGGGCGATTACCCGGAAGATTACAACGATCCTAAACCCTATACCCCTGCGTGGCAGGAGGCACATACGGGTGTCAGCAGAGACCTTGCCATACAGGTGGGAAGGGAATTTGCTGAAAACGCTGAAAAAACGGGAGGAAAGTCACTTTTTATAACCGGACCCGGTATACAACACTTCTTCCATGGCGCATCACTTTATTACCGTAACCAGGCAGTGATGCTGGCACTTTGCGGCTGCAACGGTGTCAATGGTGGTAATTTCAATCACTATGTCGGCACCCAGCACACGCGCCTAAACGCTGCATTTGTGAATATGAGTGGAGCCCTCGATTGGTCCAGACCGCCACGGTTGATGAATACAACCTCATTATGGTATTTCCATACCGGCCAGTGGCGATATGACCCCATGTCCTTTGATACCCAGTGGGCACCGGGTGCGAAGAAATTACCTGAATTCAATCATGCTGCCGATATGAATGCCCTAGCAGTTCGGCTGGGATGGTTACCCTTCTTTCCCCAAATTGACAAGAAGAACCCGATGGAGCTCTACAAAGAAGCCGTCACCGCAGGGTGCAAGTCAGATGAGGAAGTAAAAGATTGGGTTGTGCAGCAGTTCAGGGAAGACAAGCTGAATTTCGCCATCCATGACGTCGACGCGCCCGAAAACCGCTTGAAGATGGTCACGGTTTACCGGGGCAACCTCATTGGAACCAGCATGCGTGGGCATGAGCTAACTCTCAAACACTGGCTCGGTACACATAATAATGTCATGTGGGATGAAGAGCCGGCAAAGGGTCTGGTGAAGGAAATCGAATGGAAAGAAGATTCCCCCATAGGTAAATTGGACTTCCTGGTGAATCTGAATATACGCATGGACTCGACTGCCAACTATTCAGATGTGGTGCTACCAGCCGCCTTCTGGTACGAAAAATACGATGTCACGTTCGGTGACATGCATACATTTGTACACCCCTTGACTCCGGCTACACAGCCCCCTTGGGAAGCCAAGCACGATTGGGAAGCATTCAAACTTATCGCCAAGAAATTTTCTGAAATGGCGCATAAACACTTCCCCGAACCGGTGAAAGACATTGTCTTCAATGCGTTGTGGATGGATAGCTCAGACCAACTCGCCCAACCCATGGGCGAGGTGAAAGACTGGAAAAATGGAGACACTGAACTAATCTCCGGCAAGACATTTCCAAACGTCGCCATCGTTGAAAGGGACTACACCAAGGTTTACGACAAACTAGTCTCCCTGGGCCCGCTTGTTAGCAAGCCCAAGGGCTACGGTTCCAAGGGTCAATACACGGACCTGACGCCCATCGTGGAGGAGGAGCTTAAGCATAACGAGGCTCTGGACGTTAAAGATGGGCGTGTGTATTTCGAAAAACCGGAACAGGCCTGTGAACTTCTTCTTCAAATTTCGCCTGAACTCAACGGGCGACTGTCTTCACTATTCTTCAAGGAGATGGAAAAGAAAGTTGGATTGCCACTTGCTGATATGGTTGAAGTGGTCAAGCACAGGAAGGTTCACTACAAGGACATCATATCACAGCCGAGAAGAATCCATATTACGCCACAGTGGAGTGCCATGCTCCATGATAAGGAAGGCAAGCAGAGAACCTTTGGTCCATGGACAATGAATATTGAACGACTGAAGCCCTGGCATACCTTGTCGGGAAGACAGGAGATATATTATGACCATCAGGGCTTAAGGGAACTCGGTGAGGCCTTGCCAACCAATAAACCGCCGTTGGACCCGGTGGCGCTTGGAGATGTGAATCTGGCCAAAGCAGGCCCCAATTCGAAAGTCTTCCGTTTCATCACACCGCACGGTAAATGGCAGATTCACAGTTCTTTCCGGGACCATTGGCCGATGATGCACATGTCGCGCGGCGGTCCCACCGTATGGCTCAACCCGGATGATGCGACCGACATTGACGTCATGGACAACGACTGGGTCGAGATGTTCTGTGAGAATGGCATCGAGGTTGTGAGGGCGGTAGTAAGCCATCAGGTACCGAAAAAGATGGCAATCACCTATCACCAGGTGGAGCGGCATATCAATGTTCCTCTTTCGCCACTAGCCAAGAAAAATAATGCATCCGATCTGCGCGGCGGCAACAACAACGCTACCACCAGAATCCTGATGAATCCGGCAACAATGATTGGTGGATATGCGCAATTCTCCTACTACATAAACTATTGGGGAACCAGCCCATCTGAGCGAGATCACGGAGTCATCATCCGCAAGATGCCGCTAGGAGCTGAGAACAGACCGATTTATCAGGAAAGCGAAATTGATAAATTACCAGCGGAATAAAACATTGACACAAAACCATAGTAGAAGACCATGAAAGTAAAAACACAGTTAAGCATGTCCTTCAATCTGGAAAAGTGTATCGGTTGCAATACCTGCACGGTCGCCTGCAAGAATGTGTGGACGAACCGAGAAGGTGCCGAATACATGTGGTGGAACAATGTCGAAACCAAACCAGGTATCGGCTACCCGAAGCAATGGGAAAACCAGGAGTTATGGAAAGGTGGATGGGTGAAACAAGGCAATAAGCTGAAACTCCGTTATGGCGGTAAAGCTTCCATGCTGTCAAACCTCTTTTTCAATCCTCACATGCCCGAAATGGCCGATTATTACGGTGACGGCGATGTATATACCTTTACCTATGATGACTTGCATTCTTCGGAGCAGAGCAAACAACAGCCGGTTGGAAGACCCAAGTCCATGGTCACCGAACAGGAAGATGTACCCATTAACTGGGGCGTGAACTGGGAAGATAATGCGGGTGGTACGCACATCACCGGCAAGTATGACGTGAATTTCGCCGACATGAGCAAGGAAGAAATGGAAGCGACGCTCAAGTTCAGGGATGTCTTTTATTTCTACCTTCCCCGTATCTGTAATCACTGCCTTAACCCGGGGTGCGCAGGCGCATGTCCATCCGGCGCAGCCTATAAAAGGGAAGAGGACGGCATCGTTCTGATCGATCAGAACAGATGCCGCAGTTGGCGCTATTGTGTTTCTTCTTGTCCTTATAAGAAGCCCTATTACAATTGGGCCAGCGGTAAAATGGAAAAATGCATTCTTTGCTACCCGAGAATTGAATCAGGCCTCCCCCCCGTTTGTTTTCACAGCTGTGTAGGGAAAATCCGTTCGTTTGGCGTCCTGCTCTATGATATGGATCGCGTAGAGGAAGCAGCGTTGGTGGAAGATGAAAATCTCGTTGAGGCTCAAAGAGATCTCATTCTAGATCCGTTTGATTCAGAGGTAATAGAATCGGCGAAGCGAGATGGCATAAGTGATGACTGGATTGATGCAGCGCAACGCTCACCCATTTATAAACTGGTCAAGCTGTGGGAGCTGGCGCTTCCGCTTCATCCGGAATTCCGGACCTTGCCTAGCCTGTTCTACATTCCCCCTTTGGCACCCATCACTACCAGTGCTGGAATCGACACTCCCTCCGATAAAGATATTTTCAATATGGAAAAACCGTCATCGGGGCCGCTACTTGATCTTGATGAACTGGACAAATTCCGAGTCCCTTTCAAGTATCTTGCCAGCATGTTCGGTGCAGGAAATGACGAGGTGGTCAAAAAGACGATTCTCCGTCAACTTGCTATACGACACTACCAGAGAAGCATCAGGGTGGACGGGAAGCCCAACACGGCCGTGCTCGACAGAGTGGGGTTAACTGAGCAGGAGGCAGATGGAATAGTACGGGCATTATCCCTTTCTTTCTACAATGAACGTTTTGTCGTTCCCACAACAAAACGTGAAGCCGCGGACATCAGCCCATATACCGAACGTGGTTTCGCCGGGTTTGAACACATGAACCCCTGGTCGCCGATGAAAAGAAGGAAAAGCTACTTCAAATCGTATCACTCAGGTTCGAAAGATTATGAATAGCATGAATCAGCAACAAGTACTCAGCGATGTTTATGGGTGCATCGCAGAGCTGTGGTGCAGTCCACCCGCGACTGAAGACTGGGAGAACGTTAAGAGAGACAGCGAGGAAGTTGTCAAAAGGCTGGAGCGTATTGACAGGGAGAGTGCCACATTGTTGTCCCGCTTCCTTGCAGAGAATATTATTTCGGACGAGGACTATATTGACCTGTTTGAACTGGATCCTCAATGCGCACTCTACCTTGGTAGTCACAGCTATGATGAGCCCAGCACCTGTGCCAATGCTGCAGTTTCAGACAGGAATGGGTACATGATAGAACTCACTGCCATCTATAAGCATTTTGGTCAGATACCAGACGGCTCGGAGTTACCTGATTATTTGCCATTGATGGTGGACTTCCTTTCGCTGACTGCGCAATCGGACGATGATCCGATAAGAGGAAAACTCCTGAACGAGTACATTTTGCCCTTCCTTCCGCCGATGCGTTCTCGACTGGCAGAGCTGGAAACACCTTATCTCTACCTCCTTGACGCATTGGAGAAAATCATCAATCTCGAGACTCTTGAGATAGTAAGAATAATACCGCCAAAACCCAAAGCAGAGGTGAAAGGCTATGACAGATAGTTTCTTTTTCATCGGTTTTACCTATGTAAGCATCACACTGTTTTTTGGAGGTCTGATTTATCGTGGCTTTAGCGGAACGATGGGTGGGCACAGAGGCAAGTGGGACTGGAGCGCTCGAGGGGATTACCTGTGGACGACACGCTCTACCGGGTTTTTTGGGCGCGCGTCCATCGGCCCTGCGTCTCTGTGTCTGCACTGGGGCATAATCATTTTGTTTATTGCCCATGTTGTGGGATTAATCGGAGGCGCCTACAACCTCGTTTCCTGGGTCGATTTTTTTAGATGGGCAGGATTAGGTGGTGGCATTCTGTTCTTCTATGGAATAGTTTGGGCACTAGTGCGCAGGTTTACTATTCCGCAAGTCAAAGCGATGAGCACGCCAGATGATTATATCATCCTTCTGCTTCTCATCATTATCAGTGGCTTTGGACTTTATCAATCCGCCGTGGAAATGATTTTTGGCGTCTCTTATGCGGCAGGGCCCTGGCTGGGGAGTATCCTCAAATTACAGCCTGATATTGCGATGATCGCTGGCGCTCCGCTTGTTAATAAACTGCATATCGTATTTGCACTTCTCTTTTTTGCTTACTTCCCGTTTACCAAACTGGTACACGTTTTTAGTTATCCGTTTGGATACATCACCAGACCATTTATCTCAATGCGCAGATACGTGGCGTTAAAAAAATAGGCTACATTGACTGTCGTCTAGTGAGGAACAAGGTGATTGATGTGACAAATTCAGATGCTGAGGGCACGGTTTCTCAACCGAGCGGCATTGAAAAGAGAAATGTGAAAGGCGAGAGTTCATGGGAGCCTACCGGCAATCCAAAGGTCTTGTCCGTTGCTCTTATTGCATTCATCTATGGTTTTAGTGTATGGGCTATAAACTCTTCTCTCGCTCCTTACTTAAAGGATTGGTATGGTTATTCTGCAA
>PBRP01000099.1 GCA_002726655.1 Gammaproteobacteria bacterium
TGACGTCAGCCCATATGGTACCACCTAGCCCTGTTTGCTAAGAGACACTTCTGCTAATTTAAACCGAAGCAAAGGAGTCTCAAATGAGCATGTCAAACACAGAAAAACACTGGTAGTTACGGTTTTAACATTTAGTATCGCTATGTTGCCGTACGGATTGCTAACACCAAGTTCACCCGGAGAACCCGGTGACCAGCTAAACCTCATTGTCATTGTTGGCCTAACAGCACTAAAAGGGCTCGCCATCGCGGGTGTTATGATTTTACCAACGGTGATCCTGGGTCAGTTAATTGATCTTGATCAGGCGAAAACCGGCGGGAACCGTGCTGCCATGTACTATGGCGTTCAGGGACTGCTAACCAAATGGGTATACGCGGCCTCTGCTGCTATCATGAGCTTTCTGTTGTCTGCCTACGGACGGAGTGCGGAAGAACCCATGGGCGTAATTTTGATCGGACCTATTTCGGGGTCCTTTTGTCTTGTCGGTGCCTTCTTCTATTCTCTTTATCCAGAGCGTGTGGTCCGTGAAGAGGCAAGCACCATGTCCGGAATTAGTGGGCACCAGAATTAACGACAGAAACCCATCCATATGCACTTTACCTTCGTGAACAAAGGCACTAATGGACTTCCCACGGTCTATTAGACACCTCTGCGTTATTATCTGAGCATAGGAGGAAGTCATATGAGTAATCAACGTTACGCACCAGAATTTAAAGATGAAGCTGTAAGACAAGTTGATGAAAGAGGCTATTCAGTTTCCGAAGTTTCTACACGACTAAGTGTTTGCGCGCATCGTTCACTACTTGCAGAGTCCCGTCAAACATCATTCCAGGGGCACCGCTGGGCGACAATATGATGACGGGCACCCTGGGGTTGGTAGAGGCGATCGCCAGGTGAGAAGGTTGGGGTAAAATGGCTTACTACTGATGGGATATCCGCAGGCACACCAGGCAACCGATGTATTTTCACAGTAGTTCGCGTTTGTTATGGTGTTCGGTAACGCCAAGCAAACATTCGCAACAACACACCGAGGACAACACTCAATGACCATAAAAGACGACGACGAGTACTTGCACCCGGCTCCAGAAGGAACTGAAGGCCTGTGGAGTGACAATCTGTGGTTTTCATTTGTTGACCGGGAAGCCGACGTACACGGCATCAACCATATACATGTGACCAACAAGGGCTATGCACGCTTCAGTACCTGCCTCGTGATCGACGGCATTCCAATGCCCTGGGCCAACAAGGTCCCCTATCATGATATCGGCAAGTTCGATCAGTTGTCCGATGGCGGCCGTATGATCTACGAGGTCATTGAGCCGCAGCGGGAAATGCGGATCCAAGCGGATAATGACAAGTATGGCTTTGATGTGACTTTCAAAGGGCGCTTCCCCGTATTCGACTATGACGACTGCCTGCATGGAAATCCGCTCAAGTATTCCGGTGTCTATGGTGGACACTATGAACAGGGTTTGCTCTGCGAAGGCGAGTTCGAAGTGCGCGCCGGGCCACGGCAGGGGCGACGGCAGATTCATTGCTATTCACATCGTGATCATTCCTGGACCGACCGCTTCACCCACGGATCACCCTGGGAAGTTGAGCGAGGCCCAACCCTAGCGAGTACCCTTGGGCATTATTGGCCGTCGATACAGACAGACAACTTCCATCTCAATGCGTTTGGTCTTATGAATCCTGATGCACGCAGGCGAATCAATCCGGATCAGGTCCCGGTAGGTGGATTCCTGTCCGATAAGAATGGAAGCCGTGCTATTCAGGGTGCCGAGTGCCTCGAGTGTCGACTGGAGGAAGACGGGCGCAGCGCCATGAGTTTCCGCTACCAGTTCACGCTGCCCGATGGTGACGTTATACATGTCAAGACAGGGCGCAAATACGCCCAGTCAGTGAATGGATTGATGCGCGCTGAAAATGATGCTGAATGTCTGCTGGACTGTTACGAGGGCTTCTTTGATTTCGAGGTTGAAGAAACCGGCGAGCGTGGATACGGCGTGGCAGAATATTCGATCTTTCCTGCATCTCCCCGTTGGCGGTACTAGATCCTTTAAATAGTTAACGCATACGGGCAATGACCTTGTCTGCAAACTCCTCCATGAACTGGCGTTGACCGGGCAGAGAAACCGGCGGCGTAGGATCGCCTAGGATAACGCTCACCGATGTAACCCCCATGTCCTCCATCATTCGGTAGTGGTCGATGTCGAGCGAAACCTGACCAGGCGCCATGACCTCGAAGGGCAGGTTCTCACGACCAGCTTCCCGCCGATGATCCTGAATCGTCTGTAACAGGCCTGGTACATCCTCGTATGTGTAGGGCGCATCGGAACCCACGGGACCCACAATCCACCCATCGCCGAGCCGTGCCGTACGGCGCAGGGCTGGCTTGCTGTAACCCGATATATAGATGGGCACAGGCTCCGTCGGTGCCGGGCTCATGACCAGGGGGCCGAAGTCGTAGAAGTTCCCGTGGTACTCAACACTCCCTCCCTTCCATAGCAGGCGCAGGACCTCGATCATCTCATCACAGCGGTCTCCCCGAGATTGAAAGTCCTCGCCAACGAGGTCGAACTCTTCCTCCTGCCAGCCTATCCCCACGCCCAGTGATACACGATTGTCCGACATCACGGCCGCTGTCCCAACAGCCTTTGCCACCGTGAAGAGGTTGCGTAATGGCAGTATATAGACGGCGTTTGTGAAGGCTAGTTTGTCAGTGGCTGCCGCCATGGCACCGATCGAGACCCAGGTGTCCGCCCAATGGGTAGAGGGGTTCCACCAGGCTTTACCGTCACTACTGTAGGGGTACCGTGACTCGAGTGGTTTCTCGAGAAAGACCATGTGGTCACTGGTGTTTACGCCGTGGAACCCAACCTTCTCGGCAACGCGTGCTATATCTAACAGATCCTCAGCTTGAGTCCATAGAGTGGAACGCCAGAATTTCATAGTTTACCCCTGCAATCTTGAGTGGCTACAGGGCAGAACTCTGGATCCGCTCCGGCCTGTTTCGCCTTTGTTTTCGAAATGCCCGTTACGGGTAGCATGAAATATATATCGATGGATTCTTATCGTCAACGGCAGCGGCGATCTCCAACATCGAAAAGACCTGCGCAGAGCGTAACCATCCTACAGTGATGGAATTCTTTAGTCTTATGTCTCTCAATAGGGAGATTCATTTGATATATTAGCGCCGATGCTCGGTTGCCTACGCTCCCCAAGGTGTTGATACCAATATTCTGGGAGCTGGACGCAATGTCTCATTGCGCCTGCCCATGTCGGACCAGAACTGAGAACCTTAGTAGCAATAAAAGAGGATAAAGCTGATGACCGGTATTACGTCATTCGGAGGATATATACCAAAACTGAGAATGCAGCGCGCAAGTATCGCTGGTGCGCACAAATGGGCGGACCCAGGCGCAGCGTTGAAGGGCAAGGGTGAACGCTCCATGTGTAACTGGGATGAAGACGCCATTACGATGGGAGTCGAGGCAGTAAGAGACTGCCTGAAGAGTGGCGGTGTCATCCCGGAGGCTGTTTATTTTGCATCCACGACTTTGCCCTTTCAGGAGAGGCAAAATGCTGGAATCATCAGCACAGCACTCAGCCTGGGTGAGGACTTGTCAGTTCTCGACGTCACCTCATCACAGCGGGCCGGAACCTCTGCTCTGTTACAGGCCCTGGCAGCAGTAAAAGGAGATCAACTCGACAATGTAATGGTTGTGGCGTCTGATCACAGGAGAAGCAAGTCAGCAAGTCCTCAGGAATTCACCTTTGGTGACGGTGCGGCAGCGGTTCAGATTGGTAATAAGGATGCATTGCTCGAATTTCTGGGTAGCCATTCAATTACGGTAGATTTCGTTGATCATTTCAGGGGGGCCGGGGAGGACTTTGACTACCAGTGGGAAGAACGCTGGATCAGGGATGAGGGCTATCAGAAGATCGTTCCGCCGGCGATTGCGAAGGCGCTTGAAAAGACAGGCATCAAGGCGGATGACGTTAACCATTTCGTTATGCCTGCAACCATTGGCCGTGCGGTCCAGGGAATCGTCCAAAAGAGTGGTCTGGACAATACCGTAGTTTGCGACACCCTGCACCAGCAGTGTGGTGAAACAGGTGCGGCACACCCGCTGGTCATGCTGCTAAACCTTTTGGAGACAGATGCAAAGGCCGGAGAGACCGTCATGCTGGTGGGTTTCGGTCAGGGCTGTGATGTTCTCCTGTTCAAGGTGACTGAGGCGATCTCAAATTCAAGGGGGGGTAACGGCATTAGCGGAAGTCTCGCTAACCGGCGCGAAGAAACCAATTACCAAAAGTTTCTTGTCTTCAATGACCTAGTCACCCTTGAGAAGGGTATGCGGGCAGAGAAGGACAGCAAGACAGCGCTGACGGTTCTCTATCGCAAGCGGGATATGCTGCTTGGTCTAATTGGTGGCAAGTGCACCCAATGTGGTACTGCACAATTTCCGAGGCAGGATATTTGCGTGAACCCTCAGTGCCATGAGAGTCATTGCCAGGAACCCTATTCGTTTGTTGAGGAAGCGGGTCAGATTCAAAGCTGGTCAGCTGATTACCTAACCTACACGATGAACCCGCCTTCCCACTACGGCATGATCGTATTCGACAATGGCGGGCGGTTTATGTCTGACTTTACCGATGTCGAAGTTGGCGAAATCGACGTTGGCACGAGGGTGAAGATGGTGTTCCGGATTAAGGAATTTGACCATAGCCGCGGCTTTATCCGGTATTTCTGGAAGGGTGTTCCGGTTTGACATTGAATCATCAAAGCGTAAATTACATTTATTGAACTAGTATTTGCAGGAAATTACATTTTACACGTCCACTTTTAGGAGATCGTGATGGCAGCGGGCATTAAGGATAAGGTAGCAATACTTGGAATGGGTTGTTCCAAATTTGGCGAAAGATGGGAAGCAGGCGCAGAGGAACTGATCGTCGAGGCTTATGAAGAAGCTATTCAGGATGCAGGAGTTGACCGTAGTCAGCTTGATGCTGCCTGGTTTTCCACGGCAATGGAGAACGTTAACGTTGGTAAGGGCGGCATTGCACTGTCAACCGCGTTGCGCTTGCCGAATATTGCTGTAACCCGGGTCGAGAACTTCTGTGCCAGTGGTTCCGAGGCATTTCGTGGTGCGGTCTATGCCGTCGCTTCTGGTGCCTGTGACATAGCACTGGCACTGGGTGTAGAGAAACTGAAGGATACCGGTTACGGCGGCCTGCCGGCGGCTGAGCAGGGTACGCTCAATCCTCTCTGGGCTGCAACCGGGTCTGCCCCGGGTAACTTTGCACAACTCGCAAGTGCCTATGGCGCCAAGCATGGCGTCAACAAGGAAGATCTGAAACGCGCCCTGGCTCATATATCAGTGAAAAGCCATGCTAATGGCGTTAAGAACCCCAAGGCTCATCTGCAAAAAGCGATCACCGAGGAACAGGCACTGAATGCGCCGATGATAGCCGAACCCCTGGGATTGTTTGACTGCTGCGGTGTGAGTGACGGCGCGGCAGCGGCCATCGTCACCACGCCCGAGATCGCAAAATCAATGGGCAAGGACAACATAGTAACGATCAAGGCACTTCAGCTGTCTCTATCCAACGGTACAGAAGCGGCCTATAACGCCTGGGATGGCAGCTATTTTCATACCACGAGAATCGCGGCCCAGAAAGCTTACAAGGAGGCCGGAATTGACAAGCCCCGTGATCAGGTTTCTATGTTTGAGTGCCATGATTGCTTTTCAATCACCGAACTGGTGACTATGGAAGACCTGTACCTGTCGGCCGAGGGTACCGTGGTGAATGATGTCATGGACGGCTTCTATGACGCTGACGGGCAGATTCCGTGCCAGATCGATGGTGGTCTGAAATGCTTTGGTCATCCCATCGGTGCATCCGGTATTAGAATGCTTTATGAGATGTATCTTCAGATCCAGGGCCGGGCGGGGGACAGGCAATTGTCCAACCCCAGTATTGGTATGACCCATAACCTGGGTGGCTCCCCGGTAAGTAACGTGGCATCGGTCTGCATTATCGGAGCCGCGTAGCTTAATCGGTTTTCAGCTAATCAGCCGGCTTGAGATCACCTCAAGCCGGCTGATAATCTTTACAATTCAGGCATGACCATATAGCTGCTGATTTTGCCTTCCTCAAGTTCTACCCAGCCAAGGAAAGGTACTGATTTACCAGTGGGGCCCACAACCACCGCTCGGAATGCACCATATTCTCCATCCGTAAGCACCTTTCCCACCTTGTGCTTTATGCCCACAACCTGCATCTGCTCAATACGGCGGGTTAGAAATTCCCGAACTGTTTCACGCCCAACAAGCGTATCCGTGGTACTCCGGTCATGGCCGTCGTGTTCCCACACCTGGGTGTGCCTCCATCTGATTTTTTCGTGCAGTGCTTCGACTGCCTGATCAGGATTTGCACCATCTATGCCATTAAAATACGTTAGCTGGAGAAGTTCGAAGAGCTGCTCTTTGGTTGTGCTTTGAGAAGCCATATGTGTGACCCTGAGAGTGAAATTCAGTCCTAGCTTACTTGATTTAATCCTGTGCTAGAATCAATTCACTTATCTCGAGGGACAACATCCGTCTGCCAGTGTTGACTGGTTCCGCCTGAGAATTTGTTTCTTCACTCACCGGAAAAAGCCAACGCAGATATCCTGATCCATGCGTTTTGACTATGAACAGGTACATCCTTTTGCCAGTGAACTTCTGTGTGAACTCGGCGCTTCACCAGAAACTGCCTCTCTGGTAGCGACATCCTTAGTTAAGGCCGACCAGATCGGATATGACACTCATGGCATTGGCTTGCTGCCTCTGTATGCGCAGATGATTTCATCCGGCGCCATCGATCCTTCTACCAATCCAGTAACAGAAAAGATTACTGATAGTATCAGCCGAGTAGATGGGTGCCTTGCTTTTGGACAATTGACCGGAAAGGAAGCCACAAATATTGCCATTGAAAATGCCAGCAGCCACGGCATATCAGTCAGCGCCATTCGCAACGGCTCTCATCTGGGACGACTCGGAGAGTGGGCAGAGGAAGCAAGCAGCAGGAACATGGTTTTCCTGGCCTTCACCAATACCGGCGGTGGTGCGAAGAACGTCGCACCTTTTGGTGGCCATGAGCGTAAGCTGTCGACAAACCCGATAGCCTTTGGGGTGCCGACCTTCAGCGCGCTGCAGCACAACATCATTGTCGACTTTGCAACCAGCCAGGTTTCTGGCTCCGTCATCCGCGAACATGACCGCACCGGTGAACCACTCGATAGTGAGTGGACGATCACTAATTCGGGCAAGGCCGTCAGCGATGCCAGGTCATTCATGGAAGGTATGGGAGCCCTGTTACCCCTCGGCGGGCGTGTCACTGGGCATAAGGGTTACGGGCTCGCGATTATTGCCGAACTACTTGGCGGTCTTGCCGGCGGGGTTGTCATTGGCCAGGATGATCCTGAGTGGTTCAGTAACGCGGCCATGTTCATAGTGATAGATCCGACGAGGTTTCTTTCCATCGGCGAGTTCGAGGAGCGAATAACCGCAATCGCAGAGCACCTTCGTGACGACAATGTCCGCCTCCCCGGGGAGGGCGCCCATCAGCAAAAGCGCAATTCCGATCAAAACGGGGTAAATATCCCAGAGTATGTTCTCGAATCGCTTTACACACTTGCGGAGGATCTAAATGTCGAGATTCCTGCTCTCTTATCACAACATCTGACCAGAGCAACTGATAGCCATGACAAACAAAAAACCTGGTGAACCCATTGAGAGGCCATCAGGGCGTACAGGTTGGTACGTTACACTGCTGTTGACCTTCGCCTATACATTCTCGTTCGTAGATCGCCAGGTATTGAACCTGCTAGTGGAACCAATCCAGTCTGACCTGGCTATTTCAGACACTCAGATTAGTTTTCTGCAGGGCTCCGCATTTGTCGGCGCCTATGTGCTGATGAGTATCCCTCTTGGTCGAATAGTAGATCGATTCAACCGTGTTCTGGTGCTGATCGGTGGTGTCCTGGCCTGGAGCATCAGTACTGTTGGTTGCGGCATATCCAGGACCTACTTCCAGCTCATGCTTGCCCGGGTAGGGGTAGGTATCGGTGAAGCATCAGTGACACCAGCCTCATGGTCCTTATTGGCAGACTATTTTCCCGCCGATCGACTGGCTCGACCTATGAGTGTCTTCTTGATGGGACCGTACCTTGGGGCTGGCCTGGCGCTGATTCTGGGTGCGGAGGTAATAGAGTGGACCCGTGATGTTGAAGAACTTTCATTGCCTCTCATAGGTTCCCTGGCTGCATGGCAATTCACCTTCATTGCGGTGGGTGTTCCCGGGTTTATTGTCGCCGCGGTCCTGGCCACCATAAAGGAGCCGGCTCGCATTAGTGATAGTTCGACTGAACTAGCGGATCATCTTCCCTGGTCCGATGTATGGCTGCAGTTGCGGAATAACAGGCGGGTATATGCCGCACTACTCCTGGGTGCTCCATTTATTGTTGTCATCCTTTATGGCCTGCAGGCATGGATACCAACTTACCTGGTAAGAGTTTTTGACTGGGATCTCGCGCGCTCCGGCAGAGTCTATGGTGTGATCGCCCTTGTCGCAGGTTCAAGCGGTGTTCTCAGCGGTCCAGTCCTTGGCAACTGGCTCAAAAGAAGAGGCTTTGCCGATTACCCGCTTCGTATAGGCGTCATAGGGGCACTATTGGCCATGATCGGGATACTAGGCATACCCTGGATGCAGCAAGCTGAATTTGCTTTATGCTTCATCGCGCTTGCGAGTTTCTCTGTCACACTTCCGATGGCGCTGTTCAGCTTTGCCTTGCAAACGGTCACGCCGGGTAATATGCGCGGTCTCGTCGCTGGACTGTATGTTGTCACCGTCAATGTGGTGGGACTGGCACTGGGTCCGACCCTGGTAGCCTTGTCGACTGACTATATATTTGCCGATCCAAAAGCAGTGGGATATTCACTGGCGCTGGTTTCGGGTTTTATGGCACCTCTGGCTATCTTATTGCTGTCTAGCGGCATGAAGCCTTATGCTGAGTTGTTTGCAAATCAAGGCGATGCAGAAAATTAGTTCAGGTATCGCGAATGGAATGTTTGATACCCGCCGAAACTGGTAGTGAAGGGCACATGACACCATGTCAGAATTGATCACTGTTATCCTTATCGGACTTGCTGTTCTTTACTGGCAGGCGGCAATACGCTGTAAGGAACTGGCTATCCACGGAGCCAGGAAAGAATGCCAGTTATGTGATGTCCAACTGCTGGACCAGACAGTTCATCAGATCAAGGTCTCTATGAGCAGGGACACCACAGGCCAGTGGCGAATCTGGCGAGAATACGGTTTTGAGTACAGTCAGGATGGAGAAAGCCGGTTCAAGGGTCGGCTGACTCTTCTGGGTCAAAGGGTCATCCGCATTGCACTTGAAACCTTTAATCCCGTTATTCACTAGTATCATCTTTACCGGGAGGCAGGTAGCGCTTCTCGTATCCTTGTTACTTCTTTGCGCCTGCCAGACAAGTACAGTCCAGGAAAACTGTTCGACGAACGGCTTTGAATCAGTCACGTCACAACTCCGTCAAACGGACCTGGAAAGGCTTAGAAATCCACCCTTAAGCAATGCAGACCGAGAGAAACTTGTCACTAGGTATTTCAACAGTATTTGCCCGGAGGTGAAGAAGCAGCCAATCGGCAGGAATCGCGCTAATAATGTTATCTGCCACCTAGAGGGCAAGAGTGATTTCATGTTTATCGTTGGTGCACACTATGATCGGATGGGGACGGGCCCAGGTGTTGCGGATAACTGGTCCGGCATCGTTCTCATCAGTCGACTGGTTGAAGCACTTCAACTCATGGAAACGAACCATACCTGGGAAATCATCGCCTTCGGTGAAGAGGAGACTGGTACCTATGGGTCAAAGGCCTACATGCGGGATCATAAGGGAAAGCCCATCATCTCCATGATAAACGTCGATACGCTAGGTTTGGGTCCTCTCAAGTTCGATAGCCGCTCCAGCCAGGGTCTGAAATGTATTGCTGAAAAGATTGCCACGGATATCGAAGTACAGCTATCACCCTCACATTTACAGGAGACAACCGGAGACTGGGAGCCCTTTGACCGCCGGGGTATAGACTTTCTTAGCCTTCATTCCCTTGATCGCCGCCTAATCAGGAAATTGCACACACGAAGAGACTCGTGGAAAGCAATTTCAGAAAATCGGATGCAGGAAGCGTGGCGGCTGCTGGTCAGTCTTAGCAGTTTACTCGATCGGCAGTCAGAACCCCGATTTTAGCAAAAAATGGTGACGAAGTGACTGGCCCAGGATTCTAGGTCTGTACCTTCTTCTTCAGACAGGAGAACACCCATAAAATACTCGTCCTTCTCAAAAGTTGTCCAGCGGACTTCCCCTCGCAGCAGGTACATGGCAAACGGATCACCGATTCCAATCGTAATGTTGAGCATGGTCCCAGGCACCAGTTCTCTATCGGCCCTGAGTTGCAGCCCATGGGTGGAAAAATCGATGGCTTCACAGGCGATAGACATACCAATCAGATCCGGATCATCAGGGCAATCGTGAATATGCACAAAAAACCTGATTTTGTGCTCTATCCGTGGTTCCTTGCATTTGTCCATCATGACCTCACATCTACTCTGGGTAGGTGTTTATAGTAACGATGCCGGTTGCGTACAACAACTGTCTATTAATGAAGTGTCTTTTTGATCAAGGTAAGGCAGAAATTTACTTGGGGTCAATCAGGCTCCGGTAGGTCTTCAGATGTTTCAATGCCTCTGTATGCTCTCCCACCAGTTCATACAGACGCGAAAGGTTGTAGTGGGCATCAGCAAAAGATACAGCCTTCTTGTAGGCGCCAATGGCATCCTGAATTCGCCCCATATCTTCGAATAATGTGCCAAGGTTGAAAGCGGCCAGAACATTGTCAGGCTCAGCATCCATCGCCTTGTGATAGTGTTCTTCTGCGGTCCCGTATTCTCCGGCTTCCTGCATGAGCCGACCAATATTGACGTGCGCATCCGAGTGAAACGGGTCCAGTTCGAGCGCTCTCAGGTATGCAGTTGGTGCATCCTCCGGACTTACAGCTTCCAGATCTACACCCAGGTCAAACCAGTCATCACTGGTAAGTTGCTCACTGGCTCGAGCTTCTTCAGCAGCCTGGCGTGCCAGTGGCGCGACGGTACCGGCCAGGTCGGCAACAGTGAAATCAAAATGAATCTGCCCGGACTCGGGGTTGTAAACCTGAGCATCTTCATGAACGACAACTTCGCCAGCATCGCCAGATATGCGTAATGAAGATAAGGTTCGGCTGGAAGGCAGTTGGCTCTTGAGCCGAAAGAGTGTTTTGTTGATATGGCTCTTAGCCACTCCTGCATCCAGGAGTTCCTTTGCAGTGCGCAGGATGATGATGTCCTGGAAGCTGAACCGGTAGTGCTGTCCAGGCGTACGTTCGGGATCCAAAATCCCAGATCGGGCGATTTCGCGGATAGCCTCCTGTGGAAGCTCCAGCAATTCAGCTATATCTCGAGTTGAATAACCCTTCATTCCGACTAATACACCTTAAATGAGAGTATAAGGCTACCTGTTATTGCAGGTAATTTACCAGCCGCAATTCACAGATTTTCAGCCCGCTATCCAGCTTCCGGATGTCAACCATGCTGACTGCCACTTCAGGAAAAGATAATGTATATATAATCTTTATATTACAATGGGTTAACGCTATTATTTAAAGTATTATCACATCCACCTGCCGAGACCAGGTCAGTCCAGGTTTGTTCCGTACAATCCTGAACATGAGAGGCGAAATGGTGCTCGGCAGTGTAGCGGTTCCCGATGCCAACCCTTTACCAGTAAGGGCACTGGATCTGAACCAAGGGGGCTTCCATTCAAACCACAAGGAGAATAGGCTAACGTCCTTTCAAATCGCAGAATAATAAAGGGGGAATCTTGATTCGGGTCCTGATTGTTGATGATCATCAGTTGGTGCGAGTGGGAACCGAGCGTCTGTTGTCTGATATTGCTGGTTTCGAAGTCGTCGGGCTCGCTGAAGACGGCGAACAGGCGATCTTGATGGTCAAGGATCTTGCACCGGACGTCGTACTGATGGATGTACAGATGCCGGGAATCGGTGGCCTCGAGGCCACAAGGCGCTGCCTGCGAGTAGATCCGGACCTCAAAATAATTGCGGTTTCAGTCTATGAGGAAGAGCCTTATCCATCGAATCTGCTCAAGGTCGGTGCCGTGGGATATCTCACCAAGAACGCCAGCGTTGATGAGATGGTTCGTGCAATAAAAAAGGTGATGAGTGGCCAGCGATATATCAGTGCACAAATAGCGCAGCAGCTTGCATTGCGACCATTTGCTGGTGAAGACACATCTCCTTTTGAAGTGCTATCCAACCGTGAAATGCAGATTACCCTGATGGTCATTACAGGGCACTCAGCACCGAATATCTCCGAGAAGCTCTCTTTGAGCTCTAAAACTGTCAACAGCTACCGCTACCGTATTTTTGATAAGCTGGATATCAAGAATGATGTTGGCCTAACCAAGTTGGCGATCAAGCACGGTATCATCGATGCTGAAGTGGTCAGCTAGCGGATAATTGCACCCAATCGATTAAGTAGTTCAGGTTTAATCGTGGCTTTGTATTCCTGCATGTCTGCCAGTAGGCTCAAAACCTATGAAAAGCGATGAGTTTGACCACAAGTCCTTTGTTAAGCACCTCACCGCCCGACCGGGTGTGTATAGGATGCTGGACGAAGCGAACTCCATCCTTTATGTCGGGAAAGCCAAGAACCTGAAGAAAAGGGTGGCCAGCTACTTTAGATCCTCCGCCCTGGACTCCAAGACAATGGCGCTTGTGTCACGAATCAAGGACATAGAAGTCACCGTCACCACCAGTGAAACGGAAGCATTATTGCTCGAGCAGTCTTTGATACAGGAACTAAGACCGCCTTACAACATTGTTTTTCGGGATGACAAATCCTACCCCTATATTTTCCTTTCCAGCACCGATGATTATCCAAGGCTATCATTCCATCGCGGTGCTAAGAAAAGGAAGGGCAAATACTTTGGGCCTTTTCCAAGTGCTTACTCGGTTCGCGACAGTTTGAATATCCTGCAGAAAGTATTTCGTGTACGTCAGTGTGAAGACACTTTTTTCAAGAACCGCACAAGGCCTTGCCTCCAGTACCAGATCAAGCGGTGTTCCGGACCTTGTTGTGAACTCGTCAGCAGAGAGGAATATGCTGATGACGTACAGCATGCAGCTATGTTTCTTGAAGGGAAGAGCAGCGCCGTTCTGAATGACTATGCCGGCAAAATGGATCATGCGTCCGCCAGCCTCCAATTTGAAAAAGCAGCCCACTATCGTGATCAGATAGTGCACCTGCGCAAGATCCAGGAACAGCAGTATGTTGTAGGCGAGCGTGGAGAGTTCGATATCATGGTGGCCAAAAAATCACCGGGAGGCGTATGTGTACTGGTTATGTTCATCCGCGGCGGCAGGATGCTTGGCAACAAGACCTATTTCCCATCCACGCGGCTGAATGAAGATGAAGTGGAGATTCTGACGGCATTCATACCACAATTCTACTTGTCAGATACCCATGGTCGGGATATTCCAAAAGAAATTGTGGTCAACGCAAAGCTAACCGACAAATCGCTTTTTGTTGAAGCCCTTTCCACCAAGACTAGTCGAAAGGTAACTATTGCCGATAATGTACGCAGCCAACGTAAGCGGTGGGTTAACATTGCCTTAACCAGCGCTGAACAGGCGCTCGGCAGCCATCTAGCAAATCGCAATAATATCGGCAAACGCTTCGAAGCCTTGCAGGAGGTATTGCAACTCGATGGAATACCGCAGCGACTGGAGTGTTTTGATATCAGCCACAGCAGTGGCGAAGCAACTGTTGCCTCCTGCGTGGTGTTCGACTCAAATGGTCCACTCAAATCAGACTATCGACGCTTCAATATCGAGGGCATTACTCCTGGTGATGACTATGCTGCCATGTCCCAGGCTTTGAAGCGGAGATATACAAGAATTAAAAAAGGGGAGGGGCTGGTCCCGGATATTCTTTTTATCGACGGTGGCAAAGGTCAGTTGCATGAGGCGGAAAAAGTCATGGAAGAACTGCAGATAGTCGATGTGACCCTTGTTGGCGTTGCCAAAGGGCCGGGACGCAAGGCCGGTCTGGAGCACCTGTTCATGTCTACTGGAAGCGAAATCAGCCTGCCCCCCGACAATCCGGGTTTACATTTGATCCAGCATATAAGGGATGAAAGTCACCGGTTTGCAATTACTGCTCATAGAAATAGACGCGGCAAAGCAAGAACGAAATCGGTCCTGGATGGCATCGATGGTGTGGGACCAAAGCGTCGCAGGGCATTACTGCGCCATTTTGGTGGATCGAAACAGGTCCAGGGTGCGAGCCCAGAAGAAATAGCAAAGGTTGAAAGTATCAGCCAGAAACTTGCGGCACACATTTATGACACGTTACACAAGGGTTAGAATGGGCTCCTACTTCAATCCCATGACGTCATGAAGCTTCCATTCAGCATTCCCAACCTGGTGACTAGTATACGAATTATCTTTATTCCTGTGCTGGTGATTGTGTTCTATCTTTTCCCGCTGGAATGGCGCTATATAGCGTCCGCCTGTGTATTTACGGTTGCAGCCCTATCTGACTGGCTGGATGGCTATCTGGCGCGAAAGCTTGGTCAGATGACGCCCTTCGGCGCTTTCCTTGACCCCGTAGCCGATAAGCTGATTGTCGCGGTCGCGTTGGTATTGCTGGTAGAGGTTCATGCCAGCGCTATTCTGGCAGTACCAGCCATTGTCATAGTAGGTCGAGAAATCGTGGTCTCCGCGCTGCGGGAGTGGATGGCACAATACAGCGAAATGCGCAGTGTCGCTGTATCTGTCCTTGGTAAGATCAAAACGACATTCCAGATGATTGCCATTACACTTCTGCTTGCCGGGGGACCCAGCCAGGAAAACCTAATAGTTATTATTGGTTACATCCTGCTTTATGCCGCAGCAGTGTTAACCCTGTGGTCCATGTACCAGTACCTGAAACTTGCTTGGCCTGACCTGTCTTCTGGAATGAGAAACGACTAATTGTCACCTGATATTCGCCGTTTTCAATTATACCGATAGGAATTGCCTGGGTGTGACCCTACCAGCCCACAAGCCAACAAAGCTGGAATTCTTGATCACCGCTTATGTTATTGTGATCAGATACAACAAAATATGCTGAAGCTCAGATGAACAAGGAACGCCTGCAAAACCTGCTGATCAGTTTGCACCAGGAACTTGAATCCACGGACGATATAGATAGCGAAACGCGCCATTTGGTTGGCCAGTTGGACTCCGATATCAAGAAACTGCTTGCGCCGGTTGAGGACGAGGGCAAGGGTGATGGTGCACTGCAACAGGCCGAACTGCTCGAAACAACCTTTGCGGCCAAGCACCCGACGGCTGAAGGGCTGATCAGGGAGATCATCGATATTCTCGCCAAGATGGGGATCTGACTGAGATAACTGGGCACAACTATGAAAAGACTAGCGCTGACTGCATTAAGCTCGGTTCTCGCTGTGGTTATTCCTTCCTGCCATAGTTTCGCGGAAGTGGGCGATGGCTGGAACCACTATGGTGGCAGTGAAAAGGGTTTGCAGTATTCTTCCGCAGACCAGATAAATCTTTCGAACGTCAACAATCTTAAAGAGGCATGGCGGTTTCGTACCGGGGAACTCGGTGAAGGTACGCAACGAGGTTATTCTTTCCAGAATAACCCCATCCTTGTTCGCGGGACCCTCTATATCTCAACCGGCAGCGGCATCATTATTGCTGTTGATCCCAAGACAGGTACAGAAAAATGGCGCTACGATCCAAAGTTTGATCGATCAAAGCGAGCTTCTGAATCGGCCAATCGCGGCGTAAGTTCTTGGATTGATACTACCCGGCAAGAAGCTGAAGCCTGTTTTCATCGTATCTATATTGGCACCCTCGATGGCCGCCTGATCGCAGTGGATGGAGGTTCGGGAAAGCCATGTTCGGACTTCGGCACAAAGGGCGAGATAGACCTGACTCGCGATGTTCGGCTTACTGAAAGCGAGTCAATTGAATACCTGGTGACATCACCGCCGGTCATTGTCGATGAAACCGTGATCACAGGTTCTGCGATTGGTGATAACCGCGGAGTAGAACTTGAACTTGGAATCGTCCGTGGTTTTGATGTTCGAACGGGTGCGCTGCGATGGAGTTTCGATCCTATTCCGAGAAGCCAAGACAACCCAATGTATCCGAGCTGGAATCCAGAAGAAGCAGCCAAGAGCGGTGCAGCCAACGCCTGAGCACCGCTTGCTGCTGACAGTGAGCTCGGGCTGGTCTATATTCCGACGGGAACAGTCAGCCCAGACTTTTACGGTGGTGAACGAGAGGGGGACAATCGTTACGCCAATTCGCTTGTCGCCCTTGACGCTAGAACCGGAGCAGTAGTCTGGCATCAACAATTGGTACATCACGATGTCTGGGACTACGACCTGCCAGCGCAACCAACCCTGGCAGACCTGAAGCATGATGGCAAAGTAATACCGGCCGTTATCCAGGGAACCAAGATGGGCATGTTGTTCACCTTTAACAGGGTCACGGGTGAACCGGTATTTGCCATAGAGGAAAGACCCGTACCCCAGGGGGGTGTACTGGGTGAGCATCTGTCAAAAACACAACCCTTCCCGGTCGCGCCACCACCGCTCGTTAGCCATGCGGCGATTTCCGAGGACGATGCTTTTGGTCTCGTGCTGGTCGACAAATGGGACTGTGCCAGGCAGATCAAACCGCTGCGTTCAGACGGCATCTATACACCACCCTCGCTGGAAGGCTCCATTATAAAGCCCGGGTATGGTGGTGGGATCAACTGGGGTGGCATAGCCTTTGACCCAGAACGCCAGATTGCGGTTGCCAAAACCCTCACGCTGCCGGTTGTAGTCCAGTTGATCAAAAGGGAAGAATTAGCCAGCGTCTATAAATCAAACAAGTACCCTGACTCACAGTTCGCCAGACAGACGGGAACGCCTTACGGAATGCGCCGTGAATTGCTCATGTCTTTTCTTGGCGCCTCCTGTGGGCAAGCCCCATGGGGACAGTTGTCTGCTGTCGATATGGTTCTGGGCGAAATTTTGTGGCAGGTTCCACTAGGCACAATAGAAGATTTAGCGCCGGCCTTTGTGCCAAATCTTGAACTGGGTACCGCCGGTCTCGGCGGTCCAATCATCACGGCGGGGGGCCTGGCATTTATTGGTACAGCCATGGACGACTACCTTCGAGCCTTTGACCTCAAGACTGGCAGGGAAGTCTGGAAAGGGCGCCTTCCGGCTGGCGGGCAGGCAACGCCCATGACCTATATGCTTGACGGGAAACAATACGTTGTCATCGCCGCAGGTGGACACCCTGTTGTAGGAACCACGCTAGGGGACTATGTCGTGGTATTTTCCCTCGAGGTGTCCGGTCAAGATCACTAACGAGTCTATGAGCGGCGCATGACCAAAAAACAACCAATATATGGGGCAGTTAAGTCATCCTGCCTGGCGAAATTGCGCCAGATCACTTAACTGCGCACTTTTTCGATCAGCACTTTTAATGAATGCTTCCATCAGTGTACACTTGGCGCATTCATATTAGCGTGCACTGTGTACGCAAGGCTGTGAATATATCGTTTATTACACCGCCGACCGATAAGAGGAGCACTAATGTCTGATCCAAATCGACAACTGGCAATGGTCATCGACCTTAACAAGTGCATGGGGTGTCAGACATGCACCGTGGCATGCAAGGTTCAATCGACAAACGACAAGGGCATGGATCACCAATGGTGGATGAAAGTTAACACCATGCCAGGCCGCGGCTACCCAAAAGATTGGGAGGAAATGGGCGGAGGCTATGATACTGAAGGCAATCTTGTACTGGGTAAACAACCTACGCAGGAAGACTATGGTGGTGCCCCCATGGACTTCAACTATGAAGAAGTGATCTATGGTCGCAAGGGACAGGACGTTCACCTGGCCCCAAGGGAGAAGCCAACCTGGGGACCCAACTGGGATGAAGACGTTGGTAGTGGTGAATGGCCGAATGCCTATTACTTCTACATGCCACGCATGTGTTACTCGTGCAACAAACCTAGCTGCGCACACGCCTGTCCGCACGATGCCATAACGAAGCGAGATGAGGATGGCATTATCGAGATCAACCAGCGCGCCTGTGAGACCTGCACTACTCAGGAGTGTATGAGCGCATGCCCCTACAAGGAGGTCTATCACAACGAGGTAACCATGTCGGCGCAGAAATGCAACTGGTGTGCACCTCGAGTCGATGAAGGCGTGGCACCCGCGTGTGTCCGCAGCTGTCCCGGTCGCGCAATGTGGGTTGATTACCTCGATAACGAGGAAGGGTCTGTGCACAAGGTTGTAAAGCAATATGAAGCCGCACTTCCCTTGCATCCTGAGTTTGGCACAGAACCTAACGTCTTCTATGTGCCACCTATTGGACCAACGTCTTACAACAAAGATGGGACACTTGACGAAGATACACCAAGGGTTCCCATAGAGTATCTTGAGTCACTGTTTGGACCCAAGGTTGGTAAAGCACTTGAAGTAGTCAAGACAGAGATGGCAAAACGGCGACAGGAGCCGAAAGAGGCATCCGGGCTCACCGATGCTCTGGTCGCCAAGCGCTATCCGGAACTGCTTGGAGAGCTCAGCAATGACCCGGGAGGAGTAGAGGAGGTGAAGTCATGACGACATTAGCGTTACAAGCACCAGAGGCCGTGACCGCTGGCAATCAGAGCAAACTTTATTCGCTTCTCTCACAGGCATTTCGATACCCGACGGAAGCATTCCACCAATCGGTGAGCAATGGCCAACTGGCTCAGGAGATCTCCGCAGCGGCTGGAGGACTACAATACTCCGTCAGTGTTCCAGGAGGTCTTGATACCGGCAGCTTCGGGGATACTAGGCAGGCTCACGTCGAACTGTTCGAGCTTGGCGGACCCGATGGTCCACCGGCATTTGTCTACGAAGGTGAGTACGGTGGAGGTCGCCTCGGTGTTATGGAGGACGTGCTTCGTTTCTATGACCACTTCGGGATCAGCCCAAGCCTTGATGAAGGGACTCGCGACCGACCGGATCATATCGCTAACGAGCTGGAATTTATGCACATACTTTCGTTCCAGGAGGCAGCAGCCATAGAAAGCGGCTCAAGTCCTGATGCATATCAGCAGGCTGCGCGGGAT
This sequence comes from Gammaproteobacteria bacterium, assembly GCA_002726655.1. Taxonomy (GTDB): domain Bacteria; phylum Pseudomonadota; class Gammaproteobacteria; order Pseudomonadales; family Azotimanducaceae. The sequence continues at coordinate 19,325 of PBRP01000099.1, forward strand.
TTTCTGCGCTTTCACCTGGTGGACTTCACCAAAGCCATTGGTGACCGAACGGAACCTAAAGGTACTCCGCTCTATTCTGGAATTGCTGCCCTGGCTCGGGATCTATGCCAGCAGCATTACCAGTCTCTGAGTTAGGAGAGAGCCAGACAGATAGACAGATGAAACAAGCCCAGCAGGGCGCCAGCAGTTCATAAAGGAGATAAAGAGGATGAAAGCCGAGCTAATAACGGAAGGTCTCAAGTTTGATGAAGGCCTGCAGGATGTCGCAGAATTCGACATTCACAATGTCCGTGCGAAGCCCATCGTGTGGGACTCGATTAACAAAATCACCCATGATGCGAACTGTGGCCAAAACCTTCAATGTGCCCTGAATGCGTTTACCTGGAAAGGCGTTATTCTCCGGGAAGAGCAGACGGGTAATTACAGGGCGCCTAACGACCCGGACTGTCCGGACCGAAACCCGCGTGGCTGCAACAAGGGGGTCTGCTGGTCTCACGCCATGTACGCGCCGGGTCGTGTTAAACACCCCTATAAGCGTGCCGGCGAGCGGGGCGAAGGAAAGTGGGAGCGAGTTTCCTGGGACCAGGCGATAGACGAGATCGGTGGCAAAATGCTCGACGTGATTGTCGAGCATGGCCCCAAAAGCATCGTCAATGGTATGGGGCTCGAAGGTGGTAATGGTGGCATGGGGGCGACGATGGCTCTGGCAATGCACGCCGGCACCGCGACGATGCCGCAACTCAACACCGAGATCGGTGATGACCAGGACGGGGCACTCGAAATGTTCGGCAATGACAGCTTCGGCGACTCGACCGATAACTGGTATTACTCGGATATTCTCATTGTCTGGTGCGCCAATCCTTCCTACACGCAGATGACCAACTATCACTACATCACCGAAGCCCGTTATAACGGCACCGAGGTTTGGGCAATCACCGCTGACTACAATCCTTCGTCGATTTCGTCTGACCTCTGGGTATCGGTGAAACCGGGCTCCGATGCAGCACTTGGATTCGGCATGAGCCAGGTGATCATCTCGGAAGGCCTTTACGATAAATCATTTATTCAGGAGCAAACGGACCTGCCGCTGTTGCTGCGCTCTGATAATGGCAAATTCCTGAGTGAGGCGGATCTGAAAGAGGACGGCCGAGAATACATCTTCTACATGTTCGATGAGGCTACCGGTGAAATGGTGGAAGCGCCGCATAAGACGCTGCTGCTGGAGGATATCAACCCAGCCCTCGAAGGCAGCTGGAATCAGGAAACACTCGATGGTTCAGTCGAAGTCCGCCCTGTTTTCGCGATACTCAAGGAGATACTCGATCGCGACTTCACACCGGAAAAAGCGTCGGAAGCGTGTGGCGTCCACGCGGATGTAATTCAAATGATGGCGCGCAAGTTTGCCAAGGCCAATGGCGTCTGTCAGGCAAGCGCCACTTACGGGGTGGGCAAGTATTACCACGGCAACCTGATGCAGCGCGGCATGTACTACACCTGGGTGCTCTGCGGGCATATAGGCCACAAGGGAACCGGCATTAATGCCATGAATGGTGTCCTGATGGTAGAATCCGTGGCGGCTGATGGCGGTGGTGGTGCCGCACCACCTTTCATGCCTGAAGTCACCCCTGAAATGTTCCAGGAGTGGGGGGAGCGTGGATTTTCCGAGTACCGTATTCGCAAGGAATTTTTTGGCCTGATGGAGCAGGAGTTCCTGAACTCATGTGCACTCTTTTACTGGTTGCACGCGGGTCTCCTGGACTTGAGTAAAGATAACAACAGCTGGGACCCTGAACTCAAACGACCTGTTGGAGAATATTGGGACGAGGCTATCGATTCAGGTGAGCGCCTCATATTTCCGCCACCAGGTTCAGACCCGAAGGTCCTGATCGTCGCAGGTGGTGATCCCGTCCGCCGGGTCCGGGGCAATCAGCATCTGATCAAGACATTGATTCCCAAGCTGGACCTGATATTTGTTCAAGACGTGCGCTGGAACGCAACTTCGCGCTGGGCGGATTATGTGTTGCCCGCATCCGGTTATTATGAGCGCTCATCAGCACGTACCGTCACGGTGATCAATACACCCTTATCCCACCTCACGGTGAAGTCGGCGGAACCCCTGTATGAAAGCAAGAGTGACTATGGGATCGGCGTGTTGCTCCTTTGCAAGATCGCAGAGTTAGCGAGAGAACGCGGAATTTCGATGGTTAAAGATCCCGTCACGGGTCGTGAATTCCAAATAGATAACCTCGATGACAAAATCACATCCGGTGGCAAGTACACTGAGCATGACGCCGAGGCCGTAGCCGTCGAGGCCTATAACAATGCCACCAACATAGATCTGCCGGATTGGGAGGCTGCTAAAAAGCAGGGCTGGTCTGCGTTCACAGGCCTCGGCTCATCCGGCACCTCACTTGAGTTCGCAGGCGACGTTGAACCGGGCGAACCCTGGATTCCATTGACGCTGCACACGGATAAGAAGGAACCCTGGACTACCAGGACCGGGCGTATCCAGTTCTACATTGACCATGACTGGTTCATCGAACTCGGTGAAGACTTTGCAGTTCACAAAGATTCGATTAAGGCCGGTGGCGACTACCCCATCCAGCTGACTGGTGGTCATGCCCGTCACAGCATCCACTCTACCTGGTCGGACAACTCCATCCTGCTGCAACTTCAGCGTGGAGAACCGCTCATGTGGATGAACAACAAGGATGCTGATGATCGCGGCATAGAAGACGGAGATCAGGTGCAAGTCAGCAATGATGTTGGTGATTTCGAGATCCAGGTGATTTTGTCAGCAGCAGTCATACCAGGACAGGCGATCATCTATCATCATTGGACGAACATGCAGCACAAGAAATGGAAGCAGTATCAGGAGGTTATGCCGACGCCATTCAACCCGGTTGAAATGGCACCAGTTACCTACACGGATCACCCGAACTTGCATCGCGGTATGTGGTCCGGTGAACCAGGCTTCAATGACCGGGATACAAGGATAGAAGTGCGGAAGGTTTCGTAAACGCTTCTAACTGCGGGTCAATCTAAAAGTCGGCCTTCGGCCGACCTTTAGCCTGCTGCACAAGCGGGAACCACTTCGACTTTGGCAATAAGTCAGTACCTAAGACACGATCTGCGATGCCGGTCACTAACTACATTGGTCAGTGATAAAGCGAGCTTAAAAAAACTGAAGAGTTGCACAATGGCTGACATCAGCATCTTATTCAAACCCCTGGAAATGGAAAAGATTTCCATCACCAACCGTATCGTTATGGCGCCCATGGCACGTAACTATTCGCCTGACTATGCGCCTGATAAAAATGTTGCTGAATACTATGCCCGACGAGCGTCCGGAGGGGCGGGGTTGATTATCTCCGAAGCGAATTTTATAGACCACCCAGTTGCAAATGGCTACAAGAAGCAGCCAGCCATTCATGGGCAAAAACCACTTGAGGGGCATAAAGAAGTCACCCGGATGGTTCATGAAGAAAATGGCAAGATTTTTTGTCAACTTTGGCATATGGGAGCAGAGAGACCCGTAGGCGGCATCCCAAACCCCGACCTTCCAGCCCTGAGCGCCTCAGGGTACCGTGATGTTGAATCGATAAATGGACGAGCACTAGAACTCGAAGAGATACCTGAAGTGCAGGCTTCATATGCCAGGGCTGCAGCTAATGCCAAGGAAGTGGGCTACGACGGCGTCGAGATTCACGGTGCTCATGGTTACCTGATCGATGGTTTCCTCTGGGAGGTGACGAACAGACGAACAGACGCTTACGGTGGTACATTTGAAAAGCAATTGCGCTTTGCAATAGAAACAATTGAGCAGGTCAGAGATGCTGTTGGCGCGGATTTTCCCATTTCTTTTCGCACGTCACAGTGGAAATCGCTGGATTTCAATGCAAAAACCTATAAGACGCCACAGGAGCTTGAAATAGCTTTAAATGCTTTTATCGATGCGGGCGTCGATATCATTCACACTAGCACAAGGCGTTTCTGGGAACCGGAGTTTGAAGGGTCAAACTTGAACCTCGCCGGCTGGGCCAAGAAACTGACAGGAATACCATCTATCTCAGTTGGCAGCGTCGGCTTGGCTGGAGATTCCCAAAAAAAACAGTCCAGAAAAAATAAGGGCCTCGCCAGCATGGCGGGCTCCCAGGCAACTAACAATCTTGAAGAAGTTATCGAACGTATGGAGCAGGGTGAGTTTGACATGATCGCAGTGGGACGAGCGCTACTTTCAAACTGGGATTGGCCAAATATGGTACGTGAAGGACGGCTTCACCAGGCACGGCCCTTCGAAGGAGAGCACCTAAAAGTCCTGTATTGAGGTTTAACCCATACGATAAACCGCACAAAGCTTGTTGCCTGATGGGTCGCGCAGGTAAGCAAGGTAAATCTTGCCGTTGCCACCATCACGTACACCTGGTGGATCTTCACAGGTCGCACCACCATTAGCGATACCAGCCGCGTGCCAATTATCAGCTGCCGTCGAATCTGCCGCGACAAAACCAATAGTGCTGCCATTTCCATGGCAGGCAGGTTCACCATTAATCGGTATGGTGACTGCAAATATATTGCCATCACTTACATAAAAGCAGCGACCCATCTCATCTATCACGCCTGGCTCATATCCCAACGCTCCCAGCGCTGCGTCATAAAATACCTTTGCTTCCTGCATGTCACGTGCACCGACCATAATATGGCTAAACATTCCTAATCTCCCAAATTTCAATTCGATCACTCGCTGGCAAAGCTGAACTTACCATTTATCGTACTAACACGATAGAGACTAAGGAGTAGCTATTGGCACTTCTCATTCCATTTTCATCAACCTTTCCCCTCGATCATAATGTTGGGATATACCTGGGCATTCACATTGTGCATTACATAATCTCTACCACAGGAGTCGGGCATTACGAAGGCAACGGGATTTAAAATTGGGGTCCTAAGACAAGGAATTCGCCTCACCCATGCGGAAACCAGTTGATGGTTACATTTTGTTATTCCAATAAGCTCCCGGGCATGCCATGCTCCGGGCCTTTTTATCGGACACGAAGGGTCTGACTGGTAGAACTATTATGGTAAAACGACTGATTTTCCTTGTCGTTGCTCTCGGCTTATTGTTTGGTGGAATATTTGGTTGGAAGGCCAATCAGGCAAGATTGGTCAAGGAGCAACGGGCTTCTGCTACACGACCAGCCGTGACAGTTTCGTCCGCCGTGGCAAACCTGGAGAGCTGGCGAGTCACCGTTAGCGCTGTAGGAAGTCTTAGCGCCAACCAGGGAGTGGAAGTCAGTGCTGAGGTCCCGGGTATTGTCGCTGGCATCAGCTTTGAGTCTGGTCATAGTGTATCGGAGGGTGAGCTCCTCGTTCAACTTGACGCAGCGGCAGAACTCGCAGAGTTGAGATCCCTGAAGGCACAAGTCGAATTGGCCCGGCTCGATTACGAGCGTGCTCGCGGCCTGATCCGGAATACGGCGGTCTCCCAGGCTGAACTTGATCGTGACAGGACTGTATTGGAAAGTTTGTCTGCCCAGACTGATGAGCAGGAGGTATTTATAGCCCGCAAGGAGGTTCGCGCACCATTTACCGGGGTATTGGGCATTCGAAAAATCAACAAGGGTCAATACCTGTCACCAGGAACCGCAATTGTAACCTTGCAGAACCTTAATCCCGTCTATGTGGACTTCACGCTGCCCGAGCGGTTTCTACAGAATCTCAAGGTGGACCAGGTCGTTGAACTGAATGTTTCAGCTTATCCTGACGAGACCTTCTCCGGGCTGCTGACGGCGATCAGCCCGAAGGTTGAAGAAAAAACTCGAAATGTTCCCCTGCAGGCCACTTTCAAGAACACGGCACTACGATTGCGACCCGGCATGTTCGCCAGGATCTCGGTAGTGATGGGTGAAAAAGAGGGCGTTGTTGCGCTGCCAAGAACGGCAATCAGTACCCAGCCATACGGTGATTCAGTGTTCGTAATCGAGGCCGAGGGTGATGACCTTATCGTCCAGCGACGCCAGGTCGTGGTCGGTCAGGTGCGGGGGAACAAAGTCGAAGTGCTGTCAGGACTCGCGAGTGGAGAACAGGTTGTTGCAACAGGGCAAATGAAGCTCCGCTCAGGACAGAGAGTACGAATAGATAACTCGGTATCCCTGCCCAGTGGCCTAACCAGCGGATGAGTTTCACCGAGCTCTTTGTCGACCGACCGGTGCTGGCATCAGTAATCAGCATGCTAATACTACTTGTGGGCTTAAGGTCTATCGGACTGTTAGAGCTTCGTGAATTTCCCAACGCGTCCCGCGCGCTGATCACTGTCACCACCGCCTATCCCGGTGCTGATGCGGATCTCATCCAGGGTTTCATCACCAACCCCCTGCAGCGAGCTATCTCAGAGGCACAGGGTATCGACTATCTTGTTTCTCATTCCAGGCAGGGCGTCTCGATCATCGAGGCGAATATGGAGCTCAACTACGACTACCATGCCGCTGTCTCAGAGATTCAGGCAAAGGTCGCCAGTCAGCGAAACGTAATACCTCCTGAGGCGTTAGACCCCACTATCGATGTACGCACGAGTTCCATGATGGCGCTTATGTACCTTGCATTCGCTAGCGAGCAGATGAACCCAAGTCAAATAACCGATTATCTGATGCGTAGTGTAGTTCCAAGATTACAGGCGATACCGGGTGTTGCCAAAGCCAGTATCAGCGGCAATCAGAAATTTGCCATGCGTATCTGGCTGGACCCTCAGCGCATGGTGGCTCTGGGTATCACGGCAATGGACATTCGCGGGGCATTGGTGCGCAATAATTTCCTTGCCGGTGTCGGGAAAACCAAGGATGACCTTGTGACCATTGAGCTTACGGCTAATACCGATGTGTCGGAAGTCGACGCTTTTTCTGACCTGGTGATCCGCACGGATGGTACTTCACAAATTCGCCTGCGTGATGTCGCAGATGTTGCGCTGGATGCTGCCAATTTTGATCAGATGAGCTGGTACAACGGCCAGGAAGCGGTCATGCTCGCGGTCGAAGCTGCACCCGGCGCGAATCCGATCACCGTGTCTAAAGAAGTTCGCACTCTGATGGATGAAATCGAGCAGCAGCTGCCAGCGTCCCTGGACCTGCACAAGGTGCATGATGCCAGTGCGGATATTGAGAAATCTATTGCGGAAGTGTTGAGCACCCTTGCTGAAGCAGTTGTCATAGTGCTGCTCATCATCCTGGTATCACTTGGCTCCTGGCACGCGGCGATCGTCCCCGCTATTTCTGTGCCCCTGTCCCTGATTGGTGCCACATTCATCATGCTGGCTTTCGGTTTCTCTATTAATTTGTTGACGTTACTCGCCATGCTACTGGCCATTGGACTGGTCGTAGACGATGCCATTGTTGTTGTCGAATGCGTGCACAGGCACATAGCCGAAGGCAAAACCCCCCATGCAGCCGCCAGGGAAGCAGCACGGGAACTGGGTCTGCCGATCCTGTCCATGACCACAACGCTTCTAGCGGTATATGCGCCCATAGCCTTTGTTGGCGGCCTGGTGGGGATCGTATTCACGGAGTTTGCTTTTTCTCTGGCGGGAGCAGTACTGATATCCGGTATAGTCGCATTGACTCTGTCGCCTATGCTGTCCTCGAAGGTCTTAACGACCCGGGAAGAGCCAGAGCGATTCGAAGAATTGGTAGAGAGATTCTTTAACCGGCTGGCGGCGAGGTACCATCGTCTCTTAACCAGCTGGCTGGATCATCGACAGGTTATCTACATTTTTGCAGGTGCCATCATCGCGAGCATCTACTTCATGTTCGCTACCAGCACAAACGAATTGGCCCCAACCGAAGACCGGGAACTTCTGAATATTCAAATGCGTGCTCCCGAGACCGCCACCCTTGACTATGCCAGCGTTCATGCACGTGAATTGGTGAAGATCTACGAGAGCTTTCCTGATTATCTCAGGAGTTTTCTGTTGATTGGCGGTGGAGGCACACCGGCGACAACATTTGGTGGGATACGATTTACGCCCATCGCTGAGCGTGATCGAAGCCAGCAGGAGCTGCAGGCAATCATGCAGCAAAAAGTCAATCAGATCCCTGGCGTCCAGATCGCCGTATTTACCTTTCCATCCCTCCCAGGTGCAGCAAGGGGACCTTCACTGCAATTTGTGATCACATCAGATCAAGATTTCCAACAGCTCGATAAACTTGCGGGCGATATGATCGAAGAAGCCAGGGCGAGCGGGCAGTTTGTCTTCCTCAGTAAATCTATGGATATGACAACACCGCGCACAAAAATTGTGATAGACCGGGAGCGTGCCGGAGATCTCGGCATCAGCATGGAAGATATTGGAGGGACCCTGGCGATCATGCTCGGGGGTAATCAGATCAGTCGTTTCAGCCTTCAGGGGCGCAGCTATGAGGTCATTCCACAGGTGCCACGAGAATTCCGGGCAAACCATGAGGTCCTCAGCGACTACTATGTCAGAGGCAAGTCCGGGGACATGATACCCCTCTCCAGCCTGGTTAGTTTTGAGTTCACAACAGAGCCCAGTCAACGCGTCCAGTTTCAACAGTTGAATGCTGTAACCATCAATGCAGTGGCGGCTCCAGGAATCTCAATTGGCAAGGCGATAGAGTTTCTGGAAACAAAAGCCGCAGAATTATTTCCCCGAGGATTTGCCTACGACTATATGGGTGAAGCACGACAGTTCAAGCAGCAGGGCAACGCCCTCATCCTGACCTTTTTCCTCTCCATAGCCGTAATCTACCTGGTGCTGGCGGCACAGTTCGAAAGCTGGCGGGATCCGCTCATCATTCTGATGTCTGTGCCCATGTCTATTGCGGGCGCTCTCATTTTTATAACCCTTGGCTTCGCCAGCATCAATTTGTACACTCAGGTAGGTCTCATAACGCTAATCGGGCTGATCGCCAAGAACGGTATTCTCATCGTCGACTTTGCCAACAGAACGCAGCTAAAAGAAAAATGCAGCAAAAGGAAGGCGGTCGAACAGGCTGCAACAGTTCGCTTGAGACCCATCCTGATGACGACAATGGCCATGCTGGTTGCCATGGTCCCGCTACTGATCGCAACGGGGCCTGGCGCAGAAAGTCGATTTCAGATTGGACTTGTTATCGCAACAGGGCTGGGTATAGGCACCCTTTTCACGCTATTTGTCGTGCCGGCATTTTATGTACTGCTGGCGCGGGACCGCCAGAAAGAGACCTGATAAGTCCTGGCTCAAGCCAAAAGAGCCGCCAGCATACCCCCGCCTAAAGTTATTAGTACACTTGAAATCCCAAACTACTGGAGCCTGGTCACTGAACCTGAGAAAATTCCATACCACCAGCGTTTCCGATATTGCCTAAGGAGGTTGTACAAGCATGTTGTTTACCGAAGAGCACAATGAAATCCGCAGAACCGTAGCGAGCTTCGTTGAGAAAGAAGTCAATCCTTTCGTAGATCAATGGGAAGAGGAGGGGATCTTTCCCGCCCATGAGGTATTTCAAAAAGCCGGTAAACTTGGCCTGCTGGGGATTAGCAAACCAGTGGAGTTCGGTGGCATGGGGCTGGATTACAGCTATTCGATGGCCGCCATGGAACAATGGGGGCTCGTTACCTGTGGTTCTATACCCATGGCCGTGGGCGTGCAGACCGACATGGCGACTCCAGCGTTAGCGCGTTTTGGCTCAGATGAATTGCGTCGCCAGTTTCTTGTCCCTGCTATAGCAGGGGACATGGTGACAAGTATCGGCGTCAGCGAACCCCACGCGGGCTCGGACGTCGCCGCCATCAAAACTACAGCGCGCAAAAAAGATGGCGACTACGTCATCAACGGCAGCAAGATGTGGATCACCAACTCCACCCAGGCGGACTATATAGTTGTGCTTGCCAATACATCCGATGAACAGAAACATAAGAACAAGTCACTGATTGTAGTGCCTACAGATACCCCTGGATTTTCGACTTCAGAGCGGCTCAACAAGCTGGGCATGCGAAGCTCAGATACTGCGCAACTCTTTTTTGATGATGTGGTTGTGCCCGAGTCCTATCGCATCGGTGAGGAGGGCAAGGGCTTCCAGATGCAAATGATGCAATTCCAGGAAGAGCGCCTGGCAGGCGCCGTCATGACCATAAAGGGGCTGGAGCAGTGCATCACCAATACGGTCGATTACACAAGCCAGAGGGAAGCATTCGGTAAGTCTTTGATTGAGAACCAGATAGTCCATATGCGGCTGGCTGAAATGCAAATGGAGATCGAAGCCTTGCGCGCTCTTTGCTACCAGGCATGCGAACTATATGTGGGTGGAGGAGACCCAACGCTTCTGGCCTCCTACGCCAAATTGAAAGCCGGGCAGCTTACCCGCAGAATACCAAGTGACTGCCTGCAGTTCTGGGGTGGTATGGGCTATATGTGGGACAACCCGGTAAGTCGATCTATGCGCGACCTGCGCCTCACCTCCATCGGCGGCGGTGCTGACGAGGTGATGCTGGGGATTATCGGCAAGCGATTAGGGCTCGGTACTGAGCGCTAAATATGAAGTTAGTCACGCTGCTCTGGAGGTTTGGCCCGCATGTTTAAGTATCACGAAGCGCTAAAAGATGCTGTGGCTCAACCCTTGTGGCATGACCCGAAAATCATGCCTGCACCGTTACCGGCGCTAACTTCTGACGAAACATGTGAGCTACTGATAGTCGGCGGTGGTTTCACTGGATTATGGGCTGCAATGCAGGCCAAAGAACGTAACCCTGATGTTGACATTATTCTGATCGAAAAGACCTTCATTGGCGATGGTGCCTCTGGCCGAAATGGCGGTTTTCTAAGTACCAGCCTTGCCCATGGTGAAACTAATGTCGAAGCTCAATTCCCAGGGGAAGCTGATCAGTTGGATCAACTGGGCGAACAAAACATGAAGGAATTCCTTGGCACGCTGGAAAAATACGGCATAGATGTTGAGTACGAAAAAACCGGCGAGACAACAGTTGCACTGGATACTGAATCAGCCGAACGACTTCACGATGAGTATCTGAACTACAAGTGCAATGGCGATGATACTGTTTGGTTCGATAAAAGCGCGATACGCGAGCAGGCTAGCTCTCCAATATTCTTTGCCGGGCTTTGGCATAGAGGTGGTCAAGATGGCGTTATACATCCCGGGCGACTGTGCTGGGGCTTGAAAGATGTGTTGGTAAGTAACTTTGGAGTGCGTATCTTTGAGGGCACCGAATTTCTAGGCGTCGAGCCTGATGGCCAGGATGCCATGAAAACAACCTGTTCAGGTGGCGTGATAAGCAGCAAGAAGGTGTTGCTGGCGACCAACGCGTTTACCAGCAAGGTATTCAGAATAAGAAATTCCGTTGTCCCCATCTGGGATTACCAGATTTGTACTGAGCCATTAACCGATACTCAGTTGGAGAAGATCAGCTGGGGAAAACCAGATTCGCGCCATGCTTTTGGTGATTACAGAAATATGTTCCACTACTTTCGACTGACGAAGGATAAGCGCATTACCTGGGGCGGTGGTGGCGCAGTTCGATACTACTTCAATCGTGGAATCGACACGAAGTTAAACGATGCAGAAGCTCACTATGAGCAACTTGCAACCGAGTTTTTTGAAATGTTCCCGCAACTTGAAAATGATGTGAAATTCTCCCACAAGTGGGGCGGTATTATCGCAACTTCTACTCGCTTTTGTATGGTGCCGGGTGTTGCATACGGGGGGCGACTAGCCTGGTCAGTTGGTTATACGGGCCACGGAGTAGGTGCATCACGATTCGGTGCACGAATAGGTATAGAGTTGCTCGGCTACAACCCATCCGATGTTATCAAAATGAAGTTTGTGACCAAGAGGGCTTTACCCTGGCCGCCGGAACCA
>PBRP01000160.1 GCA_002726655.1 Gammaproteobacteria bacterium
CTCTACCTGTGGGACACCAAAATCACGGACGCGGGGCTGGCGCACCTGAAGGGGCTCACGAAGCTTGAAACCCTCTCCTTGAGCAGAACAAAGATCACGGATGCGGGGGTCAAGAGCCTCAAAGAGGCGTTGCCGGATTGCGAAATTGAGCGATAGCGTTGATCCGTTGCGCTAAGGACAGGGCAACCCAGAGGGCGGCCCCCATGGAAACGATCAGGACGCAATAGGTTGTCTTCTCCAGCCACTTCCCTTAAGGAAGCTCTTTTACCGTTTAGCGAGGATGAGTAACCCGGAACGGATAGCGCGGATGAAGAGGAGAATCGAGCGACTACTTGAATTGAAGCGGGAAGACAACCGAAGACTTATGCGCCTTTGCCGGATTTAGTTCCTCACTTCTCCCTAGAACGGGGCTTACTCTTTCCAATTATAACACGGGGATTCCCCGGGACAAGGGGCCGGCTTGCTACAACTCCCCCTCAAGAAAAGGGCTTTTATAATTCCTATTCAGACTTGCATTCCCGCTCCGTCTTTATATATTAGTATATACCAATATATTGAAGTGGGAGGCTGGACAATGCCGGACGTAATAAACCTAAAACTCCTGGCCAAGTTCTTTCGTGGCCTTGGCGACGAGTCACGTCTCAACATTCTCGAGGTGCTTCGGGAGGGCCCGAAAAACGTAACGGAGATCGTTCAATCGATCGGCCTGGGCCAGTCGAACACCTCCCTACACCTTGAATGTCTCTACTGCTGCGGGCTTGTCGATCGTGAACGTAAGGGACGGTATATGTTTTACAGCATTCGCTCTACCAGGACGCTTCACCTATTGAAAATGTCACACTCGGTCCTCGAACCCGTCGCCGGGCATATTCGCGACTGCAGCCGGTACAGGAAGTAGCGAAATGAATCGATTCACATGGCTGATTGCGCTGTTCGCCCTCGCTTCGTGCGCCTCCTACGAGGCAAGGCCGGTCGATCCGGCCGACATGGCTAAGCAATCAAATGACCTCGATTGGGACGATACTCAAACCCGCATCGCACTCGAACGCCTGAAGAATACGCGCCTCTTCGATTCTGATGAAGTCGTCTTTTCCCCTGAGGATGGCTTGAACTTCGAAGAGACGTTCGTCGCCGCCCTGGCAATGAGCCCACTCCTGAAAAGACGACGGGAGGAGATCAAAGGGCGAGAATCGATGCTTCTTTCCGTATCGGGAATCAGTTCGATCCGATTGACCGGAAACGACGACGGCCCGAGCGACGCACGGCGGGGAAAGGTGGGACTCCTTTTCGACGTCTGGTCTCTCTTCGGAACGGGAAAATACTCGGCCGCCTACGACCAGGCAATCGCACAGATCAGCAAGTCGGTGGCCCGGCTTCATGAATCCGAATGGAAACTCTTCTGCGAACTGAAAGCGGGATTCCTTGAGGTTGAACGGATTCAGGCCGAGAACAAAGCAATCACCAAACTTCGGAATGAATTCAAAGCCGGGATCCATTCGATCGCAAACTCCCTTCATAGTGCCGGACGCATTTCAGAACTCGATTGGAACGGGGTTCGCGTCGTCGACGACAGGCTCACGATCCACATGGAGGAACTCCGAACCCGGCGTGAAACAGCGGTCAACCACCTGAAGGAAATCGTCGGCCTCCGGCCCGAACATGAAGTTGAGTTCATCGTCTCCGGCACCGGCCCTGAATCATCGGCCTGGAATGAAGAGGAAATCCGAACATCCGCAATCGATCGGCGGTGGGATCTGCAGATCCTGCTCGCCGAATACGAGGCCATCGAACAGAAAGTCCGCTATGAAGTGGCCACGCAATATCCGGACCTCCGCATCGGGCCTCTCTTCCGTTTCGGCTCCTGGGGAAGCGTCTTTGGCGGAGCCCTGAGCCTCGATCTTCCCGACCCCGGATCGGCAAGCGCCCGAATCGACGCGGCCGATGCCGAACGCTCCATGAGCCGCCACCTTATTGAGGAAAGACTCCTGACGATTCAACACCAGATTCGAAACAACCTCCTCGCGCTCAGGCAGAAGACCTCTACGGCCTCGACCTGGAAGAACCGGACGCTCCCGCGCGTCGCCGAGACTTCGGAGATTTCGAGATCGATACTGAAACTGAAACCGGACGCGATCGGCGTCGTCGTGCACAGTTTTGTAGACCTCTTCAACGCTACGGAAGAATATTGGAAACAGGAACAGGACCGCCGCGATGCCCTGATCGGGCTTGAACGTGCGGCGGGGTATCCCCTTTTTCAACTTGATTGAGGATGGAGATGAGTGACCCAAACAACAACATTGACCTGAATAGACTGGTCGTGTCCGATACCCATCGGAGCGGTTCTCGCCTCTGGTCCTGGAAGTCATTCGGTTGGGCCATGATCGGTCTGGCTTTGTTGAGCGTTGGGGGCTACAAGGCCTGGGTCCGGTTTCGTCCGCGGACGAGTGTGCAGGTCGTGCAAGTTGTTGCCGCCACGGGGACTGTCAAGACTGGGGGAGACGTATTCGAGGCGGCCGGGTGGATCGAACCCGATCCCTTCCCCGACTACGCCTCTACTCTCATTGAAGGCTGGATCACCGAGTTACCGGTGGTTGAAGGAGATTCGGTCAAGAAGGGGCAGCTTTTGGCAAAGCTCTACGACGTTGACTACAAACTCGCTCTTGAAAAGGCCCTGGCACAGGTCGAAGCTCTTCAGGCCGAAGCCGGTTACCTGGATATCCAGGTGAAGATCGACACCAATCTGCTGGGTGCCGGGGCGATCGACACGCTGGTCTTGGAGAAATCAAAAGCAGAATATGCACGGTCAAAGGCGCACGTCAAGGAGGCCCAACTGAATGTAAAATTGGCCCAACTCAACCTCGATCGCTGCACGATACCCTCACCGATCGACGGAATCGTACTTCAGCGATTCGTCTCGGTTGGCCATCACGTCAATCCCATGAGCCATAACGTAAACCTGGTTTCCCTCTACCATCCCGAGTCCATCCAGGTTCGCGTGGATGTCAACCTCATCGACGTAGAAAAAGCAGGAATTGGAACGCCGTGTGAATTGCGGGTGGAATCTTCACCCGGCCGGACCTTCCCCGGTCGTGTGCACCGAATCCTCCACGAAGCCGACAATCAGAAAAACACAGTGCAATTCAAGGTGAAGATTATGGATTCCGGGTCGGGCCTGAAACCCGAAATGCTCTGCCGGGTCCGCTTTCTTCCGCCAGGCAGAGAGGTGGAAGCGGACACGAGTCGGTCCCTTCGATTTATCCCCAAGAGCGCCGTCCTGAGCAGGGGCGGAACCGACTATGTTTTCGTGGTAAAGGGAGCATCACCCGGTTTAGAGGCGCGCCAAATCGCTGTCGTGCTCGGGTCTGCCCGAAAGAATGATCTGGTAGAAGTGACCTCAGGCCTTGATCTTTCCAGCAAGGTCATTGTCACCGGGTTGTCGAACCTCAAAGACGGCGAACCCGTTCAGATCCAGGGGGATTATTGATGCCGATGATCCAGGTTCGTGACGTTTCGAAAAAGTACCGCAAAGGCAGCACCGACGTGGAGGCTCTCCACTCCGTCTCCCTGGTCATAGAGGAAGGCGAGTCCGTCGCCCTCATGGGTCCTTCCGGGAGCGGCAAGACCACGCTTCTGAATCTGATGGCAGGCATCGACCGACCAACCGAGGGGCAGGTGATCATCGGAGGAGAGGACATCTCAGCGATGAGTTCCCGCCGGCTCACGCGATGGCGCACAAACAATATCGGGTACATTTTTCAGCTCTACCACCTGATCCCCGTTCTTACGGCGTATGAGAATGTGGAACTTCCCCTAACGCTGTTGCGGATGAACCGGAAAGAGCGGCACGATCGCGTCATGGTTGCACTGCGGGCCGTTAATATGGAGGACCGGATCGACCACTTCCCCCGGCAGCTGTCCGGCGGACAGGAACAGCGCGTCGCCATTGCCCGCGCCATTGTGGGGGATCCTTCCGTGATCATTGCGGACGAACCCACGGGTGACTTGGACCGCAAGAGCGCCGGGGAGGTCATGGGGCTCCTGAAGAAATTGAACAAGGATTTTGGCAAGACAATGCTGATCGTGACACACGATCGAAACATCGCCAATCAGGCAGGACGTGTCATTCATCTGGAAAAGGGAATCATCGTGGATGGAGCGACAGCATGAAGACTCTACGATATGTTTTCCGAAACGTGCTGCGCACCCGGACTCGATCGCTGATCACCATCATTGGAGTTGGGATCTCCATCTTTCTTCTGGGCGCAATCCTGACAATCACCGCAGGCATTGAGGGAACCGTTGAAAAGTCGAGTTCCGATCTGACGCTGGTCGTCTTCCAGAAAAACCGATACTGACCTTCCAAAAGCACCATACCGGTCCGGTATGTCCCGTCAATTCTGGCCATGGACCATGTTCGCGCTGTCATGCCTACACTGGTCAAGCTCAACAGTTGCGCGACAAACCTCGACCTGGTGGGAATTCACGGCATTGATCCAAGCGTTCTGCGCTCGTTTCGCGATTTCCGGATGATAGCCGGCAGCTATGACGCATTTCAGGCGGAAACCGGATCGGCGCTGGTCGGACGCGAATTGATGGAGCGCCGGGGGTGGAAGGTCGGCGACGCGGTCGACATCAACAAAATTAAATTCACGATTCGCGGCGTCTTTGAAGATGGAGGGACGACTTATGAATCGCTGGCGCTGGTCCACCTGACGTTCCTTCAGCAAGCGACCAAGATCGGGCGGGACAGCTGGGCTACACAGCTTTATGTCAGGGTCGACGATCCCGGGAATCTCGATGGCGTGGCAGCCCGAATTGATCAGTTTTTTGACACCGACGCATTCCAGACCGACACAAATCCGGAAAGCGCCTTTTTGGCACGCGGCCTTGAAGAGTTTCGTGACGTCGCCAAATTCAGCCAGTTTCTCGGATATGTCACGACTCTACTGGCACTGATTCTGGTTGCCAACACGATTTACATGGCCACGCAGGATCGCGTGAAGGAGATCGCGATTCTCCGGACTCTCGGGTTCATGCCTGAGAGAGTGCTGCTTCTGGTCGTGCTGGAAAGCCTGGTGCTCAGCATCATCGGGGGGATCCTCGGAGCCGGCGGGGGATATTGGATCATCGACCGGGGAAACTTCGGTGTTGGAATCGAAGGGTACCAGGTCTCCTTTGTCGCTGATCCGCGTGTTTTCCTGTCCGGTTTCGCCGTGGCGATCCTTCTTGGATTGCTGGGAGGGCTCCTTCCCGCCATCACAGCCGCCCGGCTTGAAATCGTTGCGGGGCTTCGCAGGTCGGCATGATGTTGTTCAAGCTAATCCCGTTCCGCTACAACGTTCGCAGCCTTGGCCGGCGACGACTCCGTACGATGCTGACCATTGGTGGGATATCCGTCGTTGTCTTCGTCTGCATCCTGATGCTCTCCTTCTCGCGTGGAATAAAATCCAGCTATAGAAACACCGCGTCGACGCAGAACGCCATCATCGTCAACGCGAACGCCTTTACCGACCTGACGCTCTCGCGCGTACCCAAAGGTGTTGCGGACAATTTTGCCGCCAGTGTCAGCGGGGTAAAGGAAGAGCATGGTCGGCGACTGATCTCCCCCGAAGTCCACCTTGGGACCAATATCGAATTGACCGAGGATTCGGGACAGTTCCTTTTCGGCGTGGTTCGCGGTGTCCGGCCGATTGCGTTTCGCGTCCATCAACAGGTCGGAATCACATCGGGTCGAGAGCCCGCGCACGGCCGGAAGGTCATCGTCGGTCGCCTGGTCGCAACAAAGTTGGGGATCGACGACGATGCGATCGCCATCGGGAGTACACTTTACTTTGAAGGGGATGCCTGGGAGGTGGTCGGTTTCTTCCATGCTCCGGGAACCGCTTTTGAGTCGGAGATCTGGTGCGATGTGGACGATCTGATCGTCAGCACCAAGCGTGAAGAATACTCAGCAATCTCGGTTGTACTGGAGAATCCGGAGGGGTTCGATGATGTGGACTATTTCTGCCAGTCGAGACTCAACCTGGAACTGCAGGCGTGGAAGGAAGCGATCTTCTACGGCCGACTGGCTGAGACACTCGATCCGATGATCTATCTGGTGGGAATAATGGTTGTGATGGTAACGGGGGGTGGGATCCTGGCAGGAATGAACACGATGTACGCGGCCGTTCTGGGCCGGTTTCAGGAATTCGGCATACTCAGATTGATGGGGTTTTCGCGGTTGAGTATCATAACGGGGCTCTGCTGCGAATCGATGTTGATCGCCGGGATGGGTGGAATTCTCGGAGCGGTCATCGCCGGGATAATTGGCGGATTCTCGCTTCGCTTCCCAATGGGGGCATTTTCACTGACGGTCGAGTTGGAGATCATGCTCATCGGCATTCTGCAGGCCCTGTTCATCGGCTTTGTGGGCGGGCTTCTACCTGGGATCCGCAGCGTCCGGATGAGCCAGGTCGACAGTATTCGGGCTTTGTAAAAACTAATAGGTCGAAAGTGACCAGGAGGAAATGGATGAGAAGGAACTTTCACTACGCCCTGATTCTATTGGGGCTTTGTCTGGCTTTGGCGTGTAACGACGGAGGGGACGCGACTCCCGAAACAGGAAAGACACCACCCGCAGAATCGGATCCGTTGAAGGCCTTTGTTTCCGAAACAGAGCTTGAATCCGCCATCCCTCTGAAGGAGGCGATCGACGGGAAGACGTTCGGTTCTGAAATCACGGTTAAGGGAAAAGTGGGAGATCTACAGTCCAATCTCGCCGCCTTTCGACTTGTCGATCTTCAATACAAGGATTGCAACCGACCGGAGGATCCCTGCAACAAGCCCTGGGATTACTGCTGAGTCCCCGCAAATCAGATCCAGTCTGGATCTGCCATGGTCGAATTCAAGAACGAGAAAGGCAGGTTGATTCGAAAGAGTCTTGTGAACTACCTGAATATCTATCATCTGGCGACGGTAACGGTAGTGGGAACCCTTCGTGAAGAGGGAGGAAACTACTTCATGGATGCCGTCCGGATTCATGTAAATTCAAAGACGCCGCTAGACATCACGGAAACAGAAAGAAAAAAGGGGGGCGGGTAGCCGATACGTGTCGGAGCCGAAGCCAGTTACAGCACGGGAATCCGCGGACAGGCGGCAAGCACGGGCCGGGGAGGCCTTTTATGTTGTCAGAAGCTTCGGATTCCCCCGTTCTGATCCTTCTTCCCCCCACCGGCCCGGATTTCGCCGCCCCTCCCCCCTGAAAAAAAGGCTTAATAATTCCTATCCTCCCGAAATAATATTTACGAACGCCTCCCTTGCGGCTCACCAGACCGTCCAGCGCGGGTTTCCACGGGGAGGGATGCCTGGAAACAGGCCCTTTTTTTGACGTATTCACAGGACAATGCGAAACAAGCAGGACAGGAAGAGGGTTGCAATCATGAATGTCGGGTCATCTTGTTGCCAAGGGAGAATTGAATGAAACTTGTTCCCGTTATCCTGTCAACCCTGCTACTGGCGAATTCCCCGGAAGGATCCCCGGCGCAGGATCCAACCTCCGGGAAGAAGTTACCCTATCCGATCGTGGATACCGGGCAGGGACGCTGTTTTGATGACCGACGCGAAACGCCATTTCCGAAGAAGGACTCCGATTATTTCGGACAGGATGGTCATTACGAAGGAAACGTTCCGGCCTACAGGGACAACAATGACGGAACCATCTCCGACCTGGTAACCGGCCTGATGTGGACAAAATCTCCGGGAGAAAAAATGTCGCTGGACGAGGCCCTCGCGGGAGCGAAGAGCTGTCGTACCGGTGGATACAGGGACTGGAGGGTTCCGACGATCAAGGAACTCTACTCCCTGATCCTCTTCAGCGGCCTGGATCCGGATCCGGAAAGCAGGGACAGTTCGAAACTGAGTCCCTTCATCGATACGGACTATTTCACGTTTCGATACGGGGATGAGAGTAAAGGCGAGCGGATCATCGATTCCCAATACGGTTCCTCCACGAAGTATGTCAGCACCACGATGAAAGGGGACGCCACCCTGTTCGGGGTCAACTTCGCCGATGGCCGTATCAAGGGGTACGGATTGAAGAATCCCCGCAATCGATCCGAACCGAAGACCTTCTTTTTCATCTTTGCCCGCGGGAATCCGGATTACGGAAAGAATGATTTCAGGGAGAACCGGGATGGAACGATCACCGACCGGGCAACCGGGTTGACATGGATGAAGGTGGACAGCGGGGAACTGAAAGCGGGAAAAAAAAGAGACGGCAAAATGAATTGGAAAGAGGCTCTTGAGTGGGCCGAAAATCTGGAGTACGCCGGACACTCGGACTGGCGTCTGCCAAATCTCAAGGAACTTCAAAGCATTGTCGACTATACCCGTTCACCCAAAACCACGAAATCCCCCGCCATCGACCCGCTGTTCAAGTTGTCAGAGATTATCGATGAGGGAGGAAAAAAGAATTACCCGTGCTACTGGTCCGGTTCCAGTCATGTCAGGGTGACCGGAGCCCAGAGCGCCGGGTATATCGCTTTCGGGGAAGGGCTGGGTTGGATGTCGAATCGCCGGACCGGCAAGAAGACCCTCATGGATGTGCACGGCGCCGGTTGTCAGCGCAGTGACTCGAAATCGGGAGATCCTTCCAAAATTCCGTATGGTCGCGGTCCCCAGGGTGATGTTGTTAGGATTTACAACCATGTGATCTGTGTAAGGGGCGGC
>PBRP01000100.1 GCA_002726655.1 Gammaproteobacteria bacterium
AAGGGGCAATGTAGAGGGTACTGTTAACGCAAGGTGCGCAGTCTAGCAGATACCTGATTTGTGTCTCTGACCTTTTCCATGCTATCTGCTTTTAGCCGGGCGTATGGGGGCTGGCGATTTTCGCAGAGAAAATTGCACCATCTTGTATATTTCTACCCAAAATGACCGAACTCCGGTAAAAAATGCGTCAAATCAAACTTTAGTTAGGTTTAATTGACAATAATGGGCTATACCCTGGCTTTGACTTGGTACATAATGCAACGCGTTGTACTTATTGGTGGTTTAGGGTTTAGAATCGATATTTAAGCTGTCTCAGGAGGGTATAATGATTGCCTGTTTGTCAGGCAAACAGTCCAGGCCAATATAAAAGGTGACCGGAACAATAAAATCTATTAATGGGGGAAGGTAAATGAATCTAACCAAAAAATTTGTGCTATCTGGCGGTGTGTTCGGCGCCATAGTACTGGCTCTCACTTCGCTGCCGTCTGTGGTTTATGCTGCCGACAGAGCGATTGAGGAAGTTATCGTCACGGCGCGCCAAATGGAGGAAACGCTACAGGATGTACCTGTAACGGTTTCTGCCTTCTCGCAGGAAGATATGGCACGATATAACGTCCAGAACCTTGCTGATGCATCCAATCTCGTACCGGCTTTTAATATTTACCAGGGTGGTTCCGGCAATGGCTCCAACCTTTTTCTTCGCGGCATCGGCTCGAGTTCCATCAGCTCCGCTTTCGACTCCTCTGTGGCGGTCGCCATTGACGGCGTGGTCGCCAACACAGGCAGGATAATCCACAACGCCTACCTGGACATGGCCCAGATAGAGGTATTGAAAGGACCACAGGCCCTCTACTTCGGTAAAAGTGCGACCGCGGGCGTGTTATCAATTACCACCAATGATCCTGGTGACGAATTGGAAGTTATTGCCTCAGCCGGTTATGAAACCGAGACGGACGCGACCTATGCCGAATTCATTATCTCAGCGCCACTTGGCGATACCTTTGGCTATCGCTTAGCTGTGGGTTGGATGGATACAGATGAACTCTTCAGGAATAACTCGCCCTGGGCGGTCAATCAGGACCTAACTGAGGAGTCTACGAACCACCGTCTGACCCTCTTGTGGGATCCAACTGACAACCTGCAGATGCGGTTCAAGTTGAACGACTCCAATTACAAGAACGATGGCCCTGGTTCCATCACCGAGAGGCACTGCGTGGATGGGACTGCCCAGTACAATAAAGGCGGAGTCGTCGGACCAAGCCCAAGCTTCTATGAAGATTGCGAGATTAATGGGACGACAGCTCGTTCGGATCCTTGGCCCAATAGCTACGTGGGCGATATAAAAGGCAAAGACGGTGGTGATGGACCCGGGGTACCTTACCTCGACCAGGACCTGCTACTGACATCCCTTGAGATCGATTGGCAGTTTAGCGACACCCTCGATCTGACCTGGGTTACCGGATGGATGGACCAGGAAACTAACGACATTGGCCAGTACTGCTACTGTGCATCCGGCGTGCCCGGTACAACGGCAAAACCAACTGAAGCTCTCGGTTTCTTTGCTTCCTGGTCGCAGAATATCTACGAGGGATTCACCCAGGAACTGCGTTTAGCCAGCGACTTCGATGGTTCATTTAACTTCATGGCAGGCTTCTTCTACGAGGACGCCCACCAGGAGTTCAACACGGACCAGTACGCAGTGAACCTCACCCGCTTGTTGGGCCCGGACCCCGTTACCGGCATCGGCTCAGACTGGCGCAAAGACCACACGCTGGACACGGAAACCTATTCGTTTTTCCTCGCTGGTTACTGGGAGCTCAGTGACTCCATCGAAGTCACAGCGGGCGCCCGCTACACGGACGTGGAAAGAGACGGCTATATCGACATAGTAACGATGCATGCCATGGGTGTTGCGATATTGGGCTTTCTGCCCGCAGGCAGCCAGATTTCAGGCCTCCACTTCGAGGACGATAATATATCGCCTGAACTTGCTGTTACCTGGCACGCCACTGATCAGTACACCTTCTACGCCGCCTACAAGGCTGGGTACAAGCCAGGCGGCGTTGACAACAGCGTACTACCAAGTGCGTCGCTTGATCCAAACGCCACCAGCTACGACTTCATTATCTACGAGTCCGAAGAGGCAGACGGCGGAGAAGTAGGCATGAAGTCGGTACTGCTTGACGGCAGCATGCGCCTCAACGCGACCATCTATCACTATGTCTATGAAAACCTTCAGGTACAGCAGTTCGACTCCCAAGCCATCCAGTTTAATACGGAAAATGCCGGTGAAATGACCACCAAAGGTTTCGAATTCGACGTCTTGTGGAACACACAGGTAGAAGGTCTGTCACTGCGTGCGGCCTGGGCCTTTACTGATACAGAGTATACAAAGTCCTTTTTTATTGGCGATAACGACGTTAACGGTCTAGGTCGTGAGTGGACTCCTGATGTTGCCGGGAATCTGGGTCTGACTTGGGATGTCCCTCTAAACAATGACTGGACACTGAGTTTCAGCGCTGACTTACGCTACAGTGACGACTACGTTACTAATTACCCGGAATGTGATTCAGGTGATCCCGCGACGGGGGCTGTTGGCTGTAAGGATGTATCCACCATCTGGACCCCGGGCTTCGCCTGGAAACAGGACAGCTTCTGGCTGTATGACGCATCAGTGCGGCTGGCCTCAGAGCACGTTGAACTATCCCTGTCCGGTGTGAATCTGGCCGACGAGCGGTTCATATTCCACGAACGCTCCATACCAGGCAACATACCTGACATGAGCGGCGCAGGAACGGCCCTTCAGGACAATGCCCGCTACGTTAACCAGGGTCGTAAGGTTACCCTTAGGGCAACGTTTAGGCTCTAGGTCTGCTCTGTCCCTCAAGCTCTTGAAGAGGGATAATGAAGTAAATAAAAAAGCCACCCAAGGGTGGCTTTTTTTATACTGTCCTGAATCTTCAGGCTGTCGGTGATTTATTATTGAGGCTGTTCAGCAGATCGATATTAGCCGATTGCAAATCATCATCGAGACTTTTAAGGGCTTCCTTGTCCTTCTCAAACCCTTCCCGTATGGATTCCATACGCAACTGTTCACGAATCTCATCGGTACCGATTTCATTTTCAATGTCTGCTTTCAGCTCGGCAAACCTACGCCTTAGCTGGGCATACCAGCGGCCCGCCTCGCGCAACTGCCGTGGCAGGTTCTCAGGCCCCGCTACTAGCAGTGCAACGGTGGCAATAAGCAGCAGTTCGGTAAACCCTATATCGAGCATTATGGTTTCTATTATCAGTGAGCAGCCTGATGGCCCTCATGATCCTTGTTGTAGATACCTTTGGGTAGAATCGGTGCCCGCTCGGGTCTTAACTGAGCATACCCGCTGTTCCTCGCTCCCTGCTGAACATCATGCGGATTATGGCACTCGGTGCAGACCCACCAGCGTTTCTTGCCCGTTGATGCCCATTCGCCGATGCGCTTGCCGTGAATACCATCGCGCCAGTCCCGATAGATAGGCCCATGACACTTGCCGCAAAGCTTCTGTGGTTCATCAAAACTGACCTCATTACCGAAATTATCCACCAGCTTATTACGCGTATCACTATGGTGACAGTCAAGGCACCAGATGCCACCTCTGCCATGCTGGAGATCACTTGCGTCCGGTACGACATCCCCGTGCATAACCAGTTTACGGGGATTCGGATCATCATTCTTAACCGGGAAGGTGCCGTTATGACAGGCAACGCCACAAACCGGCAGAAAACCCAGTTGCGGCGCCCTTGGTTTGACAACCGCCTCACCTTTTGAATAATCCGCTTCAATCTTCATCTCACCCATTGGTTCAGTGCCATCAAAGGGATCACCCCACCAGAGCACCCCACCCGCCCTGGGCGAACACTTGACGTTGGGCAGTCCTTCAGCGATTTCCGTCTTCTTGACCTCAGAGCTGCCCTCGCGGCTCTCAAAACAGACAGTTTCCTCTTCGGCGAAGGCAAGGGGCGAACTCGCCGCCAGCACCCCAAATAGCACCAGTTGATTCATCTTCATGAAAGCCATGTCTCGAAACCTATCTAAATGTCCAGTTCGATTATTCATTTGCCTGTTTCACCTCACCAAGGAGAATGCCGATCGCACCCTTCAGTAGAATCGTGAGTATCAGAAAGCCAATCGCCCAATTCCCCAGGCAATTGCTTATCTCGATAAGGGTGGGCGAATACTCGGTAAATTCACCAATAGGCGTCGGGATAGAGCCTGGAATAAGCAGCCCCATTCCCTTCTCAACCCAGATACCCGCAAACAACACTGCACAAATGAAGGGCAGCACCGTGTAGTTCTTGCGAACCTTGGGAATCAGCAGCAGCACCCAGCCAACAATCAGAGCAATGAGCGACACCCAGAACCAGATTACCAGGTTGTTCAGACCATGCTTACCAAACATCAGGTATTGCAACCCACCTGAATGTTCAGTCGGGTGATAGAGTTCCGTTACCACTTCTGACATTGTCAGGAAGAGTGCAATGGTAAGGCAGGCCACAACAATCGTAGAAAGCATGTCGATGGCCTTGTCTTCAATCCACAATGCCGTTTTATTGCGAATAATGAGAAAGATGATGATGATGAGTGCAGGGCCTGCGGCGAAGGCAGTCGAGATGAAGCGAATAGGCATCATACCGTGATGCCACATGGGTCTTGCCGGCATGGTATTGATCAGGAACGCGGTGATCGTATGAATACTGATCGCCCAGACAATTGATACAAAAATGAGCGGCAGGTACCAACTGTTGTTAAGTGGTCTGCCTGTATACTTTTGATAGAGGAAATAGAATCCACCGACAAAGTTCAGCAGCAGATAGATGGTCAAAACCAGGGTATCCCAGGTCAACATTGAATTTGGCCAGTTGAAGATGCCGATGACCGGTACCATGTGCCAAAGCCTCTCCGGCCTCCCCATATGGGACATGACAAACAAAAGGCACATCACCACTGCGGCGATCGCAAGCATTTCCCCCAGCACCGTGACCTTATGTAGTGGCTCATACTTATAGACATAGGCAGGGAAAACGACCGTAACGGCCCCTGCGGCAACACCCACCAGAAAGACAAAATTTGCCAGGTAAAGACCCCAGCTCACCTGGTCAGTAAGCCCGGTCACAATCATTCCCTGCGTAAATTGCTGGTAATTGCCGTATGCCCAGGGGATGAGGAAGAGTGCGAGAAAGCCCATCCATAAATAGAACTGCTTGCCGCCTTTAGCTACATAGGTGACATAATCGATGGTGAATTTGATTAGTGTTGTCATGGCCTTTCCCCCTAATCCGTGAAGTAGAAAAATTTAGGATAGGTGTTTACTTCAGCCTTGAGCCGGAACACTCTCTTTCTATCGAGTACTCTTCTTACTTCACTATCGGGATCCAGCAGGTTGCCAAACTTCCGCGCTCCTACCGGACAGACTTCAACACAGGCCGGATAACGGCCATGGCGAATCCGTTGGATACAGAAGGTGCATTTTTCAACCACACCCTTCATTCTCGGTCGATTGCCCAGGTAGTGGGTCTTGGGATTCATCTCTTCTTTGGGTAATTTTGGCTCGCCCCAGTTAAATCTCCGTGCCCAGTAGGGGCAGGCGCCGATACACATTCGACAGCCGATGCACCAGTTATAATCAACGACGACAGGGCCATCAGGTTCGCGATAAGTCGTTCTTACCGGGCAGACCTTCACGCAGGGAGGCTTTTCACACTGCATGCAGGCGATTGGCATATAGTGGGAATCTGCCTCAGGTACCTTTTCGGGTTCATAGTAGTGCTCACCTTCAAGAACCACACCTGCCGCGCTGTAGGCATTGCCACCAACCTGAATGCCATAGTCACCGGGATACCCATCATTGAGTTTTTCCTGGGTGAACTCACCCTTCTCCATCTTGAGTACTCGAATCCACTCGATCTCCTGCTCATCACCGCGGGTCTGATTGTTCTCCTGAACGCAGGCCTTAACACAGCGGCGGCAGCCGATACATTTTTGAATATTGAGGGCATAGCCAAACAGGACACCCTCCTGGGCATCCGTGCCATCTACCGTGACGTTCTTGCCATATTCTTTGGAATAACGTTGCTCCAGACGCGAAATGGACTCCTGCTTCTCCTCATCGGTCATCAGCCGATAGGCGCCTTGAAAGTGTTCCGCCCAGCTTGTGTTTGCCTTGGCATCATCACTACCAGTGACCAGCGCAGCAGTGCCTACCAGTGAGGCAGCGCTTAACCCGGCGCCCTTCTTTAAGAATCCACGACGTGACTCCGAGGCAGGGGCTTGATCTTCAGTTCCGACGGGGTTCCACTGCTGTATGGGGTTTCCAGCCGATGCTGGATCACCAGTAATATCAACAACAGGTATCTTTTCTTCTGGCACGACATTCCTCCACAAACTGTATATATCTCAAAGGATTTAGCTATTCGCCACTTTCGAAGGCCGACCAGCAATAGGGTCAGCGATCAGGGTAAGCTGGAAAATAACAGATTCGAGATTAAATTCTTTGACCTAGATTAAGTAATGTTGCGTTTTTAATCGTTTTGTTAATATCGTACTATTGCAACATGCAACTTTTGGCATAATTTATTTGAGAACTCACCAAACGAATCCAATGAACCCGAAAACAAAAATCTATTTCGGTCCACCTATCCACGTGTTGACGGAAGGTCAGAACAATACGCTGGAAATCAGCGGGAAGCTGAATCGGACGGCTGAACGATATATGGAAATTATGAAGGATCATGGTTTGGAGTTGGCCGAATCTGAAAGAGCATGCTTGACACAAATCTGTGATTTCGGTTTCATGGCGCCCTATGAGATTCGCGAACTGCCAATCGACGTCAGAATGACGAAGTTTGAGGCAGAGGGTCTGGATAAAGAATGCCTTGCTCAAAAATTGGAAGCAGCCTCCATCGCGGATTTAATTTCAGTTGTTGAAGACCTAGGATTCTAATGACACCAAATTCAGAAATAGCGTTCACCAAGAACGAATCAGATCGTGCCGATTCTTTCTCAGAAATCTGGGATGTTGAGCTAAACAAAGTCTTCGCCGACGTGGCTGATTATTATGATCGTGCCAATACTGTTGCGAGTCTGGGTATGCTGGGTATCTGGCTAAAGAAATTTGTCGCAACCATCGATGTCCAGCCAGGGAACAAGGTTCTAGACGTCTGCGCAGGGACCAATGTAATGGGCATCACCATGCTGAAGAAGGAGCCCAACCTTGATGTCCAGGCAATGGATAGAAGTCCCGATATGCAGCGAGTCGGCGCGGAACGGGCCACTAAACGTGGATTCACCATCAAATCCGACATTGGTGATGTGCACCAGTTACCCTATCCTGATGATCACTTTGATGTGGTAACCCTGCAGTATGCCTCCCGCCACCTCCGTATTCTGCAGGTGTGTAAGGAGATTCACCGGGTGCTCAAACCCGGGGGTCATTTTTATCACTGCGATATGTTGCGTCCCCAGAACCCTATCGTCGAGAAGGCTTATTATGCCTACCTCTATTTCTGCCTGAGATTCACTTCCTGGTTGTTCAGCTCCAACAAAGCAGCGCTCAATTGCCAGGATTATTTCATCGAGGCACTCAAGGTGTTTTATTCCGCGGAAGAACTGTCAGACCTGATGCGCACCGCGGGATTTACCACCGTCGAACACAAGCGTGTCGTGGGCGGAATGGCTGCCTTTCATAAGGCCGCCAAAGCAAAGTAGCAGAGTATTGATGGGCTGTATATTTGCAGTCTGTCCGGACGGCTACAGACTCACCCCATGGCGGGCGGATAAATCACTGAGCAGGCCAGAAAAACTGGACCTTAGCTGCGGTTTATCATGCCAGTTTTCCATGAACCTGTGGAGATCACGGCTAAAAGCGCGCTCAAAGCTCTGTTGATTTTTGTGTTCTTTCATTCCATCCAGGTCAATCATCACCGGACCCTTGCCAGTCATCACAAAGTTAGTTGCTTTCAGATCACCGTGAGAAATCTGCACATCGGACAACTCCTGAAGGATTCTGGCTATGGCTTCTAATTCACCCTGGAGATCAGGGCTCAGGCTCATGGATGCATCGGGTCCCTCGATGAACTCAGATATCAGGTAGGCCGATGATCGTAAAGGTCCGATCCGGTTTTCAATCATCGCAACCGGTTTCAGTGCTGGGATTCCAAGGAATTCCAATCGATGCGCATTCTTCCATGATTGCCAGGCACGACTTTTGCGGAAGATTTTCATTAGTCCATGCCAGGGATTCTTAATGTTATATCGCTTTACCACCAGAGAACGGTCAGATAGTCGCACCAGCGCGACGGTTGCTGAATTGCCGTCCTTGAGCAGCTCGCCTGCCTCGATAAACCTGTCAGGTGTCGTCATCAGCTCTGCCAACTCGGCGCTATAGGCCTGTCTCTCGCAAACCTCATATCTGGTGAACCTTGTTCGACAATGGAACCGAGTGCAATCTCGGAAGGTCTTGTTAATATAGTCAAGCTTCCGAGATTCCCTTAGTCTCTGTACTTCATTTTCGAATTGCCCTAGTCGCCCTTCAATAATTCGCCAACCGCGATATTCCATATACCGACTGAATACATCGTCTATCAGTACGTCAAAGCGCGGGTAAAGCTGTGCAAAGAAAAGCGCAAGATTGCTCAGACCCTGTTTTTCTGGCAATGGTGCCTCGCCTCTTTGCTCTACCGCCCCACCATCAATAGTGTTGATTTCCCCTTCACTGAGAAGAAAGTTGTCAAGGTGAATATCATGTTGAACGACGCCATGATCATGCAGTTTTGCGAGGATTTTTGTGACTTGAATAAGGATGTCAGTCTGGCTCGCCGGTTCATGAGACAAGGTCCATTGCTGCTCAATATTGACAACATCCGGCAGATAGCGGAATGCCAACAGGCGTCCATTGTCGAATTCACCCTCCCACAACAGTTCCGGTGTCCTGACACCCGCACGTGCGATCGCAAGCACTCCAGTCCGTTCCCGTAAGGCATACTTGGCAGCGGACTTGCCGAGGAAGGTTTTCACCAGAATCTGTTCGCCTTCATATTCCGCCAGGGCCACTATTCTTCTTCTGGGTAAAAGGCGAAGCACCTTCAAATAGGACAGCTCGACTTTATCGGCACCAGGCTTGCGAACGACAAGCCGAAACGGCGTTCGCACATCGCGCTCGGCGTTGATAAGGTTCCTTGCGTCAAACGTATTCATGACTATCCCTGATACCCTCAAAATACCTGGTCATGGATTGGCTCTCTCGATCATCGTCTACCTTCAAAAAAAGATAGAATTCGCCCAATTTTCTTCTTATGTGCAGAATCCAGCCTGTTCAGACCGGCATAGCGTAAATAGAATTTCAGCCGCTGGGTTCTGGTAAGTGCGCCTTCAGCAATCATATCCAGGCAGGCCAGGTCTTTGATTACTCCTCTTCTTCGCAGCGGTGCCAACTGCCATCCTCTTAGTTGCCTTCCTGCCGGGCAGTCAATTATATATACCTCGGTATCATCCTCACAACTTGCAAGGATATTGCGCCACTTTAGATCAGTATGGACAAACCCATGCTCATGCATGATACCAACATGGGTCGACAACCGATCAATTAGATTTTCAACCCAGGCCCTGCGCTTGAAGCAGGAGTTTTCCTGCTTGAGCAGTTTTAGAAGATCAGTAGCTCCGGCAACGCCTTCGGTTACGATTATCCCTTGCCGGGCACCCACCAGGCGCGTTTCTTCCCCATAGGCCACCAGTCTGGCCGTTGGTATACCGAAATGTTCGAATAGCTGCGCGTTCTCCCACTCCGCCCGCACGCGGCTGCGTCCGATGAAGTGCCGAAGGAATCTGCCACGGCTTTCATACCGCTTGATGTAGTAGTGCCTGGATTCGACACTAAGTATCATCAGGTTGCTCATCCAGTTGCCATCCAGCACTGTTCCCGCCTGGTTCCAAGTCTTTGAAAATGAAGAGAAAGCCTGTGATTCTGCATCGGACACACCACACAACTTCCAGCTGACCTTAGTTTCCATTCGACCTGCCTGGCGTAGCTCTTTGATATTGCAGATTCGAGATCCAGTCTGGTAATTCAGTTTTGTCCTGTAGATACAGTCGTTTTGCTCGCTCTATTACAGCAGACCAGAAATCCTCTTCTTTTTGTAAAATCTCACGTAAGGGGAGTCCGGAGTAGATTTTCATGAAACGAAACAGATCGCGTTTTGTAAGCTCAAGATGGAACGATGAGAACAACAGCGCACCAATATCCTTTACTCGCCAGCGAAGCGGTGTCTCACTTCTGATTTGTGCTCGATGAAGATCAATAAGATAGACAATGGGTACTTCCTGTTTACTCGATGCAATATCCAGCAGGAAGTGGCAAATATAATAGTCCCTGTGGTTCACCCCGTTGTCATGCAACAGTTTCGATACAACTGCCAGCTTCTCCAGCAACTTCCGTTTTAGCGTAATGGACATCTTTCTGCTACAGAAATCTTCGAGACTTACGGTATTTTCGAGTTCGCGAGTCACGACGCATGACTTGATTTTCGCGGGGTTCCACCCTTCACTAACATAGGCAACCGGGGTCATGGTATTGACTCCCAGTTCCTTCAGCCTGCGCAGTGCTTGCCACTCATTTGAAGCACCGAGTACCGGTACTCTGAATTGCACCAGGTTCTTTAGTATTTCACCCCATCCGACACCAAAATGAGACTTGACGAAATATCCCTTTCCCTTCCACTCGAAGCGAAGCGTTTTCCTGTTGTCGATTTCCCTGTATATCTCGCCTTCAAGTTCGGACAGCGAACGAAAAAGATCAGTGGAATCAACACACCCTGTGAGATCGTCAGCAAGATGTTGCATGGATAGGACCCTTGAGGAGATTAAGGTTCATCTGTCTGAGCTGATTCTAATTAATGTAGGAAGTGATAAAGCCTGCCGCTCTCTCTGGCATGCTGTAGATGTCAGCTACCTTTGAGTAGGCAAGTCCATTTTGTTTCCACGATGGCCTCTCACCCGAGGTCATCATATCGAGAAGCAATTCATTGAAATCACCTTGCTGGAAAGGAGAACAGACCAGTTTCCCGGCCTTGGCATCAGTGACATGGTGTGCATAACCACAAACATCGGTCGCGAGCACCGGCAATCCGGCCACGATGGCCTCGAGTATTACAGTACCGGTATTTTCCATATAGGCTGGATGCACCAGTAAATCAGCCCCCAGGAGGAATCTTGGTATGTCAGTACGGCCTTTCAATATCGTTACCTGACTTTCCAGATGAAGGCGGGCCGCCATCCGCCGGAAGGACCCCGGTGCATCCTGACCTATGGCAATCAACCTGGTCCTGCGCCTTATCGAATCGGGTAAATCACGCATACCTAGTAGAATCCGATCCAATCCTTTTGTAATAAAACCGGAGCCGACCATCAGCAGAAGTTTTTCTTCCTCTCCCATCGAGAATTCCTCACGAAGTCCGACACGAATTTCTTCGCTGCCATCAGGCGCCATCCTGTCCCTGCCTATACCTGGCGGTAGCAGGTGAAAGCGCGACAGGGGAGTATTGTAGTGTCTAAGAAAAATTGGCTTTTGAACTTCAGATATCATCAGGATCTTGGTTTCAGCTGTAGGTTCAAATACGGCTTTTTCTGAACGAGAGAAATGCCTGTAGCGGGGAATAGATCGGTACAACCTTCCCCGCTGGGTCTGTGCTTTCTCTTCGTAACAGGAGTCTGCTGCATAATATACATCCAAGCCAGGCATCTTGTTAAAACCGATAACACCATCCGCGGGGTCACAGATGAGGTGACGCCCCACCCAATGAGAAAATCTCCTGTATCTCGAATGATTAGTTATGGCGGTAACAGGCACAATGATGACCTCGAACCCTGGGGGAATTTCTCCCTGCCAAAGCAAGGTGTAGACTCTTATTTGATAGCCCCGCTTCTGGCACTCCTCGGCTATGCGTATAAAGTCCCTCTGCAGACCGCCAAAAGGGAAGTACTTAAAAAGGCAAAAGGCAAGAATCAGCGGCTTTGACTTCTCAAGCTTTCGCTTGGCAGTAACGTTCTCTATGATTTCAGTTGCTTTCTTGTGTAATGAATAGATATTGGCAGTATTCGCAAATTGTTTGGCATTTAGCCTCCACTCATCACGCCTGTCGCATTCAATCATTTCCAGCAGTTTTTCATTGAGTGCAACCTGCTTGAACGGGCTCTCAATCAGGCAACCAACGTTAGCCTCGGTCACATAGTGTCCCCAACCACAAATATCCGTTGCCAAAACGGGAAGCCCGGCAACGATTGCCTCGAGCAGGATAATCCCCGCATTCTCATCAAGTGCAGGATGTAACAAAACGTCACTGGCCAACAAAAATTCTGGCACATCATCGCGACCCGATAAAATTGTTACTTGTTTTCGAAGCCCCAACGCGAGAACCACCCTCTGAAATGGGGCTGGATTGTCCTCGCCTATTACAAATAGCTTTGTTCTTTCCCGAATACCTTTTGGCAGTGACCTTAGCGCATACAGCCCCCTATTGAGTCCCTTCTTAATAAATCCCGATCCAACCATCAACAATACAATTTCATCGTCTGCCAGACCCAGTTCCCGGCGCTTTCTGGCCCTTATTTCTTCCCCGTTATTAGGTGCGATTCGATCTCTGGATATGCCTGGTGGCAAAAAGTGCAGTCGATCTGATGGAGTCTGGTAGTGCTTTTCGAAGAAGGGCTTCTGAGTCTCAGAGATCATCAATACTTCGGTATCGCAGTTTTCTGCAAATACCGCCTTCTCGAATTTTGCGAAATGGCGATAACGGGGTAGCAGACGATACAGCCAACTCCGCTGGGTTTGCGCCTTCTCTTCATAACAGGAGTCAGCAGCGTAGTAGATATCAAGATCCGGCATCTTATTAATACCAACAACGCAATCCACGGGATTACCACGAAGCGCATCCTGAATCCAGTATGAGAATCTCTCATAAAGTGTATGGTTAGTCAGAGCATCGACCGGCACGATGACCACATCGAACCCCTCTGGAATATCACCACGCCACACCAGCGTGTATACCCGGATCTGATGACCCCGCCTTTGACACTCTAGAGCTATGCGAATGAAATCTCTTTGTAAACCACCATACGGAAAGTACTTATAAAGGCAAAACGCCAGTTTTACTCCGGTGGATGGTTCACTTTGAGGATCTGTGACTGTAACGCTTGCCAAACAGCCTCCGGGGTTATGTGCTCAATACATGGAGGATAGATTTTACTCGAATTGGCCTCAACCGGATACCGGCATATTCTTTTTCTGCAAGGAATGCATGGTAAGTGATCGCTAACTAACACTGTCTGCAGGTCTCCGTGAATACCCGTCAGTGTCGGATCAGTAGCGCCGTAGATAGCAACCAGTGGTAGACCCAACGCACTGGCAACATGACCAAGGCCTGTATCAACGGAGACTGCCGCGGAGCAGGTACCCATAATCGAGATGAGTTCGGAAAGGGGTATCGAAGACAATCTTGTCGCTCCAGTGTTTGCAGCGATCGCCTCTGCACGTCTCGACTCTCCCTCGTTACCCGACGGAATCAGCACCTCATAGCCCTCTTCGATAGCCATACGGCACAGGGAACACCAGTTTGCGACCGGCCACAATTTCGAATCCCAGCTTGTGCCATGCAGAAGTATGATGGTCCTTGATCCCTGTGAGTCGACGGTCGCAGGTTGCAAACCATAATCCACCAGCCCACCAGATTCATAGCCAAGGAGCCGGGCAAATAGCTGACGCTGACGTTCAACAGCGTGTAGATTTTTCTTAACGGTTATCGTCCTGCGATAAGTTAAGCTGGCAAGAGATTCACGAGCGGATTGCCAACTGAATCCTGATACAGACCCTTTCGCTAACATACCAACAATGGCGCTCTTTATCAGCCCTTGCCCGTCAATGATCAAATCGTAATGATTCGCCTTGAGGATTCGACAAAATTCCGCAATTTCGCCGCTTCGCAAAGAAGCAAGCCAGTTCTTTCTCCACCGGCGAATTGCAATGGGAATCACCTCATCCACCTGCGGATGCGTCTCTGGAATACATTTGAAGCCTTCCTCGACCACCCAGTGGAACTTAAGGTTCGGGAGCTCTCGCCTTGCCTCCACGACAGCAGGCAGCGCATGAACCACATCTCCCATGGAAGACATTTTAACGACAAGGACCTTCACAAAATGTTGTCCAGCACCTTATCAACCACACGATGCAGCCGTTGGGGCTGCAACCTGGTCAGGCATTCCTTGTGATCAAGAGGGCATGTTCTTTCAAAGCAAGGACTGCAGGACAACTCTCTGCTGAATATTTCCACCTTCTGCGTCAGTGGCGGTGTAAAGACTGGAGATGTAGAGCCATATAACACGACGGTTTCACAACCCATCGCCGATGCAATGTGCATAAGTCCTGAATCGTTGCTGACTACCAGCCTGGAAATAGCCATCAGGTCGACAACATCGACCAACGTCGTCTTTCCAGCTAGATTGTGGCAATACTCGGTCTTTTCAATGCCATCACAGATCCTTTCCGCTGCCACATCATCCCTCGGTGATCCGAATATCCATACCTGTAAACCATTTTCTATACCGTAGTTGGCCAAACTGGCGTAATGTTCTTCGGGCCATTTCTTGGCGTCACCGAATTCTGCCCCAGGACATATACCCATCACCGGTCGTTCCTGGTCCAGGTCAAGTCTCTTAAGACATTCTTCCTGGTTTCTAGAATCAAGCTTGAGTTCAGGGTAGGCAATATTCGCCGGATCTTGCTCATCTCCCAGGGCGACGAAGCGATCAATCATCCGGGGTAAGCGCTGTTCATCCAGTGAACGAATATCATTTAGCAGGAAGTAGCGCATTTCACCCAGGAATCCGGTTCGCTTTCCAATCCCGGCAAAAAATGGCACAAGTGCGGATTTGGCTGAGTTAGGTAGAACAATAGCCTGCTCGTAATCATCAAGTGACCTGGCAAATCGCCGACGATACAAGGGTCTCAACTCACCATGGGACATTTCAAAAAGAATACTCCGGCTAACTTCCGGCATCCTTTTGGTCACGGCTAATGCCGCCGCGGGAGCCATCACGTCAATCGTGACGCCAGGTCTGGTTGAAAGGAGCGACTTAAAAAGTGTCTGCGCCATTACCATGTCGCCGACCCATGAGGGACCCACGACAAGAACTCGATCCATCATTCTCTCAACTGCTTACCAGGGTCGACCATTCGGGATGTTCAGATCTCCTACCCATCACCTGGTCAAAATACATGGTCTGAAGTTTTTCAGTAATGGGGCCACGACCACCAGCTCCGATCAAACGGCCATCGAGCTCCCTAATCGGCAATACCTCCGCTGCTGTTCCAGTAAAGAATGCTTCGTCGGCGATGTATACTTCATCCCTTGTGATACGCCTTTCTCTGATTTCAAGATTCAGCTCGGCAGCTAACGAAAACACGGTATCCCGGGTAATTCCCTCCAGGCAGGAAGTAAGTTCCGGGGTTACAAGTTTCCCATCTTGCACAAGAAAAATATTTTCACCACTGCCCTCGGCGACATAACCCTCGTTGTCCAACAACATGGCCTCCTCACAACCACTGTCCAGCGCTTCCCTTAGCGCCAGCATGGAATTTATGTAGTTGCCGTTGGCCTTCGCTTTACACATGGTTATGTTGACATGATGCCTGGTAAATGAAGACGTTCTTACCTTTATGCCGTCCACTCTTGCCTCGGGAGTCATATAGTTTGGCCATTCCCAGGCAGCGATGATGCAGTGAGACTTCAACCCTTCTGCTCTCAAACCCAAAGCCTCAGATCCATAAAAACACATAGGTCTAAGATAGGCCTCCTTGAGACCATTTTCCCTGACAACCTGAATCTGTGCCTGGATTAACTCTTCACGGCTGTATGGAATAGAAAAATCGAGAATATGTGCTGAGCGGAACAACCTTTTGGTATGCTCTTCCAGACGAAATATAACTGGTCCTTTTTCTGTGGCGTAGGCTCGCACACCTTCAAATACACCGAGTCCATAGTGCAGTGTATGCGTTAAAACATGTACCTTTGCCTCGCGCCAGGGTACAAGTTCTCCATCAAACCAGATCACCCCGTCTCTGTCGGCTAAAGAATCTGTCATCTATCTTTCCTGTCTCATTTGCTATCTTATTGTTGGTTATTGGCAGGCTGATTAGTCATATATTTGCGCCAAGTGGAAACCACTGCCTGCCGATGTTCCTGCAGCAGTTGATACGAAGCCAGTTCCCCGCCCAACCACTGGTAATGAACTACGGACCGAAATGCAAGATACGCCTGCTGCAACATCCTGACTTCATCTGAACTGAACAGGCCCTGAGCTCCCAGTTCATCCAGTACCCGCATTTTGTC
The DNA here is from genome assembly GCA_002726655.1 of Gammaproteobacteria bacterium. Taxonomy (GTDB): domain Bacteria; phylum Pseudomonadota; class Gammaproteobacteria; order Pseudomonadales; family Azotimanducaceae. The sequence continues at coordinate 16,411 of PBRP01000100.1, forward strand.
TGTCCACCGGGCAAGCCCGGCATGTTCAGGCGTCCATGCGAGAACCGCGTATTGGACCATAAATTCAATATCAACAATAGCCCCGATATCATGTTTCAGATCGAACTCCGGGAGCAGCATACTTGTATCTTCTTTGATCTCGGAGGAACTATCGCTGGAAATATGATGACGCATCTTCTCCCTCATACTGATTACATCATTCCTCAACTTCTCAAGATCCCTGGGAAGCGCGAGCACACGAGCACGAACTTCTGAAAATTTTTCTCCAAGGGCGTGATCTCCAGCGACGAATCTCGCTCGAACGAGCGCCTGATGCTCCCAGGTCCAGGCATCGTTTCTGAGATATCTGTCAAATGCTTGAATAGTGGTGACAATAGACCCCTTTTTACCAGAAGGCCTCAAACGCATATCTACCTCGTAAAGTGCTCCAAAACGCGTAAACGTCGTAACGAGATGAATGATCCTTTGCGCCAGACGAGAAACAAAAACGTTATTGTTGATGGGCTTGTCTCCATCCGTATTACCATGAATATCGCCATCGAAAAGAAAAACCAGGTCAAGGTCAGAGCCATAAGCCAGCTCAATTCCCCCCAACTTACCGTAAGCGATGATCGCAAATTGTCCCACTTCACTGCCTGGGTCCTTGCCAAGTGGTTGCCCATGCTTTTCAACCAGTTGATGCAATGCCAGATCCAGGCATTTCTGCAGCACCAGCTCTGCAATTACCGTCAGGGCATCGGAAGCTTTCATCACTGGTAGCAGGTCCAGCAGTTCATAGACTGCTACCCGGAGAACTGCGGCATTCTTAAACTGGCGCAGGGTATCCATCTGCGATTCCAGATCATGCTCGTCTAGGGCCATCATCATGCTATCCAGTTGCCCGGCCATTTCATGCCTCGTAACGGATACCTCATCACTAGCTCTGCCCGACAATTCATATAGAAGAATAGGATGCTCGGTAAGTTGTTCAGCGACCCATGAACTCATTGCACACAGATCAACTGTCCTTCTCAATGCGTCCGCATTTTCCAGCAAGAACGCGAGATATGTGCTGCGGCGCAAAATGGCGTCAATGATCGGCAACAGCCTTATAAGTGTGATGTCTGCATCCTGCTGCCTTGCGGTAAGCGCAAGTAGAGCGGGTATCAGCTTTCTCACCCTTTCCTGTCCAATCTGCTGAAGGTCATTAACTCTCTCTACTAAGCCCATCAGGAGTCTGCCGGCAGTTTCCGGTGAAGCAAACCCCGCCTGAGACAGTAATTCCTGCGCCTGGGAGGATTCAGGCTCAGCCCAGATGGTAACCCACAAGAGGTTACCTTCGATGAGATTGGCAGTTTCAACCTGGTTGTCACGCATCAAGGATGAAAAGCACTGCTTAACTGCCTGACGATGAGCCTCAAGCGCTTGTTTATATTCCTGCCAGCTTGTGAATCCCATCACCTCAGCAAGGCGTACCTGGGATACTTCGGAAGTGGGTAACATCTGAGTTTGCTTATCGTCTTCACCCTGAATCGCGTGCTCGGAATTGCGCAGGAAGACGTATGCTGACTCCAGCGATCCAACATCGTCTTTAGGCAAATACTCATCTTCCCCCATGACCTTCATCACCGATCGCAACCTGCGTTCCTGCAATCGCGAATTGTTTCCACCAAAAATCAACTGATGAGTCTGTGCAATAAACTCAATTTCCCTAATTCCCCCGGCACCGAGCTTAATATCCTGACCCAGCTCTTTGAGCTCAACTTGCCTGTCAATTAGCCGCTTCATCTCCCGCAGGGATTCAATCGCCCCAAAATCGAGATGTTTTCTGTAAACAAAGGGCTTCAGCCAATCCAGAAAACTCTCACCAAGTGAAAGGTCTCCAGCTACTGCCCTTGCCTTAATGAATGCATACCTTTCCCAGTCCCGACCTTGTTCCAGAAAGTACTTCTCCAGCGCTGTTCTGTGCATAATCAGTGCACTGCTTTCACCATAGGGTCTTAGTCTCACATCCACACGGAATACAAACCCATCCTCTGTAGTAGCACTAAGGGAGGCTATCAACTGACGGGAGACACGAAGGAAAAATTCCTGGTTGCTGATTTCTTTTCCAGATTCAGAAAGTGCAGATCCCTGCCTGTCGTACAAAAAGATCAGATCAACATCAGAAGAGAGATTGAGCTCCTTTGCGCCAAGCTTGCCCAACGCAAGTACACACATTTCCTGTACAGCTCCATCAGCAGATTCCGGCGCACCGAACTTTTGGCAAGCTTTCTGATAGTGATACTCAAGGCACAACGAAATACATACGTCAGCCAGCTCTGACAAATCATCAGTGGTTTCATGAAGATCTGCACAACGTGAAAAATCTCTATAAATGATCCGCGTCATTTCCCGGCGCCGAACTCGCCGCAAGGCAGAATCAAATTCCTTAACTTCCAGAGGCTGTTTGAGGAGGTTTCGTACCCTGGTATTCAGTACACCCTTTTCATAGGGCCGGATGAGGTCCCCGGACTCGGCCAGGTCGCCAATGATATCACTATGGCGCGACACCGAATGACAAACGTAATCACTTAGCCTGCATACCCTAATAAACTGTTGAATGACCGCACTTGACGAGTTGGCCAGCAGGCTCGAGACCTGTGTTTCAAATTCCTTGCTCATACGCGTGATTCGCCTACATTACTCCACGCCAGAAAATGGCGCCACGCGCAACACCTCAGCAATGGTGGTATCTCCCACTCCAACCTTCTGTGCCCCACTAAGGCGCAGAGTTTTCATACCCTCCTTCATGGCTGAAATCCGGAGCTTACCAACGTTTACGTCAGCTTGAACATGGACCTTGATCTTGTCCGTCAGGGGCAAAAGCTCGTAGATACCCTCCCTGCCCATGTAGCCGGTATCGCGACACTCAAGGCACCCTATCGGTTGATTCATCAACGCAGGTAGTTTTACTTTCCAGGGTGCGGTCAGGACCTTCCATCCATCTGGGTCCATTTCACCCGGTGCCTTGCAGTGGGGACACAAGGTTCGTATCAGGCGTTGAGCCATAATACCAAGCACCGTGGCCTTGATCAGATACGGTGCCACCCCAAGTTCCAACAACCTCGTTACTGCCGATGGGGCATCATTGGTATGCAGGGTTGAGATTACCAGGTGGCCCGTTAAAGCTGCCTGGATTGCCATCTCCGCTGTTTCAAGATCTCTAATCTCACCAATCATGATAATATCCGGATCCTGCCGCAGCAGTGCACGAATCCCATCGGCAAAATTGAGATCAATATTGGATTGAACCTGCATCTGGTTGAAGGAGGGCTCCACCATCTCTATAGGATCTTCGATGGTGCAGACATTAACGTCGCTGGTTGCCAGTTGTTTCAAGCTGGTATACAGGGTCGTGGTCTTGCCTGAGCCAGTGGGACCTGTAACCAGAACGATACCGTTTGGATTTTTCACCATCCCTTCCCAACGATCGTAATCTTCATTCTCGAGTCCCAATTCTGCAAAGGTCTTTAGCAAGATATCGGGATCAAAGATTCGCATGACCATCTTTTCGCCATGGGCTGTTGGCAAAGTCGACAGCCTTAATTCCACCTCGTGAGCGTCCTGGGTCTTTGTTTTCAGCCGACCATCCTGAGGGCGTCTTTTTTCTGCTACATCCATTCGCCCCAGTGTCTTGAGGCGACTCGTAACCGCAGTCATGACGGGAGGTGGCAGCTCATAAACCATATGCAAGACTCCATCAATCCTGAAACGAACCCTTCCCTTGTCACGTCGCGGTTCTAGATGAATATCACTTGCTCTCTGGTTAAACGCATACCCCAGTAACCAGTCAACGATATTGACTATGTGGGCATCATTGGCCTCCAGGGAATCCAACTGGCCAAGTTCAAGCATCTGCTCGAGGTTGGTCAGTGAACTAACATTGATACCCTGGGCGCTGGCCTGATTTACAGACCTGGCCATCGTATAAAACTCGTTGGTGTACTGGCGGATATTTGCTGGATTCGCAATCATGCGGGTGATCACCTTGCCCGGTTGAGATTGCTCTATAGTGGCTTCCCAAGCCGATACATAAGGTTCCGCACTGACGATCACAACTTCATCATCAAGTACATCAATTGCCAGGATCTGGTGGCGTCTGGCAAATTCGGCCGACATGACCTTTGTTACGACCTGAGAATCTATCTTGAGGGGATCAATCCGCTTGTACGGCTGATCGGCTTTTTCACACAACCATAGGGTCAGCGCTTCCAGATCAAGAACCTTCCCTTCATGCTTCTGATCACTGGCCGGTTCCTGGGCAACCAGTTCCAGTGGATGCCAGTTAAGCTGATCCTTTGATCGGGTCTTCATGCTGAGTCGATCAGCGTCACTAACTGACAATCGGCCATCAGCAACCAGGTCGTTCAGTAAGGAGCGAAGATTTAACGAAATGTCTGGTTTTCTGGCGTTAACTTCCTGAAGAGCCACTGCACCCTATTCCATTCATATGAATTTCGTCACACAAGCTTACACCTTTTCTCGAGCCTTTTCCCTGCAGGGTGCAGGACGCTGCAGCTGGAAAATTGCTACACTGGATCGTCTCAATCAGCACAATTAAGAAGGAAATTCATGCCGCAGAGCCCAGGATTGGCGGAAATGATCGGGCAACTCATTTCCACACCTTCCATCAGCAGTACGCTTACGCAATTTGACCAGGGCAACCTTGCGGTCGTGGATATCCTTGCGAACTGGCTGCAACCACTCGGTTTTGAAATCACAATCAAACCGATCGAGGGAAAACCTAATAAGGCCAACCTGATAGCAAAAAGAGGAACTGGTAACAATGCCCTGGTGCTATCGGGTCACACTGATACTGTCCCCCTGGATGAATACCTGTGGCACACCAACCCCTTTTCTATCACGGAAAAGGATGATCGCTGGTACGGCCTTGGCACCTGTGACATGAAGAGTTTCTTTGCACTCGTCATTGAGGCAATGCGCCCCTTGCTTGACAGAGACTTCAAGCATCCGCTGATTTTGCTCGCTACTGCTGATGAAGAATCCACCATGAGCGGCGCCCGAAATCTAACGGCCGATGACCTTGCCAGTGCCAAATTTGCTTTGATAGGAGAGCCTACTGGCCTCAAACCTGTTAAGCAGCATAAAGGTATCATGATGCTTCGAGCATTGATCACAGGGACATCAGGACATTCGTCAAACCCTGAACTAGGCCGCAATGCACTTGATGGTACTGCCATGCTCATTGAAGAGATAGTGCAGTTCAGGAATGAAATCAGGTCCGAATATATCAACGATGACTTTGACGTACCCTCGCCTACCCTCAACCTGGGCTGTATACACGGCGGGGACAATCCAAACCGAATCTGCGATCACGTCGAACTCGCATTTGATGTTCGCGTTCTTCCAGGCATGAGCAATGATGAGATCCGACACTCTCTGGCAAAACGCCTGCAAACCAGGCTGCAGCAGGCCGAACTCAAGTGTGATCTCGATCTGATGCACCCCGCCGTAGCGCCCTTCGAGAATACAGAAAAGGGGCTTCTCTCCCTGCTGGAACAGATTTCCAGAAGTTCGGCAAAATCCGTTGGCTTTGCCACTGAAGCACCTTTCCTGAAAACCCTGGGCCTGGACACTGTTATCCTGGGTCCTGGCTCTATTGATCAGGCGCATCAACCAAATGAGTTCATTCCCCTAAACCACATTGATCCCAGTATTGATATAATCCGACGCCTCATTGCCCAGCTTTGCTGTTAGCCAGCCCCATGAGTGACAACAAAAAACATATTAAGTGGTTTAGGGATTCATCTCCCTACATAAATGCCCACAGGCATAAGACTTTTGTCTTGTATCTTGGTGGCGATGCTTTGGAGTCGGCGAACCTACCCAATATCATCGCTGATATTGCCCTGCTAAACAGCCTTGGAGTAAGGCTCGTGCTGGTGCATGGCGCAGCGCAACAAATCGATCAACAACTCCAGAACCAGTCAAAATCATGGGAGATACTCGACAATAAACGCGTCACGCCTCCTGAGCTACTGAGGGAAATTGTCCAGATAATTGGTGGTATAAGAGCCAACATTGAGGCACGTCTGAGCATGGGGCTGGTAAATTCTCCAATGCATGGGTCAGGCATAACGGTAGTATCCGGGAATTTTGTAAAGGCGAAACCCGTTGGAATTGTCGACGGTATTGACTTTCAAAACACGGGAGCAACAAGAAGAATTGATGCAGATGGGATATGCCAACAATTGGACAATGGTGCCATTGTTCTTGTCTCTCCACTGGGTTATTCACCTTCCGGCGAGACTTTCAATCTTGACTCCATTTCCCTCGCAGCTGACGTCGCCATCGCACTAAATGCGGTGAAACTTATATACTTCAGCAGCGAACCCGGCATCAGGGACAGTGACGGGAAAATTCGCAGTGAGCTGCAGGCCGATATTACCTCCCCCATAAGCATGAGCCCCGCTGAGGATTATCTGTTCTACCTAACTAGTCAGGCTTGTCGCAAAGGAGTAGATCGTTGCCATATAGTCAGCTACGTTAAGGATGGGGCATTGCTTGAAGAACTATTTACCCGCGATGGATCTGGCACACAGATTACCCGCGTCAGCTACGAGCAGATACGCAAGGCGGTACCCGAAGACGTGCCGGGAATCATACATCTCATTGAGCCCCTCGAGCAGGAAGGAATCCTAGTAAAACGCTCCAGGGAGCTGATTGAGTCAGAGATTGAGCAGTTCACCATCATAGAGCGCGACGGCCTGATTATATGCTGCGGTGCACTGTATCCCTTTGCCGCAAAAGGTGAACTGGCGTGTCTTGTGACTCACCCTGACTACAGGGAGGGTGACAGGGGTGAATCGCTATTGTCATCTATCGAGGAGCGAGCAAAATTGCAGGGACTAACCAGCCTCTTTGTACTAACCACTCAATCGGCACACTGGTTTGTCGAGCACGGTTTTGTAGAAGGAAACGTCTCGGCGTTACCCGATGGCAGAAAATCCTTTTACAACTACCAGCGAAACTCCAAATTCTTTGAAAAACCTCTCTAAATGATGCTCAGTCATACCGATTAAACATCATTGATTCTGCCCGGGCTCTACTTCGCGATCAACAAATCTTCGCAGGCTGACTGGACACAAGCTAGCTGGTTCCGGTCCGTAAATAGAGAAATTTGGCCAGATATCACAACACTACAATAACGTTAGATATATAAATCAATCACTTAGGAAGAACTGGGTCGTCTAGGATAGCCAACTCGATCTTAGTATTTCTACGAAAGACGTCGGATTTTCGGGAGTAATAACCAGGGTCCGGTCCGGAAAACGCAGGATAACGCAGTTTTTCCTGTCCGTCGCATACGCCTCATAGACACCCAGCTTTCTGCTCCTGCACCGCTTCCCAGTGAATGCAAACAGACCACCGTTACTCATGACATAAGTCCCCACCATGGCAGTCGGGTCCTCCTCGATAGATTGCAGGCTTTCCAGAGCAAACACTGTCTCAGCACCAAACCGCTCAACCACCAGTTGGTCACCGCTGATGACATAGCGACGTATAAACTGGCTAAGGAATGCCCAGCTCAGCAAACCCAGGGTGATAGCCCAACCCAGCAAAGCCAGAATCAACATCTGATTACCACCGGCAGCAAGAAGGATCAGGGGAAATCCAATGAATAGCACAACTGTTGAGGCACTGATCCAACCGAGCGTTGCACCCCACGTCGCCCTGAACTGCGAGGAGCAGTCTCCTTCAACTTTAGTGCGCTTAGAATCAGGTACCATCGACCTTCACATCTATCATGAATTGATTAACCATCCCTTTTCCACCCTACTATCAATTTGATTAAGCAATCACTCACACATCTCCGGAGCCCCTTTCGCGACAACGTCATTTACTGCTAAGACCTGGCTATTGTTGATGCCCTGCTCAATCCAGGTTCTACCCTCTGTATTCGGGTTCAACGGCAAGGGAGAATCGACCACCTTGACCCATTTGCTTTCCTTGGTGGACTACTTTTTATACTCCTCTCACCTACCACTTCACCCTTGTATCGGTGTGAATTTCATCGATTACCTGGGGCTTGTACTCTGAATCCAGGCTAGCAATGGCAACATAGACCGTATCTGGTTCATCAACACTACTGGCCCACTCGAGATTGGAACCGCACTCTCGACAGAATCTGCGGGTCGCTGATTCGGAAGACTGGTAGCTGGACAAGTCATCCGGCTCACAGAAATATTCCAGGTCCGCCCTCGGAACGCCTGCATAAGTTGAAAACAGAGCACCATGTTGCTTTTGGCACATTGTACAGTGGCAGTGCGTTACCCCCGAAAGTTCACGCTTTATCTCGTACCTTACTGATCCACACAGACAACTTCCTCGATACATGGTTATTTTTCCTCAATCGGCTAAACCTGGTATTCCTGCACGACCCTAACCAGTGCCTTCACATTCTCCACCGGAGTTTCAGGAATAATACCGTGACCCAGATTAAAGATATGCCCGGGTCTTCCGTTCACTTCCTGGAGCAGTTCGGTGGCTCTTTGTTCAACATATTGCTTCTCCCCACACAGGATTATGGGATCCAGATTCCCCTGCACCGACATGGCACCAATCTTGTCCCAGCTTTCAACCAGGGGAGCGCGCCAATCAAGGGCCATGACATCACAACCCGCGTCAGCCATCAGGGATAGCAGGGCAGGATTGCCGGTACCAAAATGAATGATGGGTACCCGACCGGATATACTCTCGATAAGCCGGCGACTATGCGGCAAGACAAAATCACGATAATCCTGTGGCGAAAGACACCCGACCCAACTGTCAAAAATCTGCACGGCCTGGACGCCTGAATCGATCTGGTAATTCAGGTAGTCAACGGTAATAGTGGTTATTTTGGTCAGCAGTTCATTCCACGCCGATTCATCGCCGTACATCAGGCGTTTAACAAAAATGTAATTTCGGGAACCCTTACCCTCGATGGCATAGGAAGCCAATGTGAAAGGTGCCCCACCAAAACCTATCAGCGGTATATCCGCTGGGAGTTCCTGGCGAATCAACTGAATGGCCTCAGCAATGTAGGGCATAGCTTCGGCAGAATTCTCAACCCGGATGGCATCTATATCTGCATTGGAACGAACGGGATTGTCAATGTTGGGGCCAACACCGGGTAAATAGTCCAGAACCAGACCCATCGGCTCCAGAATCGGCAGAAGGTCGGCGAACAGGATTGCCGCATCAACCCCAAGAATTCGCTGGGCATCACAAGTTACTTGAGCAGCCAGATGTGGGGTCTTAAAAAAATCGAGGCTTTTGGTACTACCCTTGACCTGGTGATACTCCTCCATATATCTACCCGCCTGGCGATTGAGCCAGATAGGCGTATGGTCCGTCTTTTCACCTCTACACGCCTTGAGGAAGGGTGAGTCATACAAGGCCTGGTCCATAATTTTCCAAATTCATCAACAAGGCGGCAGATTATACCTGTGGATCTCAAACAGTGCTCAATAACCTGAACCTGGGCGCATCAAAGGAAGTTTCACTGTTACGCATACCTTTGACAGATACGATCGATATGGCTCCAGCTATCCCCTTGACACGAACAGGTGACATCATCTCGCCCGTCACCTCCCCCTTGACCAGTTCCCAGGTGACCCGGGAGACCAGGATCGCATCTCGTTCCGCAATACTCTCGAGCCGGCTGGCGATGTTTACCACACCACCAATAGCGGTGTAGTCCATTCTTTGCCTGGAGCCAAAATTTCCTACTGCACAGTAACCGGTATGGATGCCGATGCGAATATGTAATCCTGCCGATATTCCCTCTCGATCCCATTTATTCCTCAGTTCCTCGAGCTTGGCACACATACCGACCGCCATTCGTACACAGGCTACCGCATCCTGCGCGTAACCCCTCGAGTCCGGTGCGCCAAAGAAAACCATGACTCCATCACCCATAAATTTGTCTACCGTGCCCCCGTGTTCAATTGCAATCTCTGCCATTTCATTGAGATATTCATTCAAGATAGGTGTCATGGTTTCCTCCGGCAGGCCATCCATCAGTTTGGTGAACCCTTCGATATCAGAGAAGAACACGGTAAGCTTTTTCCGTGTGGTCGGCATGTTACCAACTGTTTCGAGAGATGCTGCCAACTGTGGAGAGACATACGGACGTAGTCGATTGTAGATTCCCTGCAGCAGTATTCTGTCCTGATCAATTTCTCGCCGCCGATTCTCAAGATCGGAAGTGTTTAGAAATCCAAGGCTCGCCACCAACCCCCCGTAACCGACTATTAGAATCGAGGAAAAAATGTTCGTTAGCAGCCACCCCTGTGTAGAAATGTTGGGATCCAGAATGAGGTAAGACAAACCACACGATACCAACAGAATGCCAATGTTGATCATCAGCATTCGGGGCTTTGCCACCATCAAGGTACCCATAACTAGAGCCGCAATGATGGCAACACTCACAAGCAGGTTAAATTCGGCTACGATGATCATGATACCCACCAGGGCTCCGTCGGGCAGTAACCCATAGCGAGCGCCGACCGCATCGTTCTTAACATGGCCACAGATAAAGCGGTGCACGTACGGATAAGCAAGCAGGAAGACCAGAAAAAGAGCGTAGGAGACGGTCGCCTCTGTATACAACAGGCGGCTGGCGAAAATCAGGACCGAAATACAGTAGGCAAAAACCCTAGCCTTATGGATAGTCTGAATAAAGTGATGTAATGTTTCCCGCAGCGCCATATCAATATCATGACGACATTGATCTCGCATGAAACAGGATCAGTCCTAAAACTATGTGGGACTATTATCTGCCGCGTTGTTAGTTTTTTCTGTAGGTGTCAGCCACTGGGCACAAGCTCCATTTCCCACGCAGGGTCAACATCCGCTTCATAGTCAGCACCATCGAAGCCAAAACCATACAGTTCCATGAAGGCCTGACAATATCCCTCAAAATCAGCCAGATCACTCTGGGTTGTGGAGTTCACATCAGACCACTTATCATTGATATAGGCCTGTATGTCATCTGCAAGTTCGAGATCATCCATGCGAATTCGCCCCTCATCATCCGTCCCGGGATTACCTGGCGAAAAGAGCCTGGTGGCAAACAGCCTTGTAGTCTGTTCGATACACCCCTCATGAGTACCAGCCTGTTTCATCGCCTTGAACAATAGGGAAATGTAAACCGGCATACCAGGGATGGCTGACGCGGCCTGCGTAAGCACACCTTTCATGACGACTACCTGTGCCCTGCCGTTTACCCCGGACATAGGCTCTTTAAGCGCCATCGCTGCCCGATCCAAATCTTCCTTTGCCTTGCCAATAGTACCGTGGTTGTAAATAGGCCAGGTTACCTTACTTCCGAGATAGGTATAGTTCGTGGTAATGCAACCATCTGCCAATACGCCTGCCTCCAACATCGCAGCAATCCACCCCTCCCAGTCCTCGCCACCCATGACCTTAACCGTATCCGCCACTTCCTCTGGGTTCGCCGGCTCCAGGCTAACGGCTCGAAGCTCACCTGAATTGATATTGATGGTCATGCCGTCATAAGGTTCACCAATTGGCTTTAAGGTCCCTCTTACGACAGATCCATCGGACAATTGCCGTGCGGGTGCTGCAAGGGAGTAAACCACCAAATCCACCTGGCCAAGATCTTCCTTGATCAGGGCAATCGTTGCCCGCTTAACCTCTTCTGAATAGGCATCCCCATTGATGTTCTTAGCATACAGGCCTTCTTCCGTGGCCAGCTCGGCAAAAGCAGCCGACTTATACCAGCCAGGGGAAGCAGTGTGTGTTTTTTTCGCAGGACGTTCGAAAAAGACCCCAATAGTCGCAGCATTGCTCCCAAAGGCAGCACTGATTCTTGATGCCAAACCATATCCACCGGATGCGCCGATGATCAGGACCCGCGCCGGTCCGTTACTGATTTGCCCCTGTGACACGACATAATCGACCTGGCGCTGAACATCCATCGCACAACCCGAGGGATGTGAGGTAGCACACATGAAACCTTTGATTCTTGGTTTGATTATCATTGATGCTCCAATCGTTCCAATCGAATTGGGTGATGATACCTCACCTATATGGAATTCCGCCGGTAACTGACTACCAGAAATGCAATACCGAACAACACCATCGGCGCCGAAAGCAGTTGACCCTGAGTCAGCCAGCTAAATGCTACGAACCCAATGTGGCCATCTGGTTCCCGGAACAATTCCGAAATAAATCTGAGTGACCCGTATCCCAGGAGAAACATTCCTGAAACAGCCATTACCGGCCTCGGCTTTGCTGAAAATAGCCACAAAATTCCCAGCAAGACTGGACCTTCCAGTATCGCCTGATAAAGGCTCGAGGGATGCCTGCCAGCCACCTCGCCCGGGTATATAAGAGCCCAGGGCACCTCCGTCACTCTCCCGGGCAGTTCGCCATTGATGAAATTGCCGATTCGCCCGCAACCCAATCCCAGTGGAATGCTGGGTGCAATAAAGTCGGTCACGGTAAAAAATCCACGGTGAAACCTTCTCCCATAAACCCACAGTGAAACAAATACCCCAATCATGCCCCCGTGAAATGACATGCCTCCCTGCCAGACCTTGAATATGACCAGTGGATCTGTCGCGAGCTGTTCATACCCGTAGAACACCATGTAGCCAATCCTGCCCCCGAGGATAATCCCCAGAACCGCATAAAAAACTATGTCGGATATTGCTTCACCTGACCAGCCAAGGTTCTGCGTTCGGCTTCTCTTGCCAAGGACCCACCAGGCCAGCGAAATACCAACGAGGTAACTGATGGCATACCAGTGAATACTCACAGGTCCAAGGCTGATGGCTACTGGGTCAAACTCTGGATAGTGCCACATGATCGGTCTCTACTCATCGAAACACCTATTATCCAGTAACTCGCTGCTCTGATAAACTCCAGCTCTCTCTCATTTGTTTCGTTTTATGTGCCTGATTCTTTTCGCTGTGCAACCCAACGACAGGCTACGGCTGGTGATAGCCGCAAATCGTGACGAACTCTATGGCCGACCATCAAACAGCGCCGAATACTGGCAAGATTCCCCCGCGGTATTAGGTGGCCGTGACCTGCAGATGGGCGGCACCTGGCTCGGTATCAGCAAGCAGGGCAGGTTTGCCGCTGTAACCAATTTCAGGGAGACACCAGCAGACCCGCTTCCACCACGCTCACGGGGAGAGCTATGCAGCAAGTTTCTAACCACCAGCCTCTCGGCCAGAGACTACCTGAAAGGAATCCAGTCACTGAAGCACGAATATCGCGGGTTCAACCTGATTCTGCATGACGGGTCAGACATGTACTATTACAGCAACCGCGCTGATAGCATCAGGATACTTGAGCCGGGCTTCTACGGATTGAGCAACCAGCTCCTGGATTGTGACTGGCCGAAAGTTAAAAAGGGTCGGCTCAAGATGGCGCACATCGTTCAGAGTCACTCACAAACTAACTTACTTCACCGGGAACTGTTCGATCTTTTGTTCGACAAGGGAGATGGTGAACCTTTCTCCAACAGCTTTATTGCAGCCGATGAGTACGGGACCTGTGCCGCAACCGTACTCAGCATTACAAGTGAGGGTGAAACAAGTTTCCAGGAGCAGGGATTTTCAAGTAATGGCAAACGGGAACAACTTAGGAGCTACTCCCTCCTACTTCCGTCTTGAACGCACAATCTGCCCAAGGCCTGCCTTTATCATCTGATCATCCACATACTCTTTGATCTGGAAAGCATCATCCATTTTCAAAGCCATGTTGAGGATCTTCTTGGCCTTGCTCAGTTCAATAGTTGTCAGCGCCTTCTTCACCATCAACAGATTGGTTGAATTCATTGAAAGTACATCATAGCCCATCGCCATGAGCAGCAATGCACCAGAAGGGTTGCCTGCCATCTCACCGCAGATACCAACACCCTTTTTCTCGCTATGGGCACAATCCACTACCTGTTTGAGAGCCTGTAGTATTGATGGGTGAAATTCCTGGTAAAGTTCCGACACCCTGGAGTTATTTCGATCCACAGCCAGCATATACTGGACCAGGTCGTTGCTGCCCACTGACAGGAAGTCTACCCGCTTGGCTATATCCCGGGCTTGAAACACAGCTGCAGGCACTTCTATCATGACTCCCACATCCGGTTTTTTGACTCTCGTGCCTTCTTCAATAACTTCCTGGTAGCACTTGTCTATCAGTCTGATGGCCTCGTCAACCTCTGCGATACTGCTCACCATCGGCAGCATTATTCTTAAATGCGCATCGATTCCTTCATTCGCCCTGATCATTGCCCTGATCTGGGCAATGAAAATCTCAGGATGATCTAACGTAACCCTGATTCCTCTCCATCCTAGAAACGGGTTCTCCTCCTCAATGGGGAAATAAGGCAAAGCTTTATCACCACCAATATCCAGAGTTCGCATCGTGACCATTTTTGGGGAAAATGCCTTCAGGTGTTCCCTGTAGATGATCCGTTGCTCTTCTTCCGTCGGGAACGCATCATTCATCATGAAGTGTACTTCGGTCCTATATAGACCAACGCCTTCAGCACCTCGATCAAGTGACCTGGCAACGTCTGTCATCAAACCGGTGTTTACCCAGAGCCTGGTTCTGTGACCATCCGGTGTAACGCACCTCTTGTCTTTTAGTTCCTCAAGCCCCTCCACGAGCATTGCCTCTTCCCGGGCGACCTTTCTGTAGTAGCTAAGTTGCGCTTTACTGGGATGAGTGATCAGGGATCCCTGAAATCCATCGATGATTATGGGTTTGCCATCAATCAACTGCACCGGCAAGTTTTCAACTCCCATGATCGTCGGTACACTCATGGCTTCAGCCAAAATGGCAACATGGGAACTCCCTGAACCCTTGACGGATACAAAACCCGCCAACCTGTCCCTGGGAACCACAGCCAGGTCAGCCGGCGCCAGTTCTTCACTGACCAGTATGGTGTCTTTCGGAAATTTTACCTTGCGGGTATCACTGCTCTGCAGTCGCGCCAACACCCTCGTGCCAAGATCACGAATATCTGCTCCACGCTCGCGAAGATAGTCGTCTTCCATCGCATCAAACATTGCGACATGTTCCAGCACGACGGCACTCAGCGCGCTTTGTGCCCACTCTCCTTTTTCTATTCGTGCAACCACCTCCCCACTAATTGCGCTGTCATCCAGCATACGCAGGTAGGCTTCAAACAGGCCAAGTTCCTCCGGTCTCAGACGATCAGACAATTTGCCAGAGGTGGTCCTGATTTCGTCCCGTGTAACCTCCACGGCATCTTCAAACAGGCGAATTTCCTTGCGGATGCTTTTTGCCTTCCTGACTGGAACATTATCAAGGCGTGCCTTTGGAAATATGACAGCTACGGTCCCAATGGCAACTCCAGTCGCACCCGACATGCCCTCAAAGCTACTCGAGGGTATGTTCTCCGATTCAGCCAGCAGCAGGGATCCAGTCGCCCGGGCATGTGCAATAACACCGGCCAACTGAGCAGAAAGTGTTATTAGGAAGGCCTCCTCGCTATCATCAAACCTGCGCGCTTTCTTCTGCTGCACAACCAGAACACCAAGTACTTTCCGATAATGGATAATCGGTACACCCAGAAATGAGTGGTACTTCTCCTCACCGATTTCGGCTACATACCTATTTCTAGGGTGCTTCTGGGCATCTTTCAAATTCACTGGTTCTGCCCGCTCACCTACGTAGCCAACCAGCCCTTCATCCAGATCCAGGGTCACCTTGCCAACCACATCGGGATTCAGACCCCTGGTGGCCATAAATACATACTTGTTGCGATCATCATCCAGCAGATAAACACTGCATACTTCAGTGCCCATGACTGATTGAACCCGATCCACGATAATGTCGAGTGCCCGGGAGAGATCCCTGGCGGAGTTGACTTCCTGTATTACCTGGCGAAGAACTTCAAGCATGGATACGTTGCTGGGCTCCTAGTAGTCGAGGCACTTTGAAATACACGGCGCCAGTTCCTTCATGGCTTTCCGGTAGACTTCCTGCTTAAAAGAAACTACCTGTCCCAATGGGTACCAGTAACTGACCCAGCGCCAATGGTCGAATTCCGGTGTAGCTGAATGAGAGAAGGATACAGCAGAATCATCTGCTAACATCTTTAATAAATACCATTTCTGTTTCTGGCCCACAAATTCAGGTGAATTCTGCCTCAGCAATCTCTTGGGCAACTTATACCGCAGCCAGCCACGAGTCGATTCAACTATCTCAACATCTTCCGGATCCAACCCCGTCTCTTCCTTCAACTCTCGAAACAGGGCTTCTTCAATTGATTCATTCGAGTGAATCCCGCCCTGGGGAAATTGCCATGCGTCTTGACCTGCGCGCCGAGCCCACAAGACGCTGCCCTTATCATTGGCTACTATAATGCCGACATTAGCCCGATATCCATCTCCATCAATCACACTGAATTTCCCTTTTAGAACAGTTGGATTCGTTTCATCTAGTTTCATTGTCCCTGAAACTTCTTACTTGAGCAATCTGGGCTCCATCACGCGGTTAGCAGAAGGCTCTTTCTCAAATTCACGGTTTCACCAGGATGGAAGCAAAGCTACACTAGGTATCTTTATCTGTAGGCAAGCCCGTGGCACTCGCGATATTTGACCTTGATGAAACCCTGATTTCCGCCGATAGTGATCATGAATGGGGGAAATTCCTTGTCCGCAAGGGCCTGGTTGATGCGGAAGTGCACAATCGCCTGAACGATCAATTCTATGCTCAATACAAGCAAGGCAACCTGGATATCAACGCCTATCTTGAGTTCGCCTGTTCATTCTTACCCAGACTATCCGTTGCGGAGCTGCATTCATACCGACGGGAGTTTATGGTAGATGTGATTGCCCCTTTGATTCTACCCCTTGGTCGACAGCTGATTGCCGACCACAGGGAGGCCGGAGACTTTCCACTCGTTGTCACATCTACCATAGAATTTATTACCGCACCCATTGTGCAGTCACTGGGTATAAGTACTCTGATCGCCCCGGGTCTGGAAATGAGGAATAATCGGTATACGGGAAATATTGTAGGCACTCCCAGTTTTGCCCAGGGCAAAGTAACCCGTCTGAATCAATGGCTTGAAGGTCGGAGCAAGGACTTAAGCGGAAGTTTTTTCTATACCGACTCACACAATGATCTACCTTTGCTGAAGTTGGTTGATCACCCGGTTGCAGTTGACCCTGATGACACCTTGCGAGCCGAGGCTAAAAAGAGACAATGGCAGATACTTTCCCTCCGAGATTAGGGACACCAATGATGCGGATTGCGCTCTTGCTGCTGTTCATCTTGATCGCAGGGTGCGATGAGCAAACCACTCCGCGCTCAACCGGGACTCGCTCCCTTGATTCAATCAGTCTGGTTCTCGTTGGACGAATAGTGGATCGATTTCAGAAGGTCAATAGAGACCACTCAAAAAACACGATCATCGCCAGCGACGCTTTGCTTGTTTCCGTTGAGAACTTTCTCGCTGATCCAGGCGAACAGCAGCTGCAGTTGATAAAGGATAATTGGTATCAGGCCCACAATACTTTTCTGGCAGCCAATTTCTCCCTGTTCACAGATCAGGACAAAAATGTATTTTTAATCGATGCCTGGCCCATACAGGGTGGATTTCTGGATTCCTTACCTGAATACCCACACAGCGGCATAATCAGTGACGTGGCGCTCACAATTACAGAAACCTCTATTCGAAATCAGCATGGAATTACCGACGCACAGGAAGTGAGCCTTGGTTTTCACGCACTGGAGTTTCTGATTTTCAGTAGGACTCCGGACGATTTCACAATATCTGATGATGAAGTAAAGGTAAGAAGAAGGCAGGCTCTCGCCCTCATTGCTCAGCTGCTTAACCAGGATATCAACTCGATGTTAGTGAATGCTGATCGGGTCCAGAGCGGCATCCACGCTACCCTGAACAAGGGCAACATGTATGGAGTACTCAAGCAACTGTTACATAGGTCGCACAAGAAGGTGCAGTTTCTCTTTAGTGAGGCCAACAGTATCAGCAACGAAAATACCGGCCATTCTCGTTTCAGCAAGTCATCATGGAGCAACCTTGGCACCCAGGTCGAAGTGCTGAGTGAGCTGACAAACGAGAATACTGCGATGAATCGGGTTTTTACGCTGCTCGATCAGAAAACCTCTGCAGACTACCGGCAGACACTGGTTCAGGCTACAGATACGCTTTCAAAAAGAAAGCGGAACGAAGAAAACCTCGCCCGCGTTACTCTGCTACTCGCCGCACTCGGACACCAACTTGGAGACCTCAATATCGTCCTGGAGAATTCCACACCTTGATGCACAACATCATAGGGTCTGTGCCAGATCAAGGTCCCTCGCTGCCTTTACGTCATCCAGCCTTTTAACGGGCATGTTGTAGGGCGCTCCGGTAACCTTTTCAGGGCAATCGCTTGCTTCTTTCAAGATACAGCTTAAAGCCTCAACAAAGCCGTCAATATCTTCCCGGCTCTCTGTCTCCGTTGGTTCAATCAGCAGGCATTCCGGTACAAGCAAAGGAAAGTATATTGTTGGCGCATGGTAACCATAATCCAATAGCCGTTTGGCGAAATCCATTGCGTTAACACCAAGCTGATTTGCCTCCCTGGACAAGGTGACAGTGAATTCATGAGTAGCCCTTCTTTTCGGGTAAGCTAATTTGAATCCCGCTTGCTCCAGTCGATGTGCCAGATAGTTCGCGTTCAAAGTTGCATATTCGCCAACCCTGTGCATTCCCTTCTTGCCTAACAATCTTGCGTAGGCATAAGCTCTTAACAGGATGCCCGCATTCCCCATGAAGGCTGAAAGCCTACCAATTGTTTCCGGGTGCTCTTTCTCGTCACTCCAGTAGTAAAACTCTTTGCCCTGGCGCTCTGTTCTGCCAACAATTGGAGTCGGAATAAATGGAGCCAGTCTTGATCCCACACCAACGGGTCCCGAACCCGGACCACCTCCGCCATGCGGTGTGGCAAAAGTTTTGTGCAGGTTCATATGGAGAACATCAAACCCCATGTCCCCTGGCCTAACCTTTCCCAATATCGCGTTCAGGTTGGCACCATCGTAGTACAACAGGCCTCCAGCCTCGTGAACAACGGCAGAGATTTCCTTTATCTGACGCTCAAATACGCCGCAGGTTGAAGGGTTTGTCATCATTAGACCGGCAGTTTGTGGTCCAACCACCTTTTTCAATTCACCGAGATCCACGTCACCCTCAGCATTAACAGCAATTTCACGAACTCTATAGCCACACATGACTGCAGTCGCAGGATTGGTCCCGTGCGCAGCAGAAGGAATGAGCATCTCTGTTCGCCCGGTGTCATCGTTCTTGTCATGGTATGCACGAATCATCGCGACACCCGCCAACTCACCCTGGGCACCTGCCATGGGTGTTAATGAGACAAGCTCCATGCCCGTCACATCCTTCAGGCACTCCTGCAGCTCAAACAAGCATGCAAGGAAGCCCTGGCTCTGTGCCTCCGGCGCATAGGGATGCCTGTTCAGGAAGCCAGGAATAGTTGCCGCCTTGTGTGCCCCCCTCGGGTTGTACTTCATGGTGCAGGAACCGAGTGGGTAGAATTCACCATCAACTGAGAAATTTTTCTTTGACAGGTTAGTGAAGTGCCTCACAACCTGCAGTTCAGAAACTTCCGGCAATCGAGCGGGAGCCTTTCGCAAATGGCGCTCGGGGATATTGATTTCAGTATCCATTCGCTGGTACTGCGCTTTCGCACTTCTGCCTTGCCCACCAAAATCAAAGATCAACATTGATTCACACCTCCAATACCGATTGTAGGCTCGCAATAAAATTATCGATATCAGCTGGGGTTTTCGTTTCCGTAACATTGACCAGCAAACAGTCTTTAAGCCGCTCGTCAAATCTGCCCAGATCATAGCCCCCGAGAATGCCTTGTTCAGCCATACCTTCTAGGACCTGCCCTGCCGGGGCTGGCAGCTTCAGCACCCCCTCGTGGAACCGCGCGCCCGGGAATCGTGACTCTACACCGGGCAGAAGGCACGCCTTTTGGAACAAGACCCCCAGGCCATGGTGGCTTTGTTTGGCAACTTCCCGAAGCCCTTCGTCTCCCATTAGGCTCATATAGATTGTAGCCGCGGTGACCAACAATCCCTGGTTGGTACAAATATTTGAGGTCGCCTTTGCGCGACGAATGTGCTGCTCCCTTGCCTGCAGGGTCAGGGTGAATCCTTCCTTGCCATCAAGGTCAACAGTTCTGCCGATAATTCTGCCGGGCATTTGCCTGACGATCGCTTGCCTGCAACACATGATGCCGAGGTAAGGACCACCAGATGACAAGGGTATGCCAAGTGGCTGACCTTCGCCCACCACAATATCTGCACCCTCGCTACCCCATTCACCTGGCGGATTCAGCAAACCCAGGGACAGGGGATTGACCACACCAATCACAAGGACACCTTCCTTATGTGCCCAGTCTACCAGGTGATCCACGTCTTCCAGGCCACCAAAGAAATTTGGATTGGACAGGACTAGAGCCGCGTAATCTTCACCCTCAGGTAGCCTTGCTGTATCGATATTCCCGGTTCCCGGGTCCCATTCAAGGGTATCTATACGGATCTGCTGGTTGCGTACTATGGACCTGCAGGTTGCAAGATAGGCAGGATGTACGTTGCCCGCACAAAGGATCTTCTTCGATTTCGATTTTCGATTTGCCCTGACCGCCATCAGCATCGCTTCTGCCAAGGCGGTGGCACCATCGTATACTGACGCATTGGCTACATCCATGGCAGTCAAGCGGGAAATCATCGTCTGGTATTCGTAGATCAGTTGCAGCAGCCCCTGGCTTGCCTCCGCCTGGTAGGGAGTATAGGCCGTAAGAAATTCACCACGACTTGTCAGTTCCCAAACTGCACTTGGAATATGGTGTTCATAAGCACCCGCCCCCAGGAACGACAAAGCGACTTCATCTCGTCGTGCGCGTTCATTCATAAGCCGAAGCAGTTCCATTTCGGAAATACCTTCGGGGATTTGCGAGAGTTCACCTGCCCTCAAATCCATTGGAATTTCATCGAACAGTTCCTCGATAGAGTTCACTCCAATGGACTCGAGCATGAACTTCTCATCTTCAGGGGTGTGCGGCACAAAGGGCATTGGGTCAGGTTCCTATCGGGTCAAGGCAAATTAGTCATTGGATTAGTGATCATCCTCTTCGCAGAGTTGCCGATATTCTCCTGTATTCATCAATGAATTCAGCTCGGCGCTGTTCCCAGGCTTTAGCCTGAACAACCATCCAGTATCGTAAGGTGCATCATTGACAATCTCGGGATTATCTTCCAGCTCACTGTTTGTTTCTATCACGGTTCCTGATATTGGACTGTAGTAGTCAGACGCTGCCTTTACGGATTCAATAACCCCTGCCTCACCTTCAGCTTTCAGGCTTGTATTAGTCTCCGGTAGTTCAACATAAACTACATCCCCCAATGCTTCCTGTGCATAATCGGAAATGCCTATCGTCACACTGCCATCACTCTCGAGCCGCGCCCACTCATGTGTTTTTGCAAATCTCAATTCTTCCGGAAATTCTGCCATCTTTTCGTCCTTCCTCTAACGATATTATTGTGTTTTGTATACCTGCCGGCCATTGCGAACGAAGGGGAGTGTTACCTCTTGCACCACCAACTGTTTACCCCTGATCGCCACCGTTAGTTCGCCCTGGGTCTCTGATACACGTGCCAATGCGATGGAATGCTGCAAAGTCGGCGAGAAGGCACCACTAGTTGTCTCTCCAACCTTCTGC
>PBRP01000101.1 GCA_002726655.1 Gammaproteobacteria bacterium
ACCGGTAATGGTATAGGGTCGTGCAGGGTCAATTGTGAGGATCTCCCACTGGAGGTTTCCGGTTGCACTATCCAGTGCAATCAGTCTGCCGTCGAGGGAGCCGAAGTAAATGTTGCTTCCCCAGGCAGCGACGCCGCGGTTCACCACATCGCAGCAGGCATTCACGCCCCAGGCTCGAGGCACCTGTGGGTCGTAATCCCAGAGGGGTTGTCCGGTCACTGCATAATTGGCGAATACCTTGCTCCAGGAACCGGTACTGTAGATCACGCCGTCAATTATGAGTGGTGAAGCCTCGAGGCCTCTTGTTGTTCCGGTATCGAAATACCAGGCAAGACCCAGCTTGCTGACGTTCTCCCTGTTAATAGAGGTGAGTTGGCTTTGCCTGTCCTCGGCATAGTTGCGGCCGTGGGTTAACCAACTCCCAGGTTCATTATCAGCGTTTATGAGTCGTTCATGATCTACTTCTGCCTGGGTGTTCATTGATATGAACACCAGGCAGTAAATAAGACATAGGCCTCTGACCATGTAGTTTCTTCCACGAAAATTCATGTGAAAGGCTACCATATTGGCGAAGGCCATATTAGTAGGAAAAGAAGAAAGGTCTAGCCTGGCAACAAGTGTCTTTGGGAAACACTTCGTAGCATTACCAGGCTATCTCACGTCCAGCCTTTAGAACTGGTTCATCGTATTGTCTTTACCTCCGGCGAGCAGTGCTTTCTCACCAGAAAAATATTCCTTGTGGTCATCTCCAATACTGGAACCCGCCATGTCCTGGTGTTTAACCGACGCCATATCCCTGCGTATTTCGCGTCGCTGAACATCTCGTACATAGGCCAGCATGCCAAGGTCACCAAAGTACCCCTCAGATAAAATGTCAGTGCTAAGTGCATTATCATGATATGTAGGTAAGGTTATCAGGTGATGAAAGATGCCTGCTTCGTGAGATGCATCTTGCTGGAACCGCTGCACCAGAGCATCTGCTTCAGTAGCAAGTTCTGATTCATCAAATTCTGCACTCATGAGTCCCTTTGCTTCTTTGCTCGGGTCCGGGTAGCTGGATACATCCTTGCCCGCCTCAACCCATTCGTTGTAGACCTGCTCACGAAAAGCCAGCGTCCAGTTGAAGGAAGGGGAGTTATTGTAAACAAGCTTGGCGTTGGGAACGTGTACTCGTACTGCGTTTACCATTTTGGCAATCTGAGCAACGTTTGGCTTTTCGGTTTCAATCCAGAGCAGGTCGGCACCATGGTTAAGGCTGGTAACACAATCGAGAACCACTCGATCAAAACCGGTTCCATCCTGAAAGGAATAAAGACCATTATCGAGACGTACCGGTTTCACCAGCCTTCCACCCTGGTGAATTGTAATGTCATTCTCACGAAGCTCATTCAGGTCGTGGATTTCTTCTGTTTCAAGAAAGTCATTGTACTGGCTGGCAAGATCGCCAGGTTCTTGCGAGACAGGGACTTTTTGTGTGAGGCTTGCACCTAAAGAGTCGGTTCGGGCGACGATGATGCCATTGTTAATACCCAGTTCCAGGAATGCGTAGCGGATGGCATTGATCTTTGACAGGAAATCCTCATGGGGGACCGTGACCTTACCAGCCTGGTGCCCACACTGCTTGGCATCCGATACCTGGTTTTCCACCTGGATCGCGCAGGCACCCGCTTCGATCATTCTCTTCGCCAGCAAATAGGTTGCTTCTTCGTTTCCAAAACCAGCATCAATATCAGCGATGATGGGTACGACGTGAGTCTGAAAATTGTCAATACGGTCTATGATGGCGTCTACATCACCGCCATTGGCCCTTGCTTCATCCAGTTCAGTAAAGACGTGCGCGAGTTCCCTTGCATCAGATTGTTTCAGGAAGGTGTAAATCTCCTCGATAAGGCTTGGAACAGCTGTCTTCTCATGCATGCTCTGGTCAGGCAGTGGACCAAATTGTGAACGAAGGGCAGCGACCATCCAGCCACTCAGGTAGATGTAGCTCTTGTCCATGGTGCCGCGATGTTTCTTTACTGACACTGCCAACTGTTGTGCCGTAAATCCGTGCCAACAACCCAGCGATTGTGTGTAGTTGCCAGAATCAAGATCATAGTCGGCCATGTCCTTGCGCATGATATCTGCTGTGTACTGTGCTATCTCAAGGCCCGTTGTAAACCTGTTCTGCAATCGCATGCGGGCTGCATATTCGGCATTTATTCCTTTCCAGGTGGCCTTGTGGCATTCGCGTAACTTACTTAGATTAGCGACTTCTTTAAGGTAGGCAGACATATCTTGTTCTCACTTTTAGCAAATTCAATGTATCAAGAAGACGCTTGTCTTCAGTTCAGTGCGAAATTTAACAATGCTTAAAGAAGAAGATAATGGAATAATTGGATACTAATATATTCCAATACTTCACCTATTGGTCCGGGTAAAGAAACTGTGTGGCCTGGAGACTGGAGAGCATCAGGTTTTCAGGTTTGGATAGATTCTCCGAAAGCCCTTTATGCCCGCCTTGATTTCACCGTGATAAGAGCAACTGGAAAGAGGTAATCTATGAAAGTCCGGATTAGAAATTCTATCAAAAGGTAATGAGATGACTGTTGAAGTTAACGGTATTGCACATATTCAACTCACCGTAAGGAACCCAGGCGAGTGTCTTCCGTTCTGGGAAAGATTGTGTCATTTCCTCGATATGAAAACTCTGCTCAAAAATGAGGGGGCTCCAGGCGTATTACCCGTTCTCTACTGTATTGGCAGCCGAACCGGCATTCTGATCAGAGGTGTGCCGGAAGAAAAAGCGAATGAAACGTTTGACCAGGATCGACCCGGTCTACATCACTTTTGTTTTCGTGCTCGATTCAGGGCTGATGTCGATGAGATTTTTGAATTCATCAGCAAGGAACTCGATGCGAAAATTATTCATGGCCCGGAAGACGGTTCCGAGTTTGCGCCGGGATACTATTCCATTTTATTCGAAGATCCTGGTGGCACTCGTGTAGAGGTTAACCACGTGCCAGGCAGGGGTCATCTCGGTGATGGGGGCAGGCTCGGCCCCGAAGGTCCAGGACCTGCTGATCAATACGGTGACGGGGGTTTGACTGACAGCTGAATCTGACTCAGCTGCTTTAGCAGGCGACTGCAAAGTAGACTGCTAGATCGATACATGGACGTATCGGCCGCAAATCAACGACGTAAGTAGTTGACTTGACGCGAGTGGGCTTAAGGCCCGCGACTCTGAAAAAGTGCAGGAAAGCACTTTTTCAGCAACCTGTTAGGCACCAAACTGCTCGGCGAACACGTCTTCGTTAAATCCGACTATTAGTGTCTTGCCCATTCGAATCGTCGGGGCGCGCATGTTACCCGTTGGACCCAGCATCGAGGCAACAGCGTCGTCTGTTGTCTCTTTACCACCCTTGAACAAGCTGACTTTTTTGCCCTTAAGGGTAATAAGTTTACTGGCTGACAACAGCAGTTCCTTCGAATCCTCAGCCTGCAGTTTTCGGCTGGCGGGTACGGTTTCCTTTATATCTATGTTGCGGGCTTCCAAAAACTTGGATGCTCTGGTGCAGCTGGTTCATCCCTTTCGAAAATAGTACCAGTCGATTTTCTTGGCCATGGTCGGTTCCTGATTGGTTTGTACAAATTATCGGTGAGCTTTTTGCAATTTGCAAAATTCTTTTGACCTATCACTCCGGGCAGCAGATCTTGCCTAATACTTGATGTCTGCTTATGGCAATGCGTCTGCCCTTGGCTTAGTATGCCGGCTGGATATTTTGGAAGAGAGAGAACAATGACAGAATTAGCTTTGGAGTTACGCTCTGAGATAAAGAAGGAAGGCACGCTTGAGATCAGTCTCGTGGACGTGCCCATCCCGGAACCAAAAGAGGATGAGGTCCTGGTCCGAGTGGAAGCGTCTCCCATAAACCCTTCTGACCTTGGTATGTTGTTTGGCATGGCTGATATAGCTAAAGCCAAGGTGTCCGGAAGCGAAGATCGACCAGTGGTGACAGCTGATATCCCTGACAATGTGATGCGTGCGTTGGCGGCCAGAGTAGGGCAGTCATTACCGGCTGGCAATGAAGGTGCGGGTGTAGTCGTTAAAGCTGGAAATTCAGAAATCGCCCAGGCGCTGATGGGTAAGACAGTCGCTATTCTAGGTGGAGCCATGTACGCGCAGTACAGGTGTATCAAGGCGAAGCAGTGCCTGCTTATGCACGAAGGGGTAACGCCTGCAGAGGGCGCATCCTGTTTCGTTAATCCATTAACGGCCCTTGGCATGGTGGAAACCATGCGCCTTGAGGGGTATACGGCGCTGGTTCATACCGCCGCTGCATCCAACCTTGGCCAGATGTTGAATAAGATCTGTATCAAGGATGGTGTCGATCTCGTCAATATAGTTCGCAGGAAGGAACATGTTGATTTGCTAAGAGATATTGGTGCAACGCATGTCTGTAACTCTTCTGAGCCAACCTTTATGGAAGACCTGGTCGAGGCGCTGGTAGCAACTGGTGCGACGGTGGCATTTGATGCAACGGGTGGAGGAAAGCTTGGTGGTCAGATTCTCACTGCAATGGAGATCGCAGCCAACAAGACAGCAAAGGAATTTTCACGTTATGGTTCAACTGTCCACAAGCAGTTATATATCTATGGTGGCCTTGACCGCTCACCAACGACCTTCAACCGTTCCTTCGGTATGGCGTGGGGAATAGGTGGCTGGCTATTGACGCCGTTTCTGGTGAAGATTGGTCCTGAAGCTGCAGAGGAACTTCGCCAGCGGGTTGCGGCGGAAGTAAAAACGACTTTTGCCAGCAGCTACACCAGGGAAGTATCCCTGGCAGAAGCGCTCACCAGGGAGGCTATTGCTGTTTACGGCCTTCAGGCGACAGGTGAAAAATACCTGATCAACCCGAACAAGTAATTCATACCGTTAAGCACGGGTGATACAGGGCTCGTCAGTGATGTTTCCAGTCTGGATCGAAATGCATAACGCCCGCTGCCAGCATTTTGTCGGTATCTGCCTGGGAGATACCAAGCCATTCGCTCAAGACTTCATGGTTATGCTCTCCCCGATGGGCCACAAGGCCTCGTACGCCGCTTTCTGCATCTGAAAACCGATACGGAGATTGAGTGATGGGGCGGGTGCCGCCTGCTCGATCATCAACCTCGATAATTGCTCCCCTGGCTGCGATCGTAGTTTGATCGGCCATGGTTGCAGGATCACGCACTTCTCCCCAGGCTGCATTGATCTGATTCATCGCGGCCTCAAACTTGTCTCGGCTATCGAAGGTTTTTATGAACGCGACAGCGGCTTCACGTCTGACTCGAATTTTCTCAGGAAGATCCATATCTGAATTGGATGGATCGGGCATACCGAGTATCGAGGTAAGGTTGCGGAAAAGCAGCCTGAAATCATTTGATATGAGCACCGGACCAAAGCCGGTTTCCCAGATTGAGTTAGGTAGAGGCCCAGTATCCTCAGCATCTTCAAGGTTATATTGCAGTTGATCGTCTGTTGCCACTGTTGCATCAATCATGGCGATATCGATGTGTTGCCCCAGGCCAGTTTTTTCACGCATGATGACAGCAGACAGTAGCCCCACCAGACCATGCAGCGATGCATTGGTATCTGCTATTGAGGTGGGTAGGTCGTGATAGGGCAACTGCGTTCTTTTTGCATTGCGATGGAGCAGCCCTGCTTCGGCATGAATTATGGGCGCGAAGGCGGCACGGTGGGATTCGGGACCCTTATGGCCAAAACCTGTGATCGATAACATTATCAGTCTAGGATTAATCTCTTTTAATTTGTCATATCCAAGGCCGAGGCGTGGCATGACATCTGGCCGGTAGTTCTCGATCAATATGTCAGTACTGGCAACCAGCTGGTTAGCCAGGTCAAGGGCACCCTCTGCCTGCAGGTCAATGCAGATATTCCGTTTGCCCGCGTTCTGTTGGTGGAAGTAGCCGGGGATGTTGGCGATCTCACGACCCCAGAATCGTGTCAGGTCTCCATCGGGTGGTTCGATCTTAACGACGTCAGCACCAAGGTCACAGAGCATTCTGCCCGCAAATGGACCTGCGAGAACTCTCGAGAAATCAAGGACCTTCAGTCCTTCAAGAGGATAGCTCATTGTTGGTGTCTCCTAAGTTGAGTTTACGGTGCGTCTGCGGAGTGTACCCTTTTGGATACTACTGCTAAAGCAATCAGGTCGTCCCTTGGAATGGTCCCTCGCCGCCGACAAAATGACAAAGCTCCCTGTTGTCGCTTTCCAACGTAACCCTAAAAACCACATCATTGGGCTGCTGGAAGCTGACAGCTTGCTGCTCATCAAATTCAAGTAAATATGACATCATGACGCGGCCAATCATGCCGTGTGAAATGATGGCAATATTTTGTAACTTCAGTGCCTGAAGTTCTTCAAGGAATGGAATAACGCGAGCACGCATATCAGGGAAATTTTCACAGTTTGGTCCGCGGTAGTTAAACCTGTCTGCCATCAGTGCCTGCCACTCCTCAGACCAGTTGCTGGTGACATCATCATATTTGTGGCCACTCCAGTCACCACAATCCCATTCTTTGATGCGCTCGTCGAAATAGGGAGTCAGGTTCAGGTGGTAGTTGATTATTTCCGCGGTCTGGCGGGTACGACCCAGGGGAGAAACGTACAAGGTCTCGATATCGAAGTCTGATAGGAGCTTGCCATGCACATCTGCCTGCTGCTTTCCAAGATCACTGAGATCTGAATTCTGGTGCCCCTGCATTCTCTTAGTTGCATTCCATTCTGTTTGTCCATGGCGAACAAAATAAAGCTGCTTCAAGACTGACCTCCTTCCCAGACAGTCAATTTATACAGGAGTATCCGGTGACATTCCATTGTGCAACTTGTTCCTGGTTGGGGCCTGGATTAAAAAGATTTTCCTGGAGTTCAGAAATGTCTGTCCATGGACACTTATGCCCTTTGAAAAACGTATCGACGGTTCTTATCAGCAAAAACGTATAAACTATGATGGATTGTCATGCTGATTAGCTATTGATGGATGTAACAGGAAAACAGTTTGCCATACTGTTGGGGCTTGCCCTTGTCCTGACTGGATGCGCAAGCCAGCAGGAAACTACCCTGCAGAGCACCGGGCTGGCGGATTTTTCGGGTTCCTGGGAACTCGATTACGAATTGAGTGAAAATCCCAGTGACAAGCTTCGTTTCCTTTACGAAGTCACGAGGAGCCAAATTCAGCAACAAATGGCAGTACAAAGGGATCAGGTGAGAAGTGGCAGGATGCCCTCCACACCCGTAAGCGCCGCGACGATAAACTCTTTGCAGGGGGTGGTAAATCTCGGCAGATTGACGGAAATGATTTCTCGCCCGACAGTCCTCACCATTGAACAATCCCCCGAAAACATCATTGTGCAGAGGGAAGCGGAATTCGCCTTAACCTGTGATTTTGTAAATGGCGAGCAATCGAAGAGCATGCTTGGTCGGGAAGCATGTGGTTGGCAGGACAATCAGCTCATATTTGAAGTTTCTCTTCCAGAGGGACTTTTGGTTCAGCATCGCCTTGTCTTGTCTGGTAATGGAAAGCGACTAAATGTTGCAACGACGGTTGGCTCATCCGTGATAAAGCAGCTGTTCACTTTGAATCGAGTATATATGCCGTTCGAGCCAGGCAAGGGAATGTATGAATGCGAGTACAGCCTTGCCAAGAAGAAAACCTGCAGGCTGGGCACGCCCGATTAAGACCATGAATCCCCTGAAACTGCTGTCCATTGCAGGGCTGCTAACTATAGCCTCCTGTGCTTCGCCACCTGTAGTGGAGTTGCAGCCTGAATCCGTGGATCTCATTCAGGCAAATGTGGCTCAGGACCCGCCGCTGAATGTCAGTGTCATTGTTTTTGCCCGGGGAACGAGCAATGGACAAAAGGCCATTGGAGAAAAAGTATTTACGCCAGTACGATCTGCGGAGGTAGGCTATTTGCCATTTGCTCTAAGGGAAACATTGGTTGAATCGGGGCACTGGGGAGCAGTGCGGGTAATCCCGGAACTAGACCCTACGGCTGAAGTCCTCGTGACTGCCGAGATTCTATCGTCCAATGGCGTTGAATTGAGGTTGCATGTACGTGTATCCGATAGCACTGGTCGAATATGGGTGGACCAGGAATATTCGGACTTAGCTATCGATCATGGCTACGATTTTGATATAGAAAATCTTGTGGAACCTTTTCAGGACATTTTTAACAAAATATCCAACGATATCTATATGGCGCGAAAGGGCCTCAGTGAGATGGAGCTGATACAAATCCTTGATACGGCCATGTTGCGCTATGCAATCGCCCTATCTCCAAAGGCATTTGCAGGGTATCTGACAGAAACTGGTGACGGCGTATTGGAAGTGTCGGGATTGCCGGCCCGTAATGACCTCATCTATGCGAGAGTGAAGAACATTCGTGAAAGTGAGTATGCCTATATCGATACCGTTGATGAACAGTTCGAGAATTTCTACAAAAAAATGCAACTGGCCTATGCCTATTGGCGAAGGTATAGCTTTGAACTAATCGAATACAGCAAGAAGATTGAACAGGCTGGTTCTCCAAGAGTCCGGTCCCAGGAAGGTAGTTGGGCTTCTATGGAGAAAGTCTATAGGACCTATAGAGAATCAAAAATGAATGAGGATTCATTGAGGGAAATGGCCGCCTCTTTCGACGCGGAAATATCACCAACGGTGACAGAGCTTGAAGGAACAGTGATCAGGCTAAACGGATCACTGCGGGCACAGTATGAAGAGTGGCGGCGGCTGTTGCGTGAGATTTATGCTGCAGAGAGAGGTTCATAGTGGTGGCTCTTTAAGGGCGAATGGTTGATTCAGGCCTGCTCGAGCCATGCCAAGAATGGTACTGCTGGGGTAGTTTGCATGCATCTTGATGACCCTGTTGTAAAGGGTCTTCGCCATGTCTCTTCGTTTTTGCAGGTCGCTGATCTGGGCATGTGTGAGCAGGTACCAAGCGTGCCCCCAGGTCGGAAATGAAACCTGCCGTGTTATTTCGTTGAATGTGACTATGGCCTTGTTTGCCCGCTTCAGGTTGAGAAGATCTCGTGTAACCCAAAGTTTCGCAAGGTCTACATCTACGGGATCCCGCCTGTACTGTTTATCTGTCGCGATAAATACACCTGCCGCATCCAATGATTGCTCGTGTCTCCCGGTCGCTCCCAGCTGAGAAATGTATCGAAGCTGGAAACGACTGTTTTCAGGATAAGAGGCAACAAGCTCCTGCAATAACCTTGTACCAGCAGCAAGCCTGTCCTCATCGTCACCTTCAATCAGGATGCTGGCATAGAGATACTTGGCAACGTCTTTGAAAAATTTCCCGTGCTCGGATACTTCCTTGACGTAAGGCAAGCTCTTGTCGGAGTTACCCGTCGGGATAAACCAGAGCAACTTGCTGAAGGCTTTAATATAAGGGGGTAGATTGTCAGCATAATAGTAGGAGACACCCAAGTGCATTTTTGCATCGGTTAGTCCTGGATTGATTTTGAGGGCTTGCTCCAGGCTGGAGATGGTCTTTGAGCCATTGGTACCAGCACTGTAGTAGTTACCGCGAAGTGCATGCAGATAAGTAAGTGCAAAATGAGCCTGTCCACAGAGATAGTGGGCGCGATAGTCTCCCTGATCTGAGTCAATCTGTTTCCTGCAAATGGAAAGTGTTTTCTCTGCATCCTGCAGGATATCTTCATCAAAGCGGGTTTGCTGCTCGTCCCAGGAAAGTTGTGTCACGAGCGTATTCAGGTTGATGGCATAACCTATCCCCAGGTCGGGAAAGGTTTCTTTCAGCTGCCTGGATATCCGGTTTGCCCCGGCGAAGTCTCCCCTTAAACGCAGATCGGTCCCCTGCGCTTTCAGTGCCTCGATTTTGGCCCAGGGATACTCCTGGCTCGACAGTGTATCTAATGACCCGAGCATTAGAATGAGTACTGTAAGAATCCTTTGGAACAAGTCAGGCCCTCTCTTGCTGTCAATTCGCGGTATGTTTCATGCTTCCAATTTTCTCGAGTATCTCAATAGACCCGTAAGACCGCCAGTATATTGCTAACTTTGGGCTGACAACTATTCGATAAATTTTAGTGGTTAGGATTGAATAGTCCGGTACATGATCTGACGTGGCTAGCGCCAGGGACGGTCGGGGGCGCCTAGCCGGGGTCGCCCAGACGCGGGAATGGTGGGGGCGCCGAGCCCATGGATGGCCGGGGGCGCCGAGCCAATCGCCACAGAAGATTAGGTGCCGGACTATTCAATCCGGCGCTTAACTAAGGGATCATAGTGCCATCTAAAGGCTAATTGTCAAAACACCAGCGTGAATCTGGCTCCCCCCTTCTCATTATTGGCAAAGGTAATCATCCCACGGTGGGCGATCATGACCTGTCGACTGAGAGCAAGACCTACACCGCTGCCCTCCCGCCGGGTCGTATAGAAGGGTACGAAAATTCGCGAAATTATCTCTTCAGGAATTCCCGGGCCATTGTCAGAAACCTCGATGGTGACATGGCCACGCTGGTTCAACCTCGCCGACAGGCTGACGAGCCCATCTTTCGCGTCTAGTAGAGCATGCTCACTGTTTTGCAGTAGATTGATTAGCACTTGCTCTATCATTTGCCTGTCTGCGAAGACATCGAGCTCACTGGGTTCAACCTGGGTAATAAGGGCAAGTCCTTTATCCAACCAGTCTGACGTTGCCATTCGTGCCACTTCCTTGAACAGATCTCCCAGCTTAAAGCGAGCTTTCTCCGGGGTCGGCAAGCGGGTCAGTTGTCGATAACTTGATATCACCATTCGTGGTTTTAACATCATGGCGAACTTCGGTCTTTCTTAAACTGATCGTACCATTCACTGTGCTGACCTGATCATCAATGACCGAACCTTTTCTCAATTCGATACTGCCATTGACCGTGCTCACTTCGTCTCGCACTTTAAGGTTTGACCCTGCCCGGATACTGCCATTGACTGTCTCGACTGAATTGACGGATACACCATCGCGAATGCGGATCGATCCATTGACCGTTTCAACTTGTTCCGCAGAACTGTTGTCGCCCAGTAGGATGCTCCCGTTGACAGACTCCAGGTCACCAGCGTTTTCACCTGGCTCGATTTCGATACCGCCGAGTACCTTGCTGATGTCACCACCATGATTGCCTGAGTGCACTTCAACTACGCAGGCTGCCTGTAGCAACACAACTGATAAGGTAACGACTTGTTTGATAAGAAGTCTTGGTGACATACTATTTGCTCCATGAAGGAATGGACTTCTTTGTTGGACGAAGTCTGACAAGGAAAGGTTTAAATGTTGCCGGCAATCTTTGCCCTTGATGAGAATAAATATTACTGGAGCACTCTTTCGGCACCGTAAATCAAAACTGAACACAGGAATCAATGAAACCAGTCGTTATCATACCCAGTGATGTAAAAAAGGTAGCCATGCATCCAACCCATTGTGTGGGCGAAAAGTACATCCATGCCGTCAGTCATGGTGCTGATATTCTGCCTTTGATGTTACCAGCCATTGGTGCTGGTGAGGACCTGGAATCCCTTGAGCAACAGGTTGACATCAATCAGGTGCTGGACCTGGCAGATGGGATTCTGTTGACCGGCAGTGTCAGCAATGTTGACCCTGTTCGTTATGGCAAGGCGCGAGTATCAGGGATGAGCCTGGATGAACAGCGGGATGCGACCATTTTTCCACTGTTGCAGAAAGCCTTGGAGCGTGAGCTGCCGGTGCTGGCTATTTGCAGGGGTATACAGGAACTTAATGTTGCCTTCGGGGGTACCCTTCATAGTGCAGTGCATACATTGGGTGATTTCGATGATCATCGCGAGACGGATGGCGTGCCACGAGAACAGATGTATGAGCCTGCTCACGAGATAGAAATCTGTGCGGGTGGATTGCTGGAAGAAATCCTTGGTTTGGGTAGTTTCATGGTCAATTCTCTGCATGGGCAGGGAATTGCTGATCTAGGTCAGGGGTTGCGGGTTGAAGCAATATCGCCTGATGGTCTCATCGAGGCGGTATCGTTTGACGGTCATTTTGTGCTTGGCGTGCAATGGCACCCGGAGTGGGCGTTTGCGAACAATGTTCAATCCAGGGCAATTTTTGATGCTTTTGGCAAGGCTGTGCGACGTGAGGCATAGACCATAAGAGCAGGTCTATTTTTTCCGTCTCACGTAGCTTTCCTTCGCCACCTGGTTGACTGAGATACCATTTTTCTTCGCGATTCGTGAATAGGCTTCGCGGCGACGCTTGTTAACATCAGTAACCAGGGCCGCGATGCCTGGCGAAGGATTTGCAGTGGCTTTAACGTAACCACTGGGCTCCTCGGTGACTTTTCCGGCGGCGCGTGCATCGCTCAGTGGACTGGCCTGTAGTGGCATGCTGATAAGTGCCGCTAATAGCACCATTGAAGAAGTAAAAGTACGCATTAGTCTGGCTCCTAAAATATATCGGATTCGTCTTCGAACAGATCTTCAAGATCCTTGTCAACTTCGATCTTTATCTTGTGTTCGATTTTTACATCGAGATTGATCTCTATAGGCTGAGACGGCACGGCCACCTGTATTGTAGGTGTGCACCCTGCGCCAAATACCATGATCAACCCTGCCAGGAAGATTCTTTTCATTAACGGACTCCACTCTTTGCTTTTTCGCCGAGTTTACCGGATAGCTCGTCACTCAGACGAAGACTTTTTAGTAAGGTGGCGAGGTTCTCTTCAACCTTCAGGTTGAGATGGATTTCTCTGCCATTTTCAAAGGACGGATTGCTGCCTTTTAGTGCCGTCCTTGCCACCAGGTTTCCTTCCGGAGAATACTCTAACTCCGCATCAAGGCTATGGTATTGAAAGTCTGACATAGTATCCACTACTACCTTTAGTTGTTCGTTTTGTGCCACTAGATTGGCCACCGCCTGACTGGGGCTGTATCTGATAAATCCACCAGGATCAATGGCTGAAATCTTCCCCTTACTGACATTCAATTTACCTTGATTGACCTGAACAGGAACTGAACCACTGATCTTTCCAGTGCTTTGAAAATCTTCTTCCTGTAGCGCAAGAATCTGATCCAGTTTAAGCTGCACAAGGGTGAGGTTGGCATACCCGGAGCGGCTCACTAGCTCATAGGCGAAGTCGCTACTGCTGACGTGTCCGTTAAAAACAGCGGCGTCCAGGGAGCGACCGGTTAAGGATATTTCATTTGTCTTGGGATCCAGAACCAGGTCAAAGGCCATGTTGATATCCTCGATAGGCACACCCATATCGAATTCTCGCCAGGACATCTTGACGGGCTGTGTAGATTTCAGTCTGGGCCAGCCAGCAAGTCGCATGTTGATTTCGCCTGCCAGAAGCTGGTATTCACCATAGGCAACATCCAACTCCGTGGCGCTGATTAAGGAGACTAATTCAATTTTCATTTCGCCTGATCGCACCTTCCACACTAGATCTGCTTCAAGCGAGAGCTCTCCATTGCTGGCACTGAGGTCAGGTATCTGCAGATAGTTGATAATCTCCTGCGTATCAGCCGCTGCTGACATGAGGCGAATCCTGCCCCGCCCCTTGCCGGTCACCAGGTTGTGTTTGATTTCTGCGTCTTCACTTTGAAGTCCGAGAACATTCACCGACTTCACCTTGGCGACCATATTCGAATTGTCCAGTTCCAACTCCATCATGCTGGACAAGAGCGCCTCATCGCCTTCAGCCAGATTAACTTCGGCAGTACCAAGCAGACGCCAGCTCTCTCCTTCTTGGTTGAATTGAAGTGCAGTAAAGGACGCAGCAACGGCGTAAGAATCCTTGACGGAGGACAGCGATGCCAGTGCTGCGGAGCAGCCAATATTTTCTTCTATCGAGCAACCGGTTCCGCTAGAGAGAGTTAGAATCGATTGTTCCAGGAAGGGGGTTACCAGTTTGATGTCCAGTGCTTCGGTCAGCAGAGGTGTCAGCACACCCTGTTGAATTCTTATATCCATGGCGACTGGCCGCTTGCTTGACAGGCGAATTTCACCAGTATCAACCTGCCAGTAGGGTTCGCCACTAATACTGAGGGTTGCATCCAGTTGTTGCTTTATGGCCTCAATACTAACTGTTCCGTCAAGGGGAATAGCCCCCTTCAGTGTTGCGCTAAATGATTCCATCTCAAGCTGGTAATTGAGTGGAAACTCGCCGTCTATATTCAGAGGACCTGTTTGCGAAAGATATCGCCCATCCCCATGGATCATGATTTCCTCCTCCCCGGTAACAAATTCCACTTGGCCCATAAAGAGGTGATCACTGTACCCTGTCATGGAAATTGATGACTTCTGCCGTGACCAGAGAAATGCTGCAAACATATTTTGATCCGGGATATGGAACTGAGCATCTATCAGGGTATCCGAGCGATTCCAGCGCAAAGTACCGGCAAGGCATTCCTCCAGACACCATTGCAGTTGTTCTACTGCGCCGTATCTTGGCAGCAAACCAGTGCTGGTGTTTATCGACTCAATAAGTGACTGCCAGTCTGGAGAAGTTTCACTATCCTGCTGCCGGGATATGGACTCTATCCTGGCTCGCTTGGCGGCGACAGAGATATGGGGGCTGCCTGTGTCGAACGGCTTGATTACCACATTAGACAGCTCTATCTCCATATCTTGTGAAACTAGGAAGATGCTATCGATTTCTATCAGCCAGCTGTGCGGTCTGTCCATAACAAATGACGGCACATCAAATCCGTTAGCAGCAAGTTCAGATCGAAGTACGCGTTCAATCAAGTATGGGCTGTTCCACCAGGCAGCGATGCTCACCCCAAGGAAGGAGAAGGTGAGTAGCAGGAAAATTCTGAACAGCAAAATGCGCGGACTCCTATAGGCTAACCGAATCTGCCAGGTTGCTTTTCCCAGATGTTAGCTTGTTTAGCTGCTGCTGTATTAGTGCCAGCTCCTGAAGTTTACGTTCCCGAATACGCTTTCTGATTGGCAGAAGCGGCACCAGGAAAATGAATACCAGCAGGTGTGGCCATAGGGTATGTTTCGTCATTCTTATTCCTCTAGCAGTTTGCTGAAAAAGTGCTTTCCTGCACTTTTTCAGGGTCGCGGGCCTTAAGCCCGCTCGCGACAAATCAACAACCAATGTCGTTGATTTGCGGCCGATACATCCATGTATCTGTCTAACAGTCTGCTTTTCAGCAGCCTGCTAGATTGCAGCAAACGCCCGAATGCGTTCCTCGTCATGGCTTGTCTGATAGAGCCTTCTTCCTATAAGGACGCTGACTACTAACAAACCAAAAGCCATACTAGCCCAGAACCCGTATACCCCCCAGGGTTCCCCCAGGTATCCGAACCCGAGAATCGCGCCAATTGGCAGGGCCAGTACCCAGTATCCTACAAAGGAGTAAACCATAGGTATTTTCGTGTCCTTGTATCCTCTCAGGGCGCCTACCATTGCAGCCTGGGTGCAATCCGCAACCTGATAGACTGCAACAATTATGATCAGCTTTGCAGCCACCTCCAGTACCACGAGGTCATTGGAATATACTGCTGAGATAAGCTCGCGACCGGCTATCAGCAGGGTGGAGGCTAGTAGCGCATAGGTCAGAGAAATCTGGAAGGTAGTCTTGGATACCTGTCTGGCATAGGTAAAATCCCCTGCCCCGACAAAGTAGCCTACCCGGATGCTGGCAGCTGAACCGAGAGACATGGGGATAACATAGGTTGCCCAGTTTATGTTACCGGCAATACTGTGTGCCGCCAGCTCATTGACCCCTATTGAGCCGATAAGAAAGCCAATGGTGGAAAAGATTGCCATCTCAAGAAAGGCGGTGAGGCCAATTGGCAGACCCACCCTCATGATGCTGAGCAGGTTTCTGAAATGCAGCCATTCAAATTTGTTGAACAGGCCCGTCTGACGAAACCAGGGTCTGGATATCAGTATTAGCATCAGGGCAAATTCGGACCACATGGTGATTGCCGTTGCCCAGCCACACCCTTCACCACCCATCTCTGGAAATCCGAATTCACCATATATAAGCAGGTAGTTGAGAGTGCCATTTATTATCAGGGACGAAGCTGCTATCAGCATGGGCTCGATCGGATGACCAAGGCCCTCACAGACGTAGCGCAGGGTGACATAGACGAACACAGGTGGCATTCCCCAGGCAGCGGCCTTCAGGTAGCGGTCTGCTATATCCGAGGCCTGAGAATCGATATCAAATAGATCGAAGACGGGTTCGGCATGGGTAATAATGATGATGATGCCGATGGAGGAAAACACTGCTAACCAGAGACCTTGACGGACGAGGCCTCCTATTTCCCTGACCTTATCCTCTCCGCGGAAGTGGGCAACCATCGGTGTCAATGCCATGTTGAGGCCGGTCAACAACATAAAGACGGGCCACAGTACATTGCCTCCAAGGGCAACACCTGCCAGATCAACTGATGCGTAACGGCCTGCCATGGCCGTATCGAGAAAGCCCATTGCCATTATAAAGAACTGGGTCGCTGCCATTGGCAGACCCAATCTTCCCAGCTCCTTGATTTCATTCCATATCACGGTTTGCCCGTTACCAGCATTTGCCAGATCTCATTGATGAGTAGATTATCCTTTATTACATTCTACGATAGATTTAAAAGCCAAATTTCAAGGAGACTGGTTTATGTTACTGGAAATTGATCGGGTTCAATTGGCGGTTCCGGATGCGGCTTCGGCTGTTAGTCGATGGCAGTCGATCCTGGGCGCTGAGATATCAGCGAAGGATGAGATTGCCTGCCTGGGTGCTTCCAGAACCAGCCTCAGGTTAGGTAGTGGACTTATCGAAGTGCTAGAGCCAGATGGTTCTGGTCTGGTGGCAGATGCGGTTGCCAGCCGGGGAGCCCACATGTTTGCTGCCGGTGCTTCATGTGCCGATATTGATCAACTTCAGAAAAGTCTCAATGTGGACAATATTGTTAACGAAGGGGGTCAGCTCTTCATTGATGGAGAAGATATCGGTATCAAGGGACTAAGGGTTGTTGTTAGTAAACATGAGGAAAGAAGCCAGGTTGGTGACATTGACTTTCTCTATGAGGCAACACTATTGGCACAGAATTCAGGCGATGAAACTGCTCGCTTTGCTGAGGTCTTCTCACTGGACGCCCAGGAGTTTGTGGAGATTGACTCCCCCAACTTTGGTTATTCAGGCACCTTGACCCTTTTTAGGAAGGACCTGCTGCATCGCTTTGAAGTCATAACGCCACTTGTACCGGGCAACACCATGGGGCGATTCTTCACCAGGACGGGTCCTTGTCTGTATATGGCCTATGCAGAGACCTCAGATATTCTGACGATTGAAGAGCGCGTAAAAGAGAGAGGGGAAGGTATCACACTCGATCGACCGGATGATCGCAGCGATCGTCTGCCGGCTGATGGTCTTTGGCTGCACCCAAAAACCCTTGGGGGCGTGATGTTGGGCCTGTCGAGGCCGACCATGGCCTGGCGATGGTCCGGTCATCCGGAACGGGTGGAGGAAATCTGATGGCACTAATTATTGAAAACAATGGTCGTATTCGAACCTTAACCCTTGATCGACAGCAGGCGCTAAACGCTTTTGATGATGAGATGTACAAGGCGGTTGGCGATGCGCTTAGTGCTGCCGCTGTTGATGATGATGTTTCTGTCGTAATCATTACGGGATCAGGACGTGCGTTTTGTGCGGGTACGGATCTGGCTGAAATGGCAGATCCTGAACGCAGGGTAAAGGGATTTGTGGGTCAGTTTGGCTACTTTATCAGCACCGTTGCTGCGTTTCCGAAACCCCTGTTGGCGGCGGTCAATGGTCTAGGCATTGGTATTGGCCTCACCTTGCTACCACATTGTGACCTTGTCTATATGTCATCTGATGCACGTCTCAGGGCGCCGTTTGTCTCCCTTGGCGTTACAGTCGAAGCGGGTAACTCCTATCTGCTGCCTAGAGTCCTTGGCTGGGCTAATACGGCAGATATCCTTTTCACTGGTCAGTGGATTGACGCGGCGAGGGCTAAAGAGATCGGCCTGGTTTTTGCGGTGAGTGCACCCGGGCAATTGATGAAAGACGTTATTGCCAAGGCATCAGAGATGGCAGCCTTGCCTCTTGTCTCGCTTGTGACAACAAAACAGTTGATGTTGCAGCACCGTGAACAAGGTTTTGCCCTGGCGCGAACTCTTGAAGACAAGGCTTTTGCAAAATTGACGGGGGCACCAGCAAACCGGGAGGCCGTCGCTGCATTCCAGGAAAAAAGAAAACCGGACTTCAGTAATCTTCCCATGGATTAGTTTTTGCGACTGCAATAGTCTTCAAGCACAGGTAGCAGATACTCCAGGAATTTTTCCGGGTTCTCACTCATGGGGAAATGCCCCATGGCTTCCATCTTTTTGAAGTAGGCTCCTGGTATACGCTGGGCGATTTCTTCTGCTCCCGACGCTGGAGCAGACCAGTCATACTCACCAGACAGGAGGTAGACAGGGCACTTTCTGGTATCGATATTGAGTGCCTGGTTCCTCAAATCTCCATCCAAGCCGTAATAATGCAGATCCCCCTTAAAGACTCCGGGGCCACCAGACGCATAGTGCCAGAGGGTTTCCCATCGATGATCATCCGGGCTTTGTGGAGCGATCAGGGCCGCCATCCATCCCGCGGCGGAATACCCTGCATGAACATCATGGCGATGGAAGTGACTATAGGTTTTCGGGTGGTAGTCATCGGCGCCCGCATCAAGACCTGATTGCAAGCCAATGATTCCGCTAATTCTTTCAGCGTGTTGCAAGGCGAGATGCAGAACTACGCGGCCTCCGATAGAGCAACCCATCACCAGGGGAGAGTCCAGATCAAGAGCCTGCATAAATGCAAGAATATACTGAAGGTAACTGTCGGTTGAGAGCTCATACTCGCGGTCCTGCCAACCTGTTGGCGGAGAAGATTTACCATGCCAGGGCATATCTGGAACGATGACACGGAACCTTGAGGTGACTGATTCGTTCCTGATGACCTCACGATACTGTCGTCCATCGGCTCCAGCCGTATGCAGACACAAGAGTGGAGTTCCCTCGCCTGACTCTTCATAGTAAATTCGAACGGTATCTTCATTGAGTTCAAGTTGAACGTAACGTCCGATCACCTTGTCAACTATGGCTTTCATTTGTTGTGCCCCCGCTGGACTTCTATTCGGTCCTCCCGCCAAAGCTCAACTAGCCGCCTGACGAACATGAAGTTGCTTTGCATGACACTCATCTCGCCCTTTACCGTTACGTGGCCCGTCCCAAGCATCGCCCCAAGTTCGTTAAATTCTGGTGGAGGAACATCAGCGCAGTACCTGTCCCAAGCATCCCGGCTGCCTATGAGAGAAAATCCGCCGTCAGGGCTTTCAGAATCAAGCCTCGAGATCTTGCCCTCCTTTATGTCAAAACAAGTCGTGTCATCACCGCTAACGATAGCAATCTGTGTTGTGTAGTAAGCACCGTGCCGACTCAACATGTCGTCAGCATTCAAACGTTCTATCAGGGTGTTCATAGCATGTCTCCGTTTCCTGGAGTCGATCATTTGTATCGCACTGACCCCACCTTTAGCAGGGAGATTAGTGTGATATTGACCCGTTGACAACATATTCAGGTGCGAGCATGATCTATCGCACCTCACCCGCATGTGTGGGTAGTTTGGGTAATGACCTTCTGGGTTGTTTCCGACTTGTGTGAGGCTCAAAAACCCCTGAACCCTGGAAAATAATATGAATAAGTCATTAGGAAGAATAGT
Source organism: Gammaproteobacteria bacterium (assembly GCA_002726655.1). Lineage (GTDB taxonomy): Bacteria > Pseudomonadota > Gammaproteobacteria > Pseudomonadales > Azotimanducaceae. Next base: position 19,753 of record PBRP01000101.1, read on the forward strand.
TCCCTCTATGCTGCTGTTTGCATTCGCATTGATTCAAGCTCAAGTAGCCAGGTCTGATCATCATGAGATGGCGGAAACACCGCGTGTTTTGCAAGCCTACAGTTGTAACTACGCTAAAGGTAAAGGCCCTAAGGATCTCGCCAGCGCGGTGAGTTTCTGGCAATCCCAGATGGACAAGATTGATTCAAAGGATATGAAAAATTACTTCGGTGCTACGTTGACACCTATTTCCGCAAATTCAGACGCCGATTTTTTCTGGCTTGGTGGTTCGCCGAACCTGAATTCGTTTGCTCGCGGTGGCGAAGCCTATTCCTCCAGCGAGGCTGGACAGGCTGCTGATGCCAGGTTCGATAAGATGAGTAGCTGTAAGTCAAACCTGTTCTTTTCAGAACAGATTCATGCCAGCATAGCACCGGAGGAAGGTAACACTGATTTCGTTATGGAAGCCTATGGTTGCAAATTGAAAAAAGGCAAGACAAGAGCGAATGCTCTGGCTGCTGAAGGCAATTATAAGGCCATGTATGACGCACTGGACATGAAAGTGAATGTGTTTAGATTGGCGCCCTATATCGCCAATACTCCGGTCGATCTATACTATTTTATTGCCCATGATGACATGGTTGCATTCGGGACCAATAATACGCACATGATAACGTCCAAGATGGGAACGGCAGCAGATGGTGCTTTGAACCAGGTAATGGAGTGTAAAGGTGGACTCTACGCTGGCAACATCGTTCATGTGCCTGCTGAGCAATAATTGATCAACGAGGCTTGGTAAGGTTAGTGAAGCGAATGAAGAGGCGGTGAATACTGCCTCTTTTCCGTTGTGGTTCTAGAAAAGACGTGACCCCCAACACAATCCTGAAATTGATCGGTGAGCGGTGAGCTGTTGGATTCCTGGAACACCGGTATGCATCTATTCGTGTAGTTATTCGTAGTACTTGGATCCAAGTTGCTGTAAGCTGCACGCCCTTTGGCCGGCAACGTGCGGCGCTCTCCGATTAAGCAGCAAGATTCTATGACTTTTGATACCCTGGGTTTATCCGACCCGATCCTTAAAGCCGTTACTGAGCAAGGCTATGATGCACCCTCACCCATCCAGGCCAAGGCAATACCTGCGGTAATATCTGGCAAGGATGTAATGGCAGCAGCCAGGACTGGTACTGGCAAGACAGCAGGATTTACCCTGCCAATTTTGCAGCGCCTCTCGGGCGGTGAGCGTGCTCATGGAACACAGGTTCGAGTCCTCATTCTAACGCCAACCCGTGAATTGGCTGCCCAGGTTGGCAGTAGTGTGGCTACTTATGGCAAGAATCTGCCCCTTCGTTCAGCAGTTGTATTTGGTGGAGTGAAAATTAACCCTCAGATGATGAAACTGCGCAAGGGTGTTGATGTGCTGGTGGCAACGCCTGGTCGATTGCTGGATCTATACGGCCAAAATGCGGTCAGGTTCAAGCATCTTGAAATACTGGTGTTGGATGAAGCGGATCGAATGCTGGATATGGGATTTATCCATGATATTCGCAAAATAGTATCGCACCTTCCTGCCAAGCGCCAAACACTGATGTTCTCAGCAACGTTTTCAGATGAGTTTCGCCGATTGGCAAGAGGCCTGGTGAACAATCCCGTAGAGATTTCAGTTAGCGCGCCCAATACGACGGTGGAAACCGTGGAGCAGTGGATTTGCCCTGTTGACAAGAAGCGCAAATCAGCGCTGCTGGCGCAGTTGATTCATGACAATGGATGGGAGCAGGTGTTGGTGTTTACAAAAACCAAGCACGGTGCCAACCGATTAGCCAGACAACTGGAAAAAGCGGGCATTCAAGCGGATGCGATTCATGGAAACAAAAGTCAGGGAGCTCGTACTAGGGCATTGGCCGGGTTCAAAAAGGGTGCCACGAGGATTCTGGTTGCAACGGATATCGCTGCCCGCGGGTTAGATATTGATCAGTTACCACATGTGGTCAACTTTGATCTGCCTCATGTGCCTGAAGACTATGTTCACCGAATTGGTCGTACTGCTCGCGCTGGGGCAAGCGGCGAAGCAGTCTCCCTCGTCAGTGCTGATGAGTTCAAACAACTGCGCGATATAGAGCGCCTTATAAACCAGGTGATTGATCGACGGGTTATTGACGACTTTGAACCGGTCCATGACTTGCCAGAGTCTATCCTCGCATCTCGCCCAGCTCGTCACAATAAGCAAAAACGATCGAGAACTGACCATAGCGACGGCCAGCGTTCCGGGGAAAATGCACGTGGTCATAAACCCAGTGGCAAGAACAAAAAACACAGGGGTGATCGGAATCGATCAAACAATACGACCAGTTCTGGTCAATCTAAAACGAGGCGCCCTCGAAACAGAAATAGGGTGGCCAAAGCATCCTGAGCTAGTTCGTCTGCCCTGGCAATTCCCTGTGACCATTTCCTGTGACCTAAGTTCCCAGATTCGCTAAGGTACCGCAATGCGCTTTACAAATATTATATTTGGCGTGTTGATCGGGATACTCTTTATCCTTGGTGGTTGCTATTTCCTCATCGAGACATCCATTCCTACATTCAAGTCCTGGCGTAGCATGCAAGCCTGGCAACCTGCTTCAGCAACGCTTATTGACGTTACCAATTCCATTAACAAAACAGAGGCAAGCTACCGGTATCAAGTCAATGGCTTCAACTATGAAAATGACCGTGTTTATGTTGCCAGCTTTAACGACAGTATTGGGAGCTACCATCAAGGTCTACAAGCCCGGCTAGGACAATCTTTACGGTCGGGGCGAGACATTGAAATCTGGTACAACCCGGCGAGACCGCAGGAATCTGTAATTGACAGGGACATGCGTTGGGGGCTGTTTATACTAATGAGCGCTTTCTGCGCCGTGTTCATGCTCATTGGACTGACTGTTTGCTATTCCTCTTTGACCCTGAAGGAAGAGGCTGATGACAAGGTTGCGTTGCCCACTGATTCTGAATTGCACAAAGAATGGGAATCAAAACTCGATGACCCGGCATTCAAAAAGAGCTTCATAGAATACAGGCAGTATCGTTTGCACGCGCTGGGAAAAGAAGGAGATAAGTCAGACCTAATGCGAGGACCGGCCCCTTGGCTGGAGAAACAGGAATGGCGGAACGACCGAATCAGGTCTGAGAGTAAGTCGGATGCCAGGGACATGTGGGCTTTTGCCATCATCTGGAATCTGGTTACATTAACTTTCTATTTTGCCGACCCCGATGAACTAAGCCTGAGCAATCCAACTGCCTATATTGCCCTCGTGTTCCCGCTTATTGGCATTTATCTGCTCTACCAGGCAATTAGGAGAACACTTGAGTGGAAACGCTTTGGTGTCATTGAATTTGTGATGGATCCGTTTCCGGGTTCGATCGGTGGGCATGTGGGTGGCAGCCTGGATCTAAGCGGGTCTAGCAGGGCTTCTGAATACAGAGTCGAATTAGAGTGTGTGTATAACTATGAATCAGGTAGCGACAATAGCAGTAATGAGAGAATCAGGTGGGCGCAGGCCGGGAGTGCAAAAGTAGAAACAAGCGCAGGCGGCACACGACTCCTTTTTCGATTTGATATTCCTGACGATCTACCCGAGTCAGATATTGAGCGGAGCAAAGATCACTACTATTGGCGTTTGAAAGTTGATGCTGAATTGCCTGGCATCAATCTTGAGCGTCAATATGATATTCCCGTCTACCGCACTTCAGAGCGATCAAGTGATATCGAGCATGATATAAGCTCACAGGTGCAGGATTTGCAAAGGTTGCACGGTGCTGAAGATCAGGCAGCGATGCAGCGTGGTGATTTTCAATCACGTTCACTACGAATGCGTGAGAGAGGAAATGAACTGCAGCTCTATTTCCCGATGTTTCGAAACAAGATCGCCACCTTCTTTTCCCTGATCTTCGCTGCTGGTACCGGGGCGATTACTTACGCCATTGTCAATTCATTTGGTGGTGCAAGCTTTCTTGGCGTGGTTGCTATATTTGTGTCACTTCCATTTGGCGCAATTGCTTTGTTCACTGGCGTGGCGACTATATACCAGCCCTTTAACAATTTAAGGATTACGATAGATCGCAGAAAGATTGTTGCCTTTCGTCGGTTGCTCATTTTTCCAATCTATTACAAGACAGTTAGGGCAAGCGAGGTAACCAGTCTGAAAGTGGAAAGCGCCGGCAGCACCGGGCAGGGCAGCGGTAAAGTCGAGCACTTCAGGGTCATCGCGTATCATTCCGGCGGAGACAAATTCACCATCGCAGAAAGTATTGACGGTGAAGAACTCGCCAGGCAACTGCAGGAATTTCTTCTTAACCGGATTAAATACGGATACTGATCAAATTTGTCTGTCATCAGTGTCCCCGGTATCAGGAATCTGGCTTTCAGCGGCCTGGAAGCCCGATATTCGGGTGGCTGTCGTTTCAGACTTTATGAGATGAGATCAATGAGGCGTACCCTGACCTGTTGACGGCTGTCTGAGAGGTGTCGCCCTATGCAGGGTCTTGTGAAGCGATAATCGCGAACTCAATACTGTCTGGGTCAAATTTACCGCCTGCCACATCTGAATAGCGCTCCTCTATGGAAAAGCCAGCATCCCGGAATTCTCGATCCAGATCGTCTGTGCTGAAATGTTGGAGCCAGTTATACACCTCTTTGAAACCAGTCTTCTCAACGATTGTATATTTATCCAAAATAACCCTGTCGTTCTCATACTTGAAAGTATTTTGAAATCCATAATACTTGGCTGCAGACCAAAAACCGGAAAGGAGATCTTCTTGATAGATACTCTGTTCCTCAGCTATTTCGAGGCCTTGAGCGAATATACGTCCAACAAAACGGATCCGCCGGGCGCTAACATTGAGTAAAATTTCCGTAAAAGACCTTTCCGTTGATCGGGACTGAGAGCACAAAAATCGCACATGATCATGATGATGAGATCGAAACGTTCATCTGTTTCAAAGTTCAAATAGTTCTGCTGAACATAGGTAATGGATAAGCCACGTTTCGATGTACTGTTCCGGGCGTATTGAATAGAAGAATTGGAAAAATCTATACCTGTCACGCCGGCCTTTTTGCGTGCAAGCTCTAACGCATACAGGCCAGGACCGCATCCAAAGTCTGCTATTTTTGTGTTCTCCCCTACCTTAAAGCGGGAAACTATCCATCGCACCGATTCTTTGATGAAACTGCTATTTCGTGACGAGAGATCCACATCGCCATTCAAGTGATAAGCAAGCATCTGCCGGGAAGTATGCTCATCAGTCCATAGTTCACTTGCTGTGTAAAACTCAAATGGCGCAGGACGCTCATTGATTTTTTCAAGCAGTTCAAACATCGTCAACACTCCCATCGCTTTTGTTGACACGATGTTACAACAGAATTGAATAATGACGGTTTTGTTTGCTCAGATCTGCGTGTGAATGCTTAACTAGAAGGCATTAAGTGTCTTTTGAATGATTAGCATGCTGATAGGGGCTGCATTGAGCGACTAGATCCCAGTATGTTGACCAACACTTTGAAATATAGAATTATGTTTTCATTGTTTGAATTCTTAAAGGTCGAATAGGTGAGCGAACGACTATTTAGAGAGATCGGATCAATCAGCGAAAAACGTGCGTCGGTCGTACCAACGGCCTTCAACTCCATGAGTGAGATAGCGTGATGCCGGAAGAAATACTGGTTGAAAGACAGGCAACGGTGCTGCGGGTTACCCTGAACAGACCCGAAAAGCATAATGCCCTGAGCCGTTCGGTACTCGACGGTCTGCGACAAATTTTCGAAGAGAATGCTGGAGACGAGAGCTTGCAGGCCGTTGTGTTGAGCGGTGCGGGGGATCAAAGTTTTGCCGCCGGGGGTGATCTGAAAGATCTGAGCGTCATTCGCACGCTTTCCCAGGCGCGGGAGATGGCGGAACAGGCCAAATCTGCACTTAATGCCGTACGAGATTTCCCGGTGCCAGTTATCGCGGCTTTAAACGGTAATGCCATGGGCGGTGGTGCCGAGCTGGCGGCCGCCTGTGACTTTCGTATCGCTGCGATGTCGGCCAGGATAGGATTCGTTCAGGGACGCCTGAATATCTCCACTGCCTGGGGCGGAGGGGTCGATCTGATGCGCCTGGTGGGGCCAGACCGCGCTCTGCATCTGTTGTGCAGCAGTGAGATGTTGACCCCATCCAGGGCGCTGGCCCTGGGTCTGTATGATGAGGTTGCCAAGGATGTGGATGGTTTAGCGACAACGGTGGATCTGTTTCTGCAGCCTTTCCTTCGCCAGGTGCCACAGGTGCTGCGCACCTTCAAGGATATGGTTAAAGCCGCTCGTCGTGGTGACTGCCTGGCTGATCTACATGCGCTGGAGACGGAGCATTTTGCCAGAAACTGGGTACATCCTGATCACTGGGCAGCAGCGGATAAGGTCTTTGATAAATCAAAGGGAGAGGAATAACCATGTTCAGGCAAAAGGAAGACGAAAAAAGTGTAACCACACCTTCGGGCATAGAGGTTCCCGTAGTCGTTTTTCCAGAAATGCTGGAAGGCAGTCCTCTGGGTCAACCGGGTGAAGCACCATTTACCAGGGGCGTCTTCCCCAATGGCTATCGCGGCCGACTGTGGACCATAAGGCAATACTCCGGCTTCGGCTCGGCAGAAGAATCCAATCAGCGCTATCGCTTTCTGCTCGAACAGGGACAGACAGGTTTATCAGTCGCCCTGGATCTGCCGACCCAATGTGGCTACGACCCCGACGACCCCATGGCCATTGCGGAGGCGGGCAAGGTTGGTGTTTCCTTGTCTAACCTCGCGGAAATGGAAATCTTGTTTGCCGACATTGATCTTGCCGCGATCTCCACCTCTTTCACCATAAACGGTGCTGCTGCCATGATCTTTGCCATGTATGTCGCTGCGGCCGACAAGGCAGGCATTCCCCGTACAGCCCTGACCGGCACGATCCAGAATGACATACTAAAGGAATACGTCGCCCGGGGTACCTGGATCTTCCCGGTCAAACCTTCTATGCGACTGATTGCGGATTCTATTCTGTTTGCCAACAAGGAGACGCCGCGCTTCAACCCCATCTCTATTGCCGGTGCTCATGTTCGTGATGCCGGTTGCACGGCAGTCGAGGAGATCGGTTATACACTGGTCAATGGACTGGCCTATGTGGATGAGTTATTGCGCCGGGGTGGCGAAGTCGATAGTTTCGCCAAGCGGCTTAGCTTCTTCTTTTATGTGCATATGGATCTGTTTGAGGAAGCCGCGAAGTTTCGTGCCGCCCGGCGTATATGGGCCCGCATCATGAGTGAGCGATATGGAGCAAAGGATCCGCGCAGCCTGCTGTTTCGTTTTGGTGTGGTTTGTGGTGGCTCCTCCCTGACCGCTGCACAGCCCCTTAATAATATCGTTCGAGTCGGAATCGAAAACTTGGCTGCTGTTCTTGGGGGAGCGCAATCGATCTTTACCTGCGCCTATGATGAAGCCTTTCAGATACCAACCGAACAAAGCGCTGAAATTGCTGTGCGCACACAACAGATCATTGCCCACGAGAGTGGTGTGGCAAATACCGTCGACCCGCTTGGGGGCAGCTATTATGTCGAATATCTGACCGACCGCATGGAAGCCGAAATTCTCGCTGTCATGCAAGAGATTGATGACTATGGTGGTGTCGTGAAGGCGATTGAGGAAGGCTATATCCAGATGCGTCTGGCGCAGCGGGCAAAGGAGCGCAAAGAAAAGATTGATTCCGGTGAGCGGGTGGTGGTGGGCGTCAACCGCTACCGCCATGAAGATGAGAAGGCACAGCTTGGTGAAGTTTTCCGCCTGGATCTGGGAAACCGGCGCCGCATTCTGGAGAAGTATCAGGCGACTCGCGACCGCCGAGACAACGATGCGGCAATGGCAACCCTGCGACGTCTGGGTGTCGCGGCGCAAACGGATGATGAAAACCTGATGCCATACCTGATTGATTGTTGCCATCAATATGTCACGGTGGGTGAAATGGTTGCAGAACTAAAATCTCATTGGGGCGAATTTCAGGAACCTGCGCTGATTGCCTGATCACGCTATGAAACAGGAGGAAGGACCATGAGCCTGCAAGGTAAACGCATCCTGATTGCCAAGCCCGGTTTGGATGGCCACGACGTGGGCGCCAAGATCATTACCCTGGCCCTGCGCGATCACGGTGCCGACGTAATCTATACGGGCCTTCGGAAGAGCCCTGATTACATAGCTCGTACGGCAGTGGACGAAGACGTCGACGCCATTGGTTTGAGCGTGCTGTCCGGCTCGCATCAGGAGATGCTGGTTGCAACCCTGGAACAATTGAAGGCAATGGATGCTGACGACATAAAGGTTTTCATAGGCGGCACCATACCGCCCGATGATCACGCTGCCCTGATAGCAGCTGGTGTAACCGACATCTTCACCAGTGAAATGAATTTGCAGGACACAATAGCCCGGTTGGCCGAGGCCCTGGCATGAATACACCGGAGCCAGAACCCCTGAACCGGCGTGCCCTGGCGCGTCAGTTAAGCCAGGCCGGTAGCGCCAGTGTCGCTGATGCCCTATCGGACGCCTTCGATGTTTTAGAAGAGACTGAATCAGCCGTGCGTATCGGCGTCACGGGACCGCCCGGGGCTGGAAAGAGTACGCTGATTGCGCGCCTGGCAGCAGCGCGTCTTCAACAGCCTGGACGAGTTGGCATCCTTGCCATTGATCCTACCTCACCATTGTCCAAAGGTTCGATCCTGGGCGATCGTATCCGAATGGACGAGATTGCTGCGGATCCAAATCTCTATATCCGTTCCATGCCAAGCCGCCATGCCCATGATGGCATGGCCGACAATATGACGGAAATGCTGGCCGTGATGGAACGCCATAACTTTGATGACATTATCCTCGAGACCGTCGGTATCGGGCAGGCCGACTATGCGGTACGCACCCTGGTAGACACGGTGATCCTGGTGGTAATGCCGGAATCTGGCGATACGGTTCAGGCGATGAAGGCCGGGGTCATGGAAATGGCGGACATTTACGTGGTCAACAAGGCTGATCGCCCTGGTGCTAAGCGTACCGTTGCCGACATCCAATCGGTGCTGGCGCTCAAGGATTTCAATTCTGATGGTTGGCAGCCCCCTGTGTTGCTAACCTCGAGTGAAGATAAGGATATAGCGGCGCTTGACCAGGCGATCTCAGCGCACTTGGAGTGGCGGCGAAATAATACAAATCGGGCGGCGCATCGCCGCGATAGGGTCAGTTATCACGTTGAAAGCCTGTTGAACCGCCGCGTTAAAGAGCTGCTAACCGATGCCGAACCGGCGCAGTTAGATCAGCCGATCAGAGATATCTATAAGGACCTGGTTGAGCGTTTGTAGGGAATAGGGGAAATATACAAATTGTCCCTCTATATCTGCGATTGGTTATGTCGGTGAGATTGATCTGGGACATACTTTACCTAAACAGATACTGAAACTGACGACGACTTGGTTTTGAGCTAAGTAAACCCGTCCCCATTCCAGTGGATTTAAATGAGAAGCGCGTTTATTCTGCTAATAGCACAGAGTCAGGGGACTGATATGTTTAAGAAAGAGATGAGCAAGGAAGAACTTACCCAACTTGCCGTGGCATATCTTAAGGAACAGGGTGCCTGTGAGGTGGGTGTTGTCACGAAGGAAACGCTGGCAGGAGGACCGCCTTCAACGAACCTTGAATATGTTCTTGCCGATGCCGCGTCAGCATTGAGTTTTGCTGTGCCCCTGGATGAAGAAAAGATCAGTAGCTTTCTTGGTAAAAAGGATCACGCCGGTCACCAGGAAGACAATATTCATACAGGGTTCTTTATAACCGGACTTGCCGTGGGACTTGCATCCTATCTGGATCAAATTGGCTACCCATCCTATGGCGTTGATTCAAATATTGTTTACCGCAAGGATACCCCTCGCGGATCTCGGGATTTCAAACCGGACATATCTCATCGCTATCTGGCAGCCCGTTCCGGAGTAGGCTGGCTGGGCTTTTCCGGCAATATTATTACACCGTCTCATGGTGCCTCTGTGTTGCTTGGATCAGTCGTTACAACAGCAGAACTGGAACCAACGGACCCTCTGCCCGAAGACAAAAAATATTGTGACGAATGTCGGCTTTGTTATGCGGCCTGCACTTCCCATCTGATGGATAAAGAAGAGCAAAGCACTGTGACAATGGGAGGTATTGAGTTCAGTTATCAAAAAAGGCGCTCGTATCATCGGTGTGACCTGGTATGTGGTGGATTCACAGGTTTGTCAGAAAAGGGCAAGTGGTCAACCTGGTCACCTGGCAGATTCCCCATTCCTGATGATGATATTGAGTTTCGCGGAGCGCTGATGGAAGCAACCCAGGCCTGGTTAAAGCGCCCGGCTATCGAAGATGGCGGCTTTCGTCATCCTCAGTCTCCTGGCGGCCGGAAGCTTAATTTCACCTGTGGCAACTGCCAGCTGGTTTGTCATCCGGATAAAAATGAACGAAATCGGCGATTTAAACTTCTTTCTGGTGGTGGTGTTGTCATACAACACGCTGACGGTAACATTGAGGCAGTAAAACCGGACAAGGCAAGAGAACATCTTGATGCGCTTGATGATGAGCAACGTGCGCTGTATGAACGGATTTGCTAATCGGGTTTACCCTTTTCTCCTGATTACCCCGATATATTCTTTCCAGACATCATCCATTAACCAGTCAGGGTTTGACTCCCAGATTCGTGCAATCAAAGCGTCGGCCCGTTCGTTGGACCATCCCAGGGACTGTTCGGCGTAGACGGCATAGAATGCAGTAGCCCGATAGTTGGCAGCACAATGGACCAGTATTTTCTGACCGGCTGCTTGTTCCATGGCTGCTTTGAATGCCTGGTAGTCTTCCATTTTCGGTGCTGTCCACTCAACGGGTATGTGCAAATACGTCATACCAAGTGATCGGCAGGATTCCTCCTCATCATCCAGTGAATACTGTGGGTCTATTGTTGCCAGGTTAAGGATGAGATCACAGCCTTCTTTTGCCAGATCTGCCAACTGATCCTCGCTCGGTTGTCCTGCCGTTAGTGAATTTTCATCAATACGGATAAAGTTGAAAATATCTTCGCTTGCCATGATGCCTACCTATGTATTTGTGACATTTCGGGGATACTGATGCACTATTAACCTGGTGTCCCCGAATAAAGGGAGTTTTTAGTTTTGACCCCTCAACCATCAAACAGAGGTCGTGTAAAAAACCGCTACCATGTAATGGTAAAGCCGGGCGGTCCCATCTGTAACCTGGATTGCGGCTACTGTTACTACCTTAACAAAACCGAGTTGTATCCTGGTAAGAATAAATTCCGCATGAGCGAGCGGCTGCTCGAGAAATTTATTCGCAGCTATATCGCCTCGCACCCGGGTCCCAACGTTGTCTTTCCCTGGCACGGTGGTGAGCCGACAATACTGGGTCTCGACTTTTTCAAGAAAGCGGTGGCCTTGCAGGAAAAGTATCTACCCTCCGGCTGGAAATGCATCAATGTGCCGCAAACTAACGGCACCCTGCTGGATGAGAAGTGGTGTGAGTTTTTTGCTGAAAATGGTTTTGCCATTGGCATCAGTATTGATGGCCCGGCTGAATTTCATGATATCTGTCGCCCGGACAAACGCGGCAGGCCAACACACGACCGCACTATGGCTGCCTTACGTATGCTGTTGGAATACGGTGTCCCCACGTCGGTGTTGTGCACCGTCAACAGCCTTAACGTAAAGACCCCTCTGGAAGTTTATCGATTTTTCCGTGAGCAGGGCGTGACATCCATGCAATTCCTGCCCATCGTCTCCTCCCTTGAGGACGGTAATGTATCGGAGCAGACGGTAGCTGCAGCAGATTATGGACATTTTCTGACGGCTATATTCGAGGAGTGGTTAAGTCACGATGTTGGGGTGGTGTGGGTGCAGATAATCGAAGAGTGTCTGGCTAAGCACCGCGGCAAATCAGGGTCTTTGTGCCTTTACCAGGAAAAATGTGGCGACTCCATGGCGATGGAACACAATGGTGACCTGTTTGCCTGTGATCATTTTGTGATGCCTGAATGGAAACTGGGCAACCTGAAAGAGCGTACGATGAAATCTATGGTTGAATCGCCCAAGATGAAAGGTTTTGCCCGTGCCAAGAAGACTAGTCTCCCGGCTTTCTGCCTGGCCTGTGATGTAAAATTTATGTGCAATGGTGGATGCCCTAAAGACCGGTTTATTGCCACCCCTGATGGTGAGCCTGGGTTGAATTATCTTTGTGAAGGATTAGGACAATTCTTCCGACATACGCGGGGCCGATTGACAACCATATTGTCCGATACTGGACAAAAGGGGATCCTGATGAATTAGTGACACAGGTCCCGCTCATGACGCATACCAGGCTGGTTACTCCAGCTGGCCCCTGATTAGCCGTTCTCCATCTCACCTTTACAATCGAGGCACATATCAGCTTCAGGGTAGGCCTTAAGGCGAGGATAGGGAATTGGCTCATCACAAATCGTGCATCTGCCATAGGTATCGTTATCGACTCGGGTTATTGCCACCAGGACCTGTTTGAGCCGATTCCTGGTAAGGTTTCTGTTCGCCACTAGAATACTTTGATTGTGCATTTCGTCCATACGGCTCAATCGCCCGGTATTGTCTCGAAGCGTCACGGGTTTTGCGCCCGACTCAGTCGTGTCCAGCAGACCTTCAAGGTCCTGCTTGAGTTGCCGCAAATCTGTCTCAAGCGCCTGGATCTGACTGGCAGAGAGTTCCTGCTCCATGGCTAGGCGAAGGCAGGTCGCCCGGTCACCAGCTTGTGCCAGCGAACAATATGCTCAGACGTCAGCAGGTCCTGCCCGACCTCCTTGGCGAAGTTGAGGGTTATGGCAAGTGTCATATCAGCAATGGTATACCGATTACCGGTGAGGTATTCGCTGGTCCCCAGATGGTCGTTGAAAATTGCCACCGCGTCCCTGGCGACTTCAGCGGAAACTTCGCCCCATTCTGGAACTACTTTCTCCCGATCCTTGAAGAAGCCTGTAATATTCCGGAAGGCCTGTGCTACCGGCATCATTAGGTTTAATTCAACCCGTCGGCTCCACATTTCAATGATGGCCTGCTCTTCGTCTGTAGTGCCGAAGAAATTTGGATCTGGATGCAGACCCTCCAGGTAACGGCAGATGGTCTGGCTTTCCGAGAGGTAGCTACCATCATCGAGCTCGAGCACCGGAACGCGGCCGAACGGGTTCATCTGGCGATATTCATCGGAAAGGTTCTCCCCGGCACGAAGATTGATCTCTGTCATGGGAAGTTCGATTCCCTTTTCTCTCAGAAATGTTGAAACTCGTTGCCCATTGGGTGAGAGACTTTGAGTGTATAGATGCATGCTGAGCCCTGGCTGATTCAAAAATACGGGCGATCACTGTGCCAGCTAACCCCGGGGAAGGCAACCGGGCCAACTCAAACTGGGGTGCAGGAGTGGATCCATGCTTTCAACAAACCGAGCCTGCATTATTGTAAATACAACGCTTATAGAGTTAGCGAATACCCGCTAACTCACTGGAAACCCTGCCCATTGTAGACAGGTGCTCGTCTGTTTTTAGATTCCCGCCGAGCGTTCGCAAACACAGGTGGGTTAGCCCTGCCTCACGCCAGCCTGAAACCCGATCCTGCCATTCTGATTCTCTCGGTCCAACGACGGCAACGCCTGCTTCTGAACCAACAGAAGATGGATTACGGCCGGCACTTTCAGCGACTTCCCTGATTCTCTCCATAATCGGCTGATAGTCTTCCGGTGTACATATGACAAACCAGCCATCTGCCAGCCTGCCCAGGCGCTTGATTACGCTCTCTACTGGATTGCTCGCGGTGCCGATCCAGATGGGTATGGGGCGTTGAACGGGTAGAGGATTTAGACCCGCTTCAGCTATCTTGTCCCATCTGCCATCAAAGTCGACTACTTCCTGGCTCCAGAGCAATCTTAAGAGTTCAATCTGCTCATCACACCGGGCGCCACGGGTTTTGAAATCCTGCCCGAGGGCGCGATATTCATCTTTGCTGCTTCCAACACCTACACCAAGGCGTACTCTTCCCTCCGTCAGGAGGTCGAGTTCTGCTACCTGCTTGGCTACCAGTACAGTTTGCCTTGATGGCAGGATAATGACGGATGGTACCAGTTCAATATTGTTCGTTATGGCGGCGATGAAGGCAAGAATAGTCATGGGCTCATGCATGGGGCCACTGCCGGGTCTTATAACCAGGTCCGGCACGCGCAAATGCGTGAATCCCAGCTCATCTGCGGCCTGGGCGAAAGCCTTAATGGTACCAAGATCACTTCCAAGCTCTCTTACGGGTAAGGATATTCCGATTTTCATGTTTTCCTTTTTCTTTGATTGGAACTTTTTTTTGAATAGAACAGGGGCAAGCATGCAATAAATGGCACACTTACCCTGGCTGCTAAAGTTGCACACAATTGCTACGCTTATCAAGTATTTGGTGCCTGCATGGAATATGCTGATCGCAATGCCGGTCTAAATCAGTAAGTACTTGTCAACCAGTGCTTATCTACATGTGCTTATCAAGAATGCTTTTGTGAGGCGGTGAAAATGAAAAATATGTGCCTGTTCCTGGCAGCTACAATGGCAATTATGTCAGCATCCTGGTCGGGTGCAGATGAGTTTTCAAAATATCAGCAGATTCTCCCCAGGGGTCAAATTGCTGCAGTGACGAAGCCCCACTATGTCACAGCGAAAAGGGCAGTTATCGCAGGAGATAGTTATGTTCTAGGTATTGTTGTGGAAGGGCAGGCGCGAGCCTACAGCCTTAATCTGTTGAATAACCATGAGGTAGTGAATGATCAGATTGGAGACTTGCCCTTTGCTGCGGTCTGGTGACCTCTTGCCAATGCTGGCGTCGTGTACGACAGAAGATATGATGGCAAAGTTCTCACTTTTGAAGCTTCCGGCGGCCTAATAAAGAGTTCACTGGTGCTGCAGGACAGAGAGACTGACAGCTATTGGCCGATCATGAGTGGCAAGAGTATTCACGGTGAGTTAGCTGGCACTTCGATGAAGGAAATGACCGTAAATAGAAAGATGACCTGGTCAGATTGGGTCAGTATGCACCCGGAAACATTGGTGCTCAGCGTCAACAGTATTGAAGATCAGGCTGATACCTACAGCCACTATTTCAGCTCCAAGAGAGGCTTCAGAAATAGTAGGGCCAAGGATAGGCGGCTCAAGACCAAGACGCCCATATTCGCCTTCAGACTAAAAGGGAAGCCTTATGCAGTACCCTATTACGAGATTGTTGGGGGGAAGCAGTTCAATATTGGAAATCGGGTTGCCTATTTCTACCGAAGCCCGGACCAGGGGCTGCATGATTCTACGCTTGCTTATATTGCTGATGCAGATGCCGCCTGCCTCGTTGAAGAATCAATCATCAAATCTGGTGAGTGTGCGGCTCCCCTTACTGGCTTTGATACATTCTGGTACAACTGGAGCCTTAACAACGCTTCAACGGCCTTGTTAGATTAGATTACAATTGGGATCGAATACCGGGACGAGTCCAACTAATGTTGCAAATTTCACTAGTTAGGATTGAATAGTCTGGCACCTGATCTGACGTGGCTAGCGCCATGGACGGACGCGGGACCTGGCCATGGATGGCCAATGCCACAGAAGATTAGGTGCCGGACTATTTGATCCGGCGTTTACCTAAGGGCCATTGTAAATATCACTAATAGTTTTGTGGGCTAGTTATATGGGAAATACGCCCTCTGCATCCGGCGCAAACTTCTCAACCAGAAATCGCTCCTGTGGCTTCTCCGACGCTGTTTTTGGGATCTCACTAACTACCTGCAGATAACTGGGAATAAAATTGGCTTCCAGCTCCTTTTTGCACAGGTCGAAAACAGACTCAGCGTTGAAATCGGCTGTAGTGACAATCGCGGCTACGACATCTTTTTCGCCTGGAGCACCAGATGCAGCAGGAACGCCGTAAACATACACGTCATTGATGCTTGGATGCTCGGCCAAAGCCCGCTCCACGAATCCCGGGTTGATAAAGTCGCCGTTGTGCCTGATACCGCCACCTTTGCGGTAGTCAAAATAGAACCAGCCTGCATCATCCCTGTGGCAAACGTCGCCGGTTCGCACCCAGCCGCCTGCTGTTTTCTTCTTTGAGGCTTCCTTGTTCTTGTAGTATTCAACTTCAACTTCACCCTCCAACGGCCGGCCAATCAGCTCGCCCATCTCACCGTGGGGTACTTCGTTGCCCTCATCATCGACAATCTGAAATTCTGATTCCGGCGGCATTTGTCCGAAGCTTCCGACTGGTCCATCACCGGTGTTCATAAAGAGGCCATACCCGTCGACCGCGGCATATAGCTCGACAATTTTGAGATTGAATCGCTCTGCAAACTTTTCCCAGATCACTGCAGGCATGCCTGCCGACAGCACCATCCGAACAGGATTATCATTGTCGTTGGGTTTTTGAGGTTCGCTATAAATAGCACTCGTCATTCCTCCCAACAAATTGAATACGGTGCAGTTGTACTTCCTGGTGATGTCCCATAGACGTGACTTGGTGAACTTGCGACTGAATACGACGGGTAGATCCATCCCTATTGCGGGGAACATGGTCAGGCTTTGTGCATTCCCATGGGTCAGTGACAGTCCCGTGTAGGGTTTGTCTCCCGGTATAAACTGCAGCAAGGGTCCCAGCATTGTTCCGCCGGCAAGTCTGGCGTTAGGTATGGAGACCCCCTTCGGATCACCTGTCGTACCCGAGGTATAGATGATCTGGAGTGGTTGGTTTGGATCGGTTACCCTGCGATCTACGGTGGTAACAGGAGCTGCCATTATCTCAGCCATCTTAAGGTATTCATCACTATCTAAGGTCTTCGCATCAGCTTCACCAGTACTGTCAAGGCTGATAATCCACTCCAGGCCCGGTACCTTGTCTCTGATTTCTATCACCTGCTGGATGCAGTAGTCAGCACAGATGATGCCTTTACTCTCGGAGTTGTTTAAGGTGTAGGCAAGCTTTTCACCTCGCGTCCTTGGATCAATTGGAACGAAAGCCGCCCCCAGTGTGGACGCGGCAGCCATAGTTTCAACAAACTCAGGGTGATTGCGGAGCATGACTGCAAAGCTATCACCTGGCGCTATACCTTGTTCCACCAAGGCTGACGAGAGCTTTTGAGAGTTCTCCCAGATTTGTGCAAAGGTTCTGATTTCATCTGCACGATCATCAGAAGTCGTGAAGGTCAGTACTTCGAAGTCTGGTTTGCTCTCAGCTTTGCCAAGGAAAAAATCAGCAAGAATCAGTGGATTTAACTCAGTCATTATCTGTCCTCAAACAGGTTGCTGAAAAAGTGCTTTCCTGCACTTTTTCTTCAGTCGCGGGCCTTAAGCCCGCTCGCGACAAATCAACAACTTACGCCGTTGATTTGCGGCCGATACATTCATGTATCGGTCTAACAGTCTGCTTTTCAGCAGCCTGCTAAACCTACAAGACTGCTGGTTCTTTCAGATCCAGCGCCTTTGTCATAAGCGCCAGTTCCTCTTCCCGTTCTGGCAGTGGTGCTGGTCGAGTAAACATACCGTCTTCCTTTAGCTCGTCTACTATCGCCTCACTTCTCGGGAACTCGTTGCCGAATTCATTCATATGGAATAAGTCATTGAACGGCAGGCGTGGTCTTTGTCCACCGGCTTCCCAGTGTTCAAGCGGGTAGCCAACGGTCTGTAATAACAGGAGACGAGCGCCTTCTGGCGCTCCCATGGCTTCCATGAGCTTCGGTCCGCCGGGTCCTGCACCAAGACAGCAGGTGCCGAGACCCAATTCATAGGCGGCGAGGGTCGCTTGTGCAATCCCCTGGCCACAATCTACCTCACTGATGCCAGGTGCTTTCAACACGTCCCCCAGACCTGAAAAAATGGGTATCAAGATGTTTTGCACTCCATCGACTCGTACTTCTTTAGACCCAACACCCAGGGCGCCCACTTCTGCCAGTTTGAGCAGGCTCTTGCTTTGACCATCGACAGCGTTTGGATCCAGGTACCAGACGATGACGCAAGGTGCGAGCTTGATCTGCCAACCGAGAATGATGCCCTCAAGGCTGTCCAGAACTTCCTTGGTTGCCGAGTCTTTAAATATGGCGACACCCCGCAGGGTCTGGACATTCCCCCAATGAGAGGCAATGCGCGCCGCCTCAAACATAACCTGTATTTTTTCAGGCTCCACGGCCTTGTAGGGTTTCAAAAACCTGATTGATCGTCTTCTGCCGATAGCTTCTCTTAGTTCCATTTTATTTCCTTCTATTAACTTATAGGTTTGGTTTTTTGTTTTGTTAACGCTTCAGAATAGTAACTGAAAGGGCACCTTCACCTGCTGGTGTTGAACCACCCGCATTCTGTGCCAGGCCAACTTTTGCGCCCTCGACCTGGCGTTTTCCAGCCTTGTCTGACAGGTGCCAATACACTTCTACTACCTGGCGAATACCGGTTGCACCGATAGGATGACCCTGGCATTCCAGGCCGCCGGAGACATTGATGGGACGCTTACCGCCAAGTTTGCTGTGGCCAGCCTCAGCAAAGGGGCCACCTTCACCCTGACCGCAAAGCATCAAACCTTCACTTGAGCTGATTTCTCCCATCGCTGTGGCGTCATGGACCTCAGCAAGATCGATATCTTCCGGTCCTACGCCTGCCTGGTTGTAGGCCTTCTCGGCAAGCAGAGTGAGATTGCTCTTGCTGCGATCACCGGTTACCCGTGCACTGCCCAGGACACAGGTGGAAATTTCAACCTGGCTCGCGGCACCTCTTTTCTTTGCAAATTCGGGACTGCAGACAATTGCAGCGGCAACACCATCACCTATGGGTGAACACATCAGACGTGTTAGAGGATATGACACATCCGGTGAAGCCAGGACTTCTTCAATAGAGTATTCCTGCTGGTACTGCGCCAGGGGGTTCATGGATGAATGAAAGTGATTTTTCGACGCTATTGCAGCAAGTTGCCTCTGGGTTGTGCCGTATTGCTCCATGTGGGCACGCGCAGCCATGCCATACAGGTCCATGAAAACAGTTTTTTGGCCTGACTTTTCCTTCTTTGGTTCATTGTCCCCGGCTTCCGCTTCCGCCCGGGCCTTTTTCTCAGATTCTTTCATGCGCCTTACGCTTTCTTCGGCCACTTCAACATCCATCGAGCCGGTGAAAGCCCTCTGCACGATTGCCCTGTCTTCGAAGTACATCTTTTCCATACCGAGAACCAGTGCACATTCAATTTCGCCAGCATTGATCATGGCCATGGCGCCATTTAGGGCAGTTGCAGAGGAAGCACAGGCATTCTCGAGATTGACAATCGGAATGCCTCCGATTCCCATAGCATGTAGCACCACTTGCCCGCGGACACTTTCCTGACCCTGCAAAACACCCTGGGAAGCATTGCCAACGTAGGCAGCATCGATTTCATCCTTCTCCAGCCCGGCATCCTTGAGCGCTAGCATTACAGCTTCCTCGACCATGGACTTCAGGTTGCGGTCGATGTGTTTGCCGAAGGCGGTCATGCCTCCACCGATCATAGTAGCTTTCATTCTCGTTTCTCCTCAGGTTAGATATTCATCGTATGTCGGGTATTGTATGTAGAACAAGCTCCAAATTGAATCCGACCTAGATGATGGATACAGCGGTGTTGCGGATGTGTTCGCGCCCCATCATACCGCCTCCAATGATGTTGATGCGAATCTGATGTGGAATTACAGGATAGTGCCTCATCTCGATGCCGAAAAACAGCCCGTTGAAAAAAGGTAGAACTCGGGGGATCCTGCCGGCCTTTGGGTTAAGATAACACTGTGTTGATAACTAAATAATTTGGAAAGATGAAATGAAGATGGCGAAATATATCGCTGCCAGCCTGATGATGATACTGGTTGTTGCAATCGCGTTCGCCCATTGGGTTTTGCCCGGATTACTAGAAGGCCGCTACAACCTTGTCAAAGAACACTCGCCCTACGGTATCCGGCCTGAGGTCCAGGCGTTTCACGATCAGCTGTTCATTGCAGACCTGCATTCTGATTCTCTGCTTTGGAAACGTGACTTGCTGATGGAGTCTGACATTGGTCATGTTGACTTGAAGCGGCTAAAAAAGGGGAATGTGGCGCTACAGGTCTTTTCAGCCACGACAAAAAGTCCGCCTGCGCAGAACTACGATAAGAATACGGGCGAGACTGACATCATTACCCTGGTGGCCGTTTCACAGTTTTGGCCGATTCGCAGCTGGGGTAGCCTCTATGAGCGTGCAGCGTATCAACTATCCAAGCTCTATGATTTTGCTCAGGCAAGTCAGGGTGAGCTTGTTGTCGTTAAGAGTAAGGCGAATATGCAGTTACTCATTGCCCGGAGATTAAGCGGCGAAAAAGTTACTGCAGGAGTCTATTTGATAGAAGGTGCACATCCCCTGGAAGGGAAGCTCGAGAACCTGAATCTTTTGTTCGAAAAGGGGTTGCGCATATCAGGACTAACACACTTTTTTGATAACAGGCTTGGCGGTTCGCTTCATGGTGTCAGTAAAGAAGGGCTAACTAAATTTGGCAAGGATGTTGTAAATCGTGCGAATGAGCTTGGTGTCATTATTGATGTTGCACATGCCTCACCAAAGATGGTGAGTGATGTGCTTGATATCTCAAATAGACCGGTGATCCTGTCCCATGGAGGTGTGAAAGGTGTGTGCGATAAGGGAAGGAACCTTGATGACTCTCTGATGAAAAGAATTGCCGCCGCTGGTGGCATCGTGGGTATTGGATACTGGGAGGGCGCGGTTTGTGATATCACACCTGCGGGAGTTGTTAGATCAATCCGATATGCGATCGACCTGATGGGAGTTGATCATGTTGCCCTCGGTTCTGACTATGATGGTGCAACCGAGGTTCTATTTGATACAGCTGAGCTAGCCATTCTCACCCAGACGATGTTCGACGAGGGATTTACAGAAACTGAGATACGCCAGGTCATGGGCGAGAATGCCATGCACTTTTTTCTTAACAATCTCCCGGACTAGTGTTGTCAGCGAAGTCCGGGCGGTGACTCAAGGCAGGAAGGAGTAGCGACATGCGGATCGGCTATCTGATCGACACGAACAAAGGTGACTACGATCAACCACTACCCGGGCGAGAGGACGCCTCTTCGGCACTTGATGCCATGATCGAGGAGGGGATTCTTGCCGAGCAGGCAGGCTTTCATTCAATCCAGGTGCCAGACAGGCACGGTCGCACAGAATCATACTTCGGGACACCCTTGAATCTGTTGCTTATCCTGGCGCGTGAAACCGAAAAGGTCGCCCTTGGCGCCTATTGCCTGGTCAACACCCTGTACCATCCGATGCACATAGCCGAACAATGCGCCATCATTGACAACATCTCCAAAGGCCGCCTCTATATGACCTGGGGCCGTGGTTACCATGCTGGCTACTGGGGTCAGTTTGGCATCCCGGAGGAGCGCCTGCTGGGACGTTTCCTGGATAGTATAAAGCTGATAGATAGGGCGATGAGGAGCAAGGGAGAACGATTCGACTGGAATAGCGATTTCTACCAGGTCAGGGATGGCTTGCTGTCTCCGAACTGCTACCAGCAACCACGCTTCCCCTTCTGGGGCGGCGGGCAACTACCGGCGGCGATAGAACGCAGTGGTTCCTACGCGGAAGCCTGGACCTGTGATCAGTTCCCAATATTGCCCGAGGTATGGCATCAGCAGGCCGGCGCCTATCGGGTCAGGGCTGAAGAGCACAACAAGAAGCCTTTTATTGTACTTATGCGCGATGGCTGGACTGCTAACAGTTTTGAACAGGCGGCAAAGGAATTTGGTGATCATTATGTTTCTGAAATGCGCTTCTATTGCGAGCAGGGAATTCTCGCTCATCATCCCGACCTTGATTCTCCTGAAAAAATTACAACGGAGACAGCCCGTGAACATATTGTCATGGGTTCACCTGCACAATGCAGGGAGCGCCTGGAATGGTTCCATGAAGAGTTAGGAGTTGACTACTTCACCATCCGTTTTCGCATGGTTACTGGCCCCTCTTTTGAGGAGACCCGTGACCAGATTCTTCGTTTTGGTGAAGAGGTCGTTCAACCCTTGCACAAGAAGTATCCGGCCATTGATCACCCGGCTATTCCCATGGCCTGTCGCTGGTAGTCGGCAGGAAATTTCAGTCAATAGTTACGCTTTGTATAGTTGAAGAATCCTGCGTCTTGCCTACCCGGGCAAATTCGCTGGTTAGCACAGCCTTGATCAGCTTGATAAGGCTCAGGTAGAAGGGTTCGCTTGCGCAGTTTGTAACGGACTCTTCAAGTGAGTCAATCCACCGCAGCACATGGCGTGAAATAAAATCCCGCTGCGCTTTTTGGAGAGCGCGCGCCGGCTGACCATTTTCGATCGCATAGGCTTCCTGCGTGGACAGAAAGCGAAGGAACTCGAGTTCCGTGCATAGGTGATCAGGCAGCTCCTCTATGACGTCGGGCATGTGCAAGTCAAAAAAATTGTAAAACCTGATGTGATCTTCCATAACCTGCATACGATCGCCATAGTGAAGCCCGGCATACAAATCACAGGCTGCACCATGTGGTGTTGTCACTTCGAACAGCCGGGTGTATCCGGATTCCATTGACACGAGCGTAACCTTCGCAGCTAACCCCCTGGCATCATCTCCTGCCAGCGCTAGATCCTTTTCGAAATCAAATATGCTTTTCAATCCTTTCAGCAAGGTGCCGGAATTGATGGACTCAGTGAGTAACTCATCAGGATACTGGAGGCAGGCTGCCAGGGTGCCGTAGACGAAGCTTCGCTCTGCTACAAAGTTGGCCAAACTTGAACTGTTCTTACTGAACTCCAGTTCCTGCATCTGTGCTTTCTCTATTCCTTGACCTGTCCGGGGGGCACTCGAGCTCACGAGACAGGCTCTACTTCAACCCGGGTATCCCGGTCAAAGTGACCTGGCGAGGCCATGATATTGGTTGGTCGCAAATGGAATTGTCCGCCAGCTAATTCCACTGGGTTCAGTGGTGCAGGCATCAGGTTCTGAAACCCACGGCCGTCTTTGAATTGAAAATTTTCCCAGGCGTGATAGATGATGGTCTGATCCGGTTTTACGGCTGGCGATACCTTGGCCATGATCTGGAAATCGTCCATGTCATTGAAGACCCGGACCTGGTCACCGTCCTTGATACCCCGTTTCTTGGCATCATCGATGTTCATGTGGATCAACGGCTCACCACGCTGCTGCCTGAGCATCAGGCGCGAATCACGCCAGGCCGAGTGAATACTCCAACGAGCATGTCCACCGGTAATCTGCAATGGGTAATCGCCTCCAATCTTTGGTGAGTCCTTGTGTGTCGGTAACTGTTCGCCAAATTCAAGGTAGAGCTCCTGGTCTATATAGAACTGCATGCGGCGGGTGAGCGTCGGATAGGGAACCTTCTTTATCACGTGATTGGTAAGCGGCGTAATGGTCTCACCCTTCTTGAATTCTGTTTGCGTACCAATAGAGAGTGCGCCGTCACCCGTTCCGTTGAAAGGAATAAACCCCTTCTTTTTGATGTCTTCCCAGTCGCCATCCAGATTGTCACTGTGGGCAATGATATCCGCAGCCAGTTGGGCATCTCCATCGTGGGCGTACTTGCCAAAACCGCTCATCACTGCGTAGATTCCTTCGAAGGGTCGCTCACGACCTGCCCGATCCTTGAAGGTTGCGTAGCCCTTGGATTTTGCTTCCTTTTCAATGGCTTCAACCAGGCGGGACATAATCTCCCAGTCAGACTTTGATTCGTAGTAGGTCGTCGCCTTTTCGCCGCCATGCATATAAGGCATAAGGGGCGTGACCCACTTCACCTCATCGCGTTCATACCAGGCGGAAACAGGCAGTACATAGTCGGACATCATCCCCGTTGAGGTTAGCCTTGAGTCAAGATCCACTATAGTTCGCAGCTTCGGCCAGAGATGTTTCAGCAATTGCGGGTAGGAGCGGATTCGTCGAAGGGGATTGCTGCCGATACTGATCATCAAGCGGGGATCATCACCGGGTTTCGGCGCGACATGTTGCCAGCCCTCCTTCAGGGACTGTTCAAAAACTTCTTTAACGGGTCTGTTGAGGTGCGGATCCCATTCATGCATCTTCTCATTGGTTTCAAGCAGACCCCCATGGGTGTACCAGAACATGCTGCCATGGACTTGTGTCGCGGTACCACTTTCATCCTGTATGCGGGTCATCTCGTAGGCAATCATTTCTTTGGTATAGCCCGCAGCCGCGAGCTGTTTCGCACCTTCTGCCATTTGCTTTCTAAGCTGCCCGGTGGGATCCATAGATGACATAACGACATTGGAAGCCCCCTCTAGATTAAGGAAGGGAAATGCAACAAAGCCACTCCCCTTCTTTCCATATTGTCCACATAAAGCAAAGACCAGAGCCTGGGCACGCTCCATCAGGTTGCCATGATAGTACTTACCAATATTACTGGTGGTTGTCATACAGGCTGATTTTGCCGAAGCCATGAGCCTTGCCAAATCAATGATCTGATTGGCAGGCGTGCCACAGATTGCCGAAGCCTTGTCTGGCGCATATTGACTAACCTTGTCTTGCAGCAGTGTGAATACCGTGTGTACCTGAACACTTTCACCATTTTTGAGTTGAGCCTGTCGGCTTGCCTTCATGTCTGGTTTAAGTTCTCCCAGTGCAAGTGAGGTTTTCGGTACTTTGGCCAGTTCTCCGTGCTGATCGATAACATAAAATTCGTCAAAAGCGCCCGACTTTACTTCAATAGCACCGTCTTCGAGGTCTTTTGATCTGAGGAATTGCGCGTTGTCCTCGCGCACCAGTAGTGGCATGTCAGTCTGTTCTATCAGAAAGGCTTCGTCATACAGGGATTCGTTGATAATCACATGAGCCATGCCAAGGGCCAGTGCCGCATCGGAGCCTGGGTTAATCCTGGCGAAGATATCCCCCTTGATAGCAGAGGCACTGTAGTCCGGCGCAATGACGACAATGGTAGCGCCGTTGTACTTTGCTTCCAGCATAAAGTGGATGTTGGGTATCTGGGTGTAAACAGGATTCCCCCCCCAGATGAAGATGAGATCGGAATGAAAGTAATCATCGGCAGAACGCTCGAATACAATTTTGCCGAAGGTTTCCAGGGCGCCACGATGGCCGTCACCGATCTCGGTATTCATGTCCAGGGTAGTCGCGTCAGTGAGGGCAGACAACTGTCCAGTGCCGACCGCCATGGTGCCCATGGTGAAGAGAGGTCCCAACTCCAGAATATTGCGATCAGTACCCTCGTTGACCATGATATCCACGTAGGATTCGGCAATCTCAGCGAGTGCCTGGTCCCAGGATATGCGCTGCCACCGCCCTGATCCCCTCTCTCCAACCCTTTTCAAGGGATACTTGAGGCGTGATGGGTCATACATTTTCTCACTGTAACAGGCACCCTTCTGACAGCCACGGGGGTTAGCATCGGGAACATCGGGATTGGTTGCTTCATAGGTTCCTACCTGCTCTTCTCGCCACACCAGGCCATCCTTGACGTATACGTTCCAGGCACAGTGAGCCTGGTACCAGCAGTTTACGAAGTGACTGGATTTAACCACCTTGTCCCAGCGCCACCGCTCGAGGTAAATGTCACGCCAATCTCCGTAGGCAGCAGTGGAAACTGCAAACCCATTGTCAGAGGCAGCGGCAAGCGATTCGCTCAGCGTCAGGATGTTCAGACCCACAGGCAGCTGTAATGCAGCGCTGCCCATGCCAGAGAACTGCAGGAATTTTCGACGGCTTACGCCTGTTTCTTTCATAGTCATATTGCTTCTCCCTACCGGCTCTACGCCGAATCCTTAACCCACTCGATGGTTTCAGGATCACGATCGAATCCTCCGAACATGTCTTTCCAGTTATAGGCTATCAGTAGATCCATCAACTCGGATTCCCCTGTGTCCTTGCGTTTAGCCATTTCACCTTTCAGAGTTTCCAGGGCATCCAGGACATCGGGTCCGAATAGCGACACCAGGTAATCGTTGGGGATACGCGGTTTCGACTCATCGGGTTTACCGTCCTTGCCCAGTAGAGCCGGTGCCAGCGGTGGCACATAAAAAACATTGGGGCTGGTGCCATATTCTGGGTGCAGTGGTAGTGCTACCTTCCACTCGTGGATCAGTTTGCCGATGGGTGCATCCATATCATTGGTATAACCGACAAAGCGGACTCGCCCTGGGCATTGCCGTGCGCATGCGGGTGCAACACCCTTTTCAACGCGTGGGAAACAGAAGATGCACTTTTCAGTAATCCCGGTCTGATGGTTCAGATAGATTTTCTTGTACGGGCAGGCTGACATACAGAAGCGGTAGCCGCGGCAGCGATCCGCATTGATGGTGACGATGCCATTGTCACTGTTTTTCTCAATAGCCTTTCGTGGACAAGCCGCTAAACAGGCCGGGTCAGAGCAGTGGTTGCATATGCGAGGCAAATAGAAGTAGTAGTTGTCCGGGTACTCTCCTGCGCCCTGATCTTCGTCCCAGTTGGGACCCCAATCAGGTTGCTCCCCCTTGATCTCAAGCTTTCCCTTCGCGCCCTTGCCTTCGAAAAAGAGCTCCTTGGAGTTGAATTCCCAGGCTTCCCCAAATTCTTCTTTGGTTGGCAGGTGTCCTGGTTGTGCGACACCATCCTTAAAACCACCACCCATCTTCTCCCAATCCCTGGGCGTGCCTTTCCCCGGTTTGGTGTTCACAGTATTCCACCACATGTGCTCCATACCCTCACCCCGGGTCCACAACCGTTTGCAGGCCATGGTGCAGGTATGACAGCCAATGCACTTATTCAGATCCATCACCATGCCAAGCTGGTTCTCAGCTTGCTTGTCACTTGGACGCATAATTAATCACCGTCTGAGATAATAAGTCCGAGGGCACTTGGCGAACACAATTCCGAACCACTGCCTGTCACTTGCTTGGAATATCGAGGTCCGGTGGTGCGGATGCCAGCCTACCCTGTGTAGAAAGTACATAAACATGACATCCTTTTTCATGGGTTGATGTGTATCAACTTATATCCCATTAGCTTTTTACCAGTGGCTCTGAGGAGCCTTTGGTGGGCTCGGTCCGCAATGTTTCTTGTCCGTTTACCGCTACAAGGTGTGGCTGATTTAGGGAGAAGAAAGATGAACGTTGGAATAATGACCAGCCGAGGGAACATGGGTTATCCTCTTGTTCAAAATGGGCCATATTTAGTGGTACCACCGACGGTAGGAGATCCGCATGCCAGCAAGACGCGTAATAACTGAATTAGACGAATGGCCCAGGCATCAAACAATAGACACGTTCGACATGGTGACAAATGCTGCCCCCGGGTGGAGTGATGGCTACTGGCACTGTGTCGGGGACCCGAACGGTGAGGTTAATCTGATTACTGCCCTGCGCCTATATCACAACACAAACGTTATAGATGCCTATGTTATAGCAGCGACCGTCGACGGCAGACAGTACAACGTTCGTGCTACCCGGCGACTAAGGCCCAACATCGATGATCTTCGTGTAGGTCCCTTCTCAATGGATATCATCCGTGGTCACCGCACTCTCAAGCTTGGACTCGACGAGAACCCTCACCAGGTGGAGTTCGATATCCTCTGGGAGAGCGCTGCGCCGCCCTACGATGAGGCGCCAGGTTTGCGCAGCTGGGCGGATGGCCGGCTGGCTGGGGAGAGATCCAATATCGTTCAATTGGGCAATCTATCGGGTTATCTCAAGATAGGCCCGCGTGAATACAACTTTAAAGTCGAGGACGGTTGGGTTGGCGCCAAAGATCACTCCTGGGGTCTGGGCGATACGGGCTGGGGTGAAAAGCCTCATCCCTTTGCTGCGCCTCGAGTGGGGCCCCGGCGCTCCTACTGGGGAGACCCTGGTGCCAGGCACTGGTCTCTAATCCGTTTCCCGGACCGCTCCATGTATTACGCTTTCCGTCACCACAATGACGGGAGCCACCTGGCAACTGGTACCGGTGGAAACATCGCAGAGCTGGGTACAATCCACAGCCGCATCGATTATCCCTATGACTCAGGGAAGGAAGGCTGGGCATACAAAGACGTTGAGGTCATTAGTACGGAGTGGGAGGACAACTTGCCTCGCATGAAGGGTGCGCAGATTCATTTCACCAGGCCCGACGGCAAGGTGGACCGGTTTAAAGTCGACATCATCAGCAAACCCGTATATATGCAGGGGGGCGGTTACTGGGGAGGCTGGAATGACCAACTGGGTCGTGGTGTTTACAGAGGTGATGAGGTCCTCGAAGGAGAAGTCTGGGATATCAGTCACCCGGTGAAGGTATTCGATGAGACGGGCAAGACCGAGATTAAACAGAAACCCGGTGGTCATTTCGCCGAACTGTACGGCAGGCTAACCAATCTGGATGATCCCAATGATGTAGGTTTTGGGCTGGTCGAAATCGTATTCAACGAGGAATACCAGGGCATTAAAGCCGTTTGAGAAGTCGAGCGATATTGGTGATCAGCAAGGCGACAATATGAAGAAGAATGTTCTCGTAACCGGGTGTTCCGGGGGTATAGGCGCAAAGACAAGCGAGCTGTTTAATCTGGCGGAGTGGAACGTCACGGGAACAGATATCGTCAAGCCTGGCCATGAATATTGCCATCAATTCTATGAGCTTGATTGCTCTGATGAGGGAGGAGTACAGAAATTAGCGCAACAGCTACAATCTGACCTACATGCCATTGTGAATAATGCTGCAATCCAGATTGAAAAAGATCTCATAGAAACCAGCCTCGGTGAATGGAACAACGTCATGGGCGTAAATGTAACCAGCATATTCCTGCTGGCAAAACATCTTAGTCCTGCCATATGTGATGGTGCATCGATTGTGAACATCTCCTCTGTTCATGCGAGGGCAACATCGAAAGGACTTGCATCTTATGCTGCCAGCAAAGGTGCAGTTTCAGCGCTTACGCGGGCCATGGCAATCGAACTCGGTCCTAGGAGGATCAGAGTAAACGCTGTTTTGCCCGGGGCGATTGATACTCCAATGCTTACCCGGGGGCTGAACCGTGGCGGCGAACCTGAAGTGGCTGAAGCCAGACTTATCAGTGGATCAATTCTAAAGCAAGTGGGTAGCCCAGTAGATGTTGCTCGACTGGTAATGTTTTTGTGTGATCCAGGGCTATCGGGAAATATTACGGGCCAGGAATTTGTTTGTGACTCAGGGGTGCTCTCTCGCCTAGCGAGTGAATAATGGTGAAAATGCCTGATCTGGTTTCTGCTGCAGGTAGGAAATACTCGGGTTTACATACGCCAGGTGAGGACTGATACTATGCCAACTTTCTTAGAGGAGACCCGCATGACCAAAGCACTTATGGTAGTCCAGGCACGTTGTAATGACCCTGAGCAGATCAAAGAATTCCATGAATGGTACAGTTTTCATCACCTCCCAGACGTGGTGGAGTCAGAACACTTCTCGAAGGCTTCACGCTATCGTTTGGTCGGGACGCTGGGCGGTGCGGGTAGCACCGAGCCGAGCGATTTCCTGGCGCTTTATGAGGTCGATACGGATGATGTCGAAGCGCTGAACAAGGCGGTGATGGATAATCTGGGAGTAAAGGGAGGCGAAGGTCGAGTCATTCAGCACCCGAGCTGCGAAGTTCTTTCGGCTGGTTTCTACACCTTCATCAGTGAAGTTAGTCACGTAGCGCCGACCTAGGTTTCACTTAATCAGGGCGGCCGGGAACTTGCTTCGAACGCAATTCACTGCTTGAGTCGTTAGACCCAGGAGATTAGCAATAGGTTAGGGTGGCCAGCTAAAAGCTGCCACCTCTACCACCCACACTTTCGCCCCTGATTTTGTTCATGCAGCCAATCTTGAAGTGGTGCGAAGTAGGCTAGTATTGGTCGCGCATCCATACGACCAGTGCCGGTTACCACTTTCAGGGTTTCCTGCCAGGGTCTGGAAGCCCCCAGTGACATCATTTCTTCAAGTCTTGCGCCGGCTTCTTTGTTTCCGTAAATGCTGCAGCGGTGCAGGGGTCCCTTGACGCCAGCAATATCACACAGTGACTGGTGCAATTGAAACTGCAAAATACGCGCAAGGAAATATCGGGTATAGGGTACTGAATCGGCTACATGATATTTGGCACCCGGGTCAAAATTCTCTTCAGAGCGTGTGACCGGTGGACGGATACCCTGGTATTCGGTTCTAAGTTCCCACCAGTCCCTATTATATGTTTCAGGCGTTGTTTCTCCGGAAAATACCTGCCATCGCCACTGGTCCACAACCAGGCTGAAGGGTAGAAATGCGATACTTTCCATCGCCTTCTTTATCAGGAGCCCAATATCTTTTGATGCATCTGGCACTTCTTCAATCAGATTGATTTGTTTCAAATAGGCAGGAGTCATGGACAGCGAAATCGTATCGCCAATCGCTTCATGGAAGCCATCATGGGCACCACTCTGGTATGAAGGTGAATGATGATTGTAGGCAAGGTCATAAAATATGTGACCCAATTCGTGATGCACCGTTTGGAAATCCTCTGCTGTCTTCTGGGTACACATCTTGATTCTGACATCTTTCTTTCCATCCAGTGACCAGGCGCTGGCATGGCAATTAACATCCCGGTCCCTGGGTTGCACGATCATTGATTTTTTCCAGAAGCTATCCGGCAACGTCTCTAGCCCTAACGAGGTAAAAAAGGCTTCTCCTTTTCGAACCATTTCAATTTCATCCATGCCGCTAGCCAGGATTTGTTTGGTTAGATTGATCCCGGGGTCTGCATCTTTTGGTGCGGTGATGTCATAAATATTTTCCCAGCTTTGTGCCCACATATTGCCTAACAAATGGGCTGGAATAGGCTGATCCAGGGGAACAATATCTGCACCATAGTGGTCTGACAGCCTGGCACGTACATGGCATTGCAGGGATCCATAGAGCGGTTTTACCTGCAGCCAGAGACGATCTACTTCAGCGGCAAATTCATCCTGGTGCATGTTATACCCTGACCGCCACATGGCACCCGTATCAGCAAAACCCAAATTTGCTGAGCCCTCGTTGGCGATTGCCACTAACTGCGTGTATTCGTCACGC
>PBRP01000102.1 GCA_002726655.1 Gammaproteobacteria bacterium
CAAAACATAAATGTAGAATGTATCCATGAAGCCAAGTCTGCTAAACCCGCTAGAACATCACTACTGGCTAATTCCTCCAATGAACGTAAGTCATCCCAACCTTTTCGTGTCAGTCAGTGCTGCTACAATAGGCCAAAAGGTGAAGTAAGAATCTGTACAAAAACTATGACCTCATCGAACCAGGAAAATGAAAAAGCCAAAGCATGGAAAGTGCTGACATCGCTGGCGGAATCGACCGCAAAAGATTCTATTCAAGACTATTTCGCCGAAGACACCAAGAGGCTTGAACGCTACTCCATCGAGCTTCCGGGCATCTACCTGGATTTTTCCAAGAACAGGGTCAACAACGAAATTTTCAAAGCACTGATGAATCTCGCACAGGCTTCGAAGATTGAAGCCCATAGAGACGGAATGTTCGGTGGCGAACGTGTCAACACTACAGAACAACAACCCGCCCTGCATACGGCATTACGTGACCCACATAGCAAAGTTGTGGTGAAAGGTGAAATTGTCGCTGACCAGATCACCCGGCAGAAGCAAAGAATGAGGCAATGCAGTGACGCCATTCGTTCGGGCCAGTGGGAGGGAGTTACAGGAAAACCCATTACAGATGTTATTAATATCGGTATTGGTGGCTCTGACCTCGGACCCAGGTTTGTTTGTACGGCACTCAGGGAATTCAGCAAGCCCGGTCTCAGAACTCACTTTATTTCAAATGTAGATGGTGCAGAGATTGATAGTTTGCTTGCTGGCCTTGATGCACAGACAACCCTGTTCATCATCTGCACTAAAACATTTACTACCCAGGAGACACTGCTTAATACCAACGCAGCGATTAAGTGGCTGGAAAGCCGCCTCAACATTGAACAACCGCAGGGAACTCCACATTTTCTCGCGGTTACCGCAAGACCTGCTGCCGCCATCGAATTCGGTTTTGACAAAGCTAACATATTTGAAACCTGGGACTGGATTGGGGGCCGATACTCACTCTGGTCTGCCGTCGGGCTTTCTATCAGCATATCCGTTGGTCATGACAATTTTGAGAAGCTGCTCGAAGGCGCAAAGACAATGGACGATCACTTTCTACACACCCCACTGGATCGGAACATGCCGGTAATCCTTGCCCTTATCGGTATCTGGTATAACAATTTTCTTGAAGCCGAGAGTATTGCGATTATTCCCTACTGCGAACGCCTGGGTCTCCTACCTTCCTGCCTGCAGCAGCTTGATATGGAAAGTAATGGTAAATCCACAACACTTTCCGGGGAAGCTGTAGCACATACCACTGCACCTATAGTCTGGGGTCAGACCGGCACAAACGGGCAGCATGCTTTTTTCCAACTCCTGCACCAGGGCACAAAACTGATACCCGTCGACTTTATTGCAGCAGTGAAGGAAAACCTTGGAGATCAATTTCAACATAAGGTTTTGCTCACGAATATGGTTGCCCAGTCGGCTTCCCTGATGACAGGTGAAGCAAGCGACAACGCGCATCAGCATTATCCCGGTAACAAACCAAGTAATATCCTGCTGCTGGACGAGCTTTCACCTGCCTCTCTCGGCATGCTGATCGCCTTGTACGAACACAAGATATTTGCCCAGGGCGCTATCTGGGGAATTAATTCATTTGATCAGTGGGGCGTTGAACTAGGCAAGCGTTTGGCAACTTCTTTGCTTGAGGACCGTTCAGCTAATGGTCTTGACCCCTCCTCGCAGGAACTGATGAGACGATCCGGCCTTGAAGACTGACACTCACTGCGAGTAAACAGGGCCACCAACAAACACTCGTCACAAAAAAATATTCGCCACAAAAAAACAGGGGAGAACCATGCAGACCAAAGCTATTGTTGCCCAGCCTGAAGGCAGGGGGTTCACAATCGAAAACATCGAGCTGGAGGCACCAAGAGAGAATGAAATTCTGGTTGAGATAAAGGGTGTGGGCTTATGCCACACGGACCTTGTCTTCTCTTCGGGTGCAGCCCCATTCCCATTGCCTGGTGTACTAGGCCATGAAGGTGCCGGTATCGTGCGAGAAGTTGGAAAAGATGTGACCAAGGTTTCTGCCGGCGATCATGTGGCGATCAGCTTTCGATCATGTGGCGCATGCGACCGCTGTAAAACAGGAGACCCTGCTTATTGCAGAACTATGCCCTTTCTCAACTACATCGGCACAAGACTGGATGGCACCTCAAGTAGCAGGTTAGACGATATCGAGCTGGGTTCAAATTTTTTCGGCCAGTCTTCATTTGCTCATCATGCCCTGACCTACGAGCGAAACGTGGTAAAAATTGATGCTGATCTACCACTGGAAATCATGGGTCCCCTCGGCTGTGGCGTACAAACCGGTGCCGGGGGTGTCATGCGCTCATTGGCCGCGCAGGCCGGGTCATCAATCTTGATTCTTGGTGGTGGCGCGGTCGGATTAAGCGCAGTAATGGGGGCAAAGATCCAGGAATGCTCCACAATTGCAGTACTCGAACCTTATGTAGTAAGAAGGGAAATGGCACTCTCTTTTGGCGCAACCCATGTAATGGACCCGGAAGGTCTAGACCTTCTTACTGCGGTTCAGGAGATTCACCCTGAGGGCTTGGACTATATTTTTGACACGACGGGTAACCCCACCGTGATTGAATCGGCGGTTACCTGCCTTGGCTCCAAGGGAGTGTTTGGTATTGTTGGAGTCTGCCCGCCCGGGACCCATGTGCCAGGCGACCTCATGAACCTAATTACGTTCGGCCACACCATCAAAGGCATCATTGAAGGAGACAGTGACCCGGATGAATTTATCCCGGAACTCATCAATCACTTTAGGCAGGGGCGGTTGCCATTCGACAAGATGGTCAAGACATACCCATTCAGCGAGGTGAGTACAGCGATACAGGATCAGCAGGAAGGCAAATGCACGAAAGTGGTCCTGATTCCAGATTGACTAACCAATTGTGTAAGGACCCTGTCTTAGTCAGTTGCGACCATGCCTTCTAATTTTTCTCATACTCCCAATGCCAGATCTTCTTTCCATGATCAGTGTCAACGACCAGCGCAATCTCGGTTTTATCGTAAGTGCCACATTTATGTAGCGTGTGCGTGAATGCCAACCTGATACTGTCCCGTAATACTTCGAGATCGGAATCTATATCCTTCGAACCATGGCCGTAGGCAAAAGCCTCAAGAATATCCTGGCTCCTTCCCGGGAACTCCCAACGCTTCACAATGTGAAAACTTAGTTTTCGATAGAGTTCCTGGACCAAAGTGAGGAAGGGGACACTAAATGGGTGGGAAAGCGGATGATCTACCTTAGTCATCAATTGCAGCGTTGCAGCTAACCCCACTGAATTTGTGAGGCCACTTAAGAACACGGCAAAGGGGTCAGTCGACCCCCTCATTCTTGCGAACGACCTGCAGGTAACAGCACACTTCAGGGACTCGCCCCAAAGTGAAGAACTTAAAGATGTATCAACGCCAGGAACAGCCGTGGTAACCATTATGGGTCCAAGAATCACCGAAGCAATGACTTCCCTAAGGCCATCCTCACCCAAAATCACAAGCGCCTCATCCACGTTTTCAATCTTTTTGGATTTAGCTCTGTAAAACGGGCTGTTAACGACCTTCAGTATGTTGGCCAGCAACTGTGGATCAGAAACAACCTGATCGCTCAGTTCTTTTACGGAACTACCACTGCGCAAACTCGCAAGGAGCCTTGGCAGGCTCCCGGACATTCGAGGAACCAGCCCATCAACCTCGTCTGAGGCAAGTAGTTCCTTAAGGTGCGATATGAAATCCTTCTCTCCTGTTCGAAACTCATCTACTCGAGTTTCATTGACAGCAAACAGATGCGCGAGAAAATCATATTCGGGATCTAATACGAGGCTCGTGTCTGCTGCCGACGACTCTGGCTGTGACTCAGAATGAGGAGCCTGATCATCGGCGATATCATTGGGTGGTAATCTATTGCTACCCTTCCGGAACAGGCTGAAGAAACGGCTAAAAATGTTGTTGATATGGAGCCTTCACTAGCATCTTTCGATATTTATACAGTAGGTTAAGAGGTATTTCGCCAAAATGGAACCTACCGCGATATTGGCAAGATCGAGTACCCGTCCCGGACCTATAAAGTCAGTTCATCGACCCGGCGTTGCCAGTGCCTGATCGTTGGAAACTCGTCAAGCATTTCCGCGCCTTCTACAGCCCGATTAATGACGAAAAACATTGCTGCCACAGCTATATCAGCAAAACTCAAGTGATCGCCCACGAGCCATCCATTCGCCTCGATTAACGCGTTCACTGCCTCCAGGTGCCGGCGAACGTCATTGAGTATGGTCTGATATACCCGGATCGAGCCTGCGCGGTAGATGCACTGATAACATAGACCGAAAACCAATGGTTTCAGAAAGGCTTATCTATTTTCGTAGGCGATACATTTGTTGATTGCGTGAACTGACTGACAACTACTGCGAGTAGCAATCCCACGATGAAGCCTGGAATCATCTCATATAGATCATTGGAGGCTGATTTAAGAGGCGATACGACCCATATTACAGAGGTAAGAAAACCACCGGAAATACTGGCAAGGGCACCGTATAAAGTCAGCTTGGGGTAATAGAACAAGCATACGATGACAGGTCCAAATGCGGCGCCCAGCCCTGACCAGGCAAAGAGTATAAACCAGAAGATCAAAGGACTCTCCATTAGCGCAAATACTACAGCCAACGCGCCAATCACCAATGTGGTGATCTTCCCATAGCGAGCCAGGTCCGAATCGCTCCGTACGGATCCACGAATATTTTGAAGAAAGTCTCTCACTACTGCCGACGATGCAAGAAGTAGCAGGCTGTCTACGGTGGACATAATCGCCGCCAGCACAACAACCATGAGCAGCCCGGTAATCGCATCCGGGAACAATTCAGTCGCCAGAACCGGAAAAACTGTTTCAGCGTCTTCCAGGCCTGGAACCAGTACGCGCCCTGCCATTCCTGTTAGAACCGCGCCTATCCCGAAAAGGAACGTAACTATGATAGAAATAGTCCCGGCTGTCCTGAGACTCGATTCATTTACCGCTGACATGAACCGCACGGTCAGTTGCGGAACCCCCAGGAATGGCAAACCAATGGCAAGGAAACTCAAAATAGGAATCCAGCCACTGTGCCCCGCCTCGCTGGGGCGAAAGGGATCCAGCAGATGTGCATCTATATCAAGCAATCCACCTAACATTTCCTCTACCCCGCCGAGAGAAGTTATTGCCACCGCGGGCACGAGAATAAGCCCCCCCAGCATAAGAATCCCCTGCACCAGGTCCGTAAAGGCCACCGCCTTGAAGCCACCAATAAGCGTGTAGGCGATGATGATAGTTGCGCCAAACACCACTGCGAGAGAATAGTCCATACCGGTAAAAGTGCTGAAGGCTTTACCCGTTGCAACCATCTGGGCACTAACATATGTACCGACCATCACCAGGATAACCAGCACACTGACTTTCCTGATCAGATTTTGAGGGTCCACAAATTTTGCGGATAAAAGGTCCGGCACTGTGATGGCGTCAGACTCATCACCCAGGTGCTTTATCTTGCGGGCAAGCAATAGCCATACAAGGCTGATGCCTATGACCTCCCCGGCAACCACCCAGAAAGCCTGCACGCCTACAGCGTAACCCATACCAGTCAAACCAAGCAGCAACCACCCGCTTTCGCCTGTTGCGTTAGTACTGAAGGCAACAACCCAGGGAGGCAGCTTCTTGTCCGCGAGGAAATAGCCGCTGAGGCTCTGAGTCCCTTTTCTGGTCCAAAAGGCGAGACTGAACAAAATGACCAGATAGCAGCAAAATACCAGTGAAATGACTAGCATGATTGCACCGGGACCTGTTCTGGTGCCAGTTGTTGTCCAGAGACAAACAGCGGGTAAGATAATTCCTTCATTAGCTTCATTATGCAGTAGAACAACGTTTTGGCAATGATGGGCTCAATGACACTGGTTGAGTTGCTCCAACAGCGGCAAGGTTTCATCAAGTGACAGGCATGCATCGGTGATACTGCGTCCGTATTCCATATTGGTCGGGTGAAAATCCTGGCGGCCGGACTTGAGATTACTTTCCAGCATCACGCCCTTTATCGATGAGCAACCACCGGTAATCGATTCACAGACTGAGGTTACGACCTTTTTCTGGTTCTGTGGATCCTTCTGGCTGTTACCGTGACTGCAATCAACGATCACATTAGCTGCAAGATCATGAGCCGATAACAAAGTTTCTGCATCAGCAATAGAGCCTGCGTCATAATTGGAGCCAGACCTGTCACCACCACGCAAAATGAGATGACAGTACTTATTGCCCTCCGTCTCGTATATGGCAGGTGTGCCTTCTCTGGTCAAGGAGGGAAATAGATGCTTGTGGTTAGCGGCCTTAATACCCTCGACGGCCACCTTAAGGTCTCCGTCAGTTCTATTCTTGATTCCTACCGGCATGGATAAGCCAGAGGCCAGTTCCCGATGGACCTGACTCTCGGCAGTCCTCGCACCTATTGCACCCCAACTGACTAGATCCGCATAAAACTGTCCGATGGTAGTGTCAAGAAATTCTGTTCCGCTGGGCAAGCCAATGCTTGCTATTTCAAGCAGCAACTCTCTTGCAAGTTTTAGTCCCTTGTTAATATTGAAACTGCCATCTATGTCGGGGTCATTGATCAAACCTTTCCAGCCAACTATCGTTCTCGGCTTTTCAAAATAGACCCGCATTACGATGAGGAGATTATTGAACGCCATGGTCTCAACTTTTAATCTCGAAGCATATTCCACAGCCGCCGCCGGATCGTGTATGGAACAGGGGCCAACTATGACAACCCTGCGCATGTCCTTACCATCAAGGATACGTTCTATGCTATTACGGGAACCTGCTACCAGTTGGCGATTCTCTTCACTCAGCGGATACTCTTCCATCAGACTGACAGGTGATATCAGAGGGCGAATCTTCGTGATATGTAAATCTTCAACCGATTTCATGATGCTTCCTCCTGCCCGACCATAATTGCTGCTAAAAGCAATAGTAACAACAAACCCTGGCAGATCATGACCACCGTATCGTAACTGCCGAAATGGTCAAGCCCCAGGCTGAATGCGGCAGGACCTACGGCACTCGCAAACACTGTGAGGGAGGTATTCAAACCACTGATTTCTCCAAGATGCAGGGGACCGAAGAAGCGGATGAAGGCAATGTTTGAAATAACACCCCAGAGCCCCCCTCCCGCACCGAACCCTGCAGCCAGCATCCAGAACCCCCAACTCTGATGGAGGTTCAACAACCCATAGGCCCCAGTGAAAATGCAAGAAGCATTGTAACGAGAAAAGGTTTCAAGGGCTGAGTGTCCACCAACCAGCTCGCCAGCATGTTAACCGTCGTTGAAAAAATGGCTGCAGGGAAAAAATAGCTGAATGCCTCATCCCTGCCCCTGCCAGCATCGGCAAAAATATCGACTATGTGAAAAGTAAGAGCCGTGCCAAACATGGCATGCATACCAAGGCTCGCGGAATACACCCAGAATAGAGGGCTGCGTCTCGCATCATGAAGCGTCCTGCTCACGACCTCGGTTTTCCCGCTGACCTCGGCATCAAATGGCTCACCATCAGCCACCAGCCCACAGGGTTCAGGTGCATCTCTGACAAATACGATTGCCACCAGGGAGAATCCAAAGCAGCATATCGCAGCCATAAACCAGAGGGCTCCCCGCCAGCCAAATTCCAATATCAGCGAGGCAAGCACCAGGGGCGCGAGGGAAAAACCAAAGGAGATAAAAACACCGCGGATACCACTTACAAGGCCTCGTCGTTTGACAAACCAGAGCGGCAGCACGTTCCGGGAGCAACTGCATAGAACCCCCTGGCCAAAAAACCTGACACCAAAGTACCCTAAAAACATTAGCGCAAAGGTTATTGCCACGGACCCACCAACAAAGTCAGCGATCAGATCAACGATACTGATATAAAAAACCATCACACCCAGGGCAAAACTGGAGAGCGTAATCATGATCCTTGCGCCGTACCTGTCATACCAGCGCCCAGCCCGGGTGAGGAAAAAAGATGAACACATGGTTCCAAACAGGTAGGTAATGGAAAGTTCAGTCCTGGTGATCCCCAACACCTCGATAAAGGGGTCAGTAAATACAGCCATACCCATGGTTTGACCGGGAATACTGAATAGGAAGCCAAGAGCACTGATAACCC
>PBRP01000103.1 GCA_002726655.1 Gammaproteobacteria bacterium
ATTCAGCCTGACAGGGCGAGAAATACCATTACCTGTTTTGGACGGCTTGCGGGCAATGTGGTCGGATTCGTTGCTAATAACTCGGCAGTCGGCTCTGGTCAAATAGATATTGACGCGGCATACAAGAATGCGAGGTTTATTCGTTTCTGTAACCTCTACAATATTCCAGTCGTGTTCATGGAAGATACCTCGGGTTTCCAGCCTGGCCGGGAACAGGAAAGTCGAGGTATTGTACAGGCAGGGCGAGCCATGCTGGATTCCATTATTGATTTGCGCACACCTCGAATCCTGGTGCTGATTCGCAACGCAATTGGTGGTGCCTATGCCTCCTATAACAATTACCCCACGGGTGCTGACCTTGTTATTGCGCTGCCGACCACGAGGGTCGCCGTCATGGGAACCTCTGGTGTGGAATTTGTCTATAAAAATGAACTGCGCTCATTGCGTGGTTCCCTGAAACAGCGGATAGCAGAGGAAAGGGGGGCACTCGGCACCAGTGTTGACGATGCAGACGGGGAGGCGGAACTACGAGCCAGACAATGGCTGGCTGATGAAGAAAAACTGCTCGTTATGCGCTATGAGGCAGAGTTGATGAATCCGCGGGAAGCTTTGAGCCTTGGGTCAGTATCACAGATTGTTATGCCCAGTGAATTGCGCCAGGTACTCTCCGAACATTTGCTATTTCATTTGGATCACTACACGCCGGGACCCTTTGATGGTGTGCAGCGGGAATTTCACTGATGTCAAATTGGTATTTAAGAAATCCGAAAATCCACGAGAATCGTCGACGTGGGAACAGCAAATCTACATGGCAGCAGTCTTTTGCCTGTAGCCTGCGGCCACTCATTATTTGCCGTGGTCCGATACGCATTGAGGCGATGAATGTACTGGAGGAGATGGGTATCTCCGACTTTGGTATGTTGTTGTCTGAAAAAGATTCCATTGTTTACCCCAATGCCCTGTCACCTGAATTGCGAAAACAGATAAGCCCCCTGAGGGTACACCGTGTCCAGGATTATTCCGGTGCAACCAGGGAAGAGAGACAGCAGCGCATTGAGCAGATCATAAAAATTGCACAGAGCAACAACTACGATTCTGTATTTGCCGGCTATGGGTTTATGGC
Source organism: Gammaproteobacteria bacterium (assembly GCA_002726655.1). Lineage (GTDB taxonomy): Bacteria > Pseudomonadota > Gammaproteobacteria > Pseudomonadales > Azotimanducaceae. The sequence goes on from PBRP01000103.1 coordinate 1,124, forward strand.
GGAGGACGAGGAGATGGTTCTGGCGCTTGAGCAGGCGGGACTGAATTTCATTGGGCCTCAATCATCGTCGATTCGACAGGCCGGGCGGAAAGATCTTGCCAAACGAACAGCGCTTGAGGTAGGTGTGTCGGTTACTCCTGGTGTCGACAATGCGACGGTGCTGACACTGCTTGGTCTCTATTCGAGTGAAGCTGAGTTGCAGGGACTGATTACGGAACAGGGTCTGGATGTGGATGCGGAATTGTTCGCGCAATTGGAATCATTGGAGCTTAAGGCAGAGATGATTCTTAATGCTTCCTATAGTGCCGGACTCGATATCATTTCCATTGATCAGATAGCGACCACCCTGACATCTCAGGTTCAGGAGATGTTCAACGCTGATCCGGACCACCGTGTTCGTCTCAAGGCTATTGGCGGCGGCGGCGGAAAGGGCCAGAGGATACTGAACTGCCCTGAGCAATATGAGGGTAGCAAGAAAAAGCAACTTAAGCAGGCAGTAGCCGCGGTTGAAGGTGCCTATCGGGAGATCTTGTCTGAGGTCAAGGCCACCGGCAAGGGTGACAACAAGAATGTTCTTGCTGAACTCAATATCGAGACCGTGAGGCACCAGGAAATACAGGTTGTAGGTAATGGTGACTGGTGTACTACGCTCGGTGGCAGGGATTGCAGTCTGCAGATGAATGAGCAGAAACTGGTTGAGATTTCTGTTACCCGGGAAGAACTTGAGGCAGCGATTGATGAGGCTGAACACCCTGAGACAGCCAAAGCACTTGGTACAGATCTGGCGATTCTTGAGAAGATGGAAGCTCAAGCTGAACGCTTTGGTGCGGCTGTCGGCCTTGATTCAGTATCAACATTTGAATGTATCCTGGAAGCAGATCATCATTACTTTATGGAAATGAATACACGTGTTCAGGTTGAGCATCGCGTTTCTGAACTGTGCTATGCGCTGCAGTTTACAAATCCATCGGATCCTAACGATTCATTTGTGGTGAACTCCATTGTTGAGCTGATGGTATTGCTGGCTGCTCATGGTGAGCGTTTACCGAAGCCGGAACGAATCAGGCGTGACCAGTGCGCAGTTGAGGTTCGCCTGAACGCGACGGACCAGGCTCTCAAGCCTCATGCCGGTGGAGTCATTACGCATTGGTCCGATACCCTGGAAGGTGAAGTAAGAGATGACCAGGGAATATGTTTGCACAATCCGGATACGGATGTATTCATGAAGTATCATCTGGCGGGGGCCTATGACTCAAATATAGCCCTGTTGCTGAGCACCGGTAGCAACAGGGTCGATGCGCTGCAAGCCATGTCTGAGATTATACGCCGAAGCCGGATGTCTGGTGAGAATCTGAAGACAAATCTGCAGTTTCAGTATGGAATTCTGTGCTGGATGCTGGGGCAAAACCCACAGGCTCGACCAGCGACTAATTTCGTCGCCCCATACCTGACTGCAGTCGGGCAGTTGCACTCAAAGGCGCATGAACTGGACATAGTCAAGGCATATGCTGAAATTGAACAGACACTGCTGGCCGATATTGAGGATCAGGAGGAGAGTCAGGCTGTCACGGACATCATGAGCCGAAAGGCCAGCCTGCTGGCCCGGGCAATTAATCGACTGTTTGCAGACCCGCACTTTCTTGCTGGCTGGCTTTCATTAAACCGTAAATACTTTGAGTTCACAGAGAATGGAATAAAGTGGTTGGCAAACCCTGTTCTGGTTCTGCGTGACCTGTACCGCTACCTGAATATGGATGACGGCAATGACCTTCCCGCACTATATTCCATCTGGGATCATGATCAGCGATTGCTTGAAAATGCGGTGGAATTTTACGACGGCGTACGCCAGCGACTTGGCACTGATGATTGGATCCAGATTGATGCCTGCCTGAAAGGGGATGCCAAGCAGTTTTCCGGGCAGGAAGATGAAGTAAGAGCAGCGCACCGTGGACACCAGTTGGGTCTGGAAATACTTAGCGTCTTACCCTATGTCGGCTTTAAAACCGGGTTCTATGAACTCAAGGTTCTACCGGATCTGACGGTCAGTATTCCCGAAGCTTTGCTTGACGAGGAGCTGAAGCAGAACAGTTTGAGAGAGCTGTCGCCGCCGCCGGCTACTTCTGCCGATGAGATACTCGCGCCTACCGGTGGGATGTTCTATTCCCGTGAGGCCCCGGATCGTGATGCCTTTGTTCAAAAGGGTAGCCACTTTGAAGAGGGTGACCCACTGTTCATCATCGAAGTGATGAAGATGTTTAACAAGGTGTATGCGCCTTTTTCCGGAACCATCGAGCAAGTTCTCATTGACACGGATGCAACTATTGTAAAACGAGGTCAGGCGGTATTTAAAGTTACACCGGACGAGGAGATTGTCCAGGAATCTGGTGCTGAAATAGCCAAAAGAACCAGTGAAGCGACTGCAGCATTCCTTGAATTTATTGGCTACTGAAAGGACACACTATGATTGTTTCGCTGGATCACATTGCCATCGCCGTGCCGGACCTGCAAAGTGCCATTAATCGATTCCTGGAAGATTTCGGGTTGAATTTTGAGGGTACCGAAGATGTCACCAGTGCGAAGACAAGCACTGCATTCTTCCCGATAGACGGAACCAGCATCGAACTCGTGCATCCGCTGGAGGGGCAAGGGGCGATAGCCACCTACCTTGAGAAAAAGGGTCCCGGTCTCCATCATTTGTGTTTCCGAAGTAATGACCTGGATACTGATGTCGAACGGCTCAGGGAAAAGGGTTACCAGTTCCTTTCTGATGCGCCTTCTCCCGGTGCCCATAATACCCGCGTCATCTTTATTCATCCAAAATCCTGTGATGGCGTTTTGATCGAACTCAATGAGCAAGGGGACAATCATGACTGACGAGAAAAAGTATCAGGCTCCCCATGCCAGCGTCAAAGACTGGGAGAAGCAGGCGGAGCAACAGTTGAGGGGCAAGCCCCTCGACGGCCTCAATAAGGTAACACCTGAAGGGATCGAACAAAAGGCACTGTACACGGCTGCCGACACGGCAGCGCTGCAATATGCCGACACCATGCCGGGACTGGAGCCATATATCAGAGGTCCCCAGGCGACTATGTATGCGGGCAGGCCCTGGACTGTTCGCCAGTATGCTGGTTTTTCCACCGCCGAGGAATCGAATGCTTTCTACCGGCAGCTGCTGGCTGAAGGTGGTCAGGGTATTTCCGTTGCTTTTGATCTGGCGACCCACAGGGGATATGACTCGGATCATGACCGGGTGACCCATGATGTGGGGAAGGCCGGAGTGGCTGTAGATTCCGTGGAGGATATGAAGGTACTGTTTAACGAAATACCCCTGGATAAGGTTTCTGTATCCATGACGATGAATGGCGCCGTATTGCCGATTCTAGCTGGTTACGTGGTCGCGGCAGAAGAGCAGGGCGTGGAACAGGGCGACCTGGCAGGCACGATCCAAAACGATGTGCTCAAGGAGTTCCTGGTCCGCAATACCTACATCTATCCGCCTGCACCTTCCATGCGCATCATCGGCGATATTATTACCTACTGCACGGAAAACATGCCGCGTTTCAACACCATCTCGATTTCCGGTTATCACATTCAGGAAGCCGGTGCTGATGCAGCGCTGGAGCTGGCCTATACACTGGCAAATGGCAAGGAATACATCCGGACGGCGATTGCTGCCGGCCTGAAGATTGACCAGTTCGCGCCGCGACTGTCTTTTTTCTGGGGCATCGGCATGAACTTCTATACGGAAGTTGCCAAGATGCGGGCAGCCCGATTGCTCTGGTCGCGGATAGTGGATGAGTTTAATCCGGAGAACCCGAAATCCAAGATGCTGCGCACCCATAGCCAGACATCCGGCTGGTCCCTGACCGAGAAGGATCCGTACAACAACATTGTGCGCACAACCATTGAGGCCATGGCCGCGGCATTCGGTGGCACCCAGTCGCTACATACGAACGCACTGGACGAGGCGATCGCATTACCGTCAGAGAGTGCAGCAAGGATAGCGCGCAATACGCAATTGATCCTGCAGGAAGAGACCGGCATTACTGACGTCATAGATCCCTGGGGTGGGTCCTACATGATGGAATCCCTGACCAGCGAGATAGCTGAAAAGGCCTGGAGCCTGATCGAGGAGGTCGAGTCTCACGGTGGCATGACCAAGGCTATTGGGTCCGGCCTGCCCAAACTTCGTATTGAGGAAGCTGCTGCCAGGAAACAGGCCCTGATTGACCGTGGCGAGAACGTCATTGTCGGCGTCAACAAATACCAGAATGACCAGCAGGATGAAGTCGATGTTCTTGTCATTGATAATTCAGCTGTTCGCACCAACCAGCTGGGCAGGCTGCAGGAAACAAAAGGTCAGCGGGATCAGTCTAGGGTTGAAGAAATACTTAGCAAATTAACAGAATCCGCGAACACGGGGGAAGGTAACCTACTTGCCCTGTCTATTGAAGCGATGCGCGCCAGAGCAACCCTAGGGGAGGTATCCGAAGCATTGGAGAAGGTATATACACGTTATGAAGCCGAAGTGAGAACAGTCTCCGGCGTATATGGTGGCCTGTACCAGGACGACAGTGACTGGCAGTCAATTGTCAAACGAGTCGAGGCATTTGAGGGCAATCATGGCAGGCGACCGCGTATGCTGGTCTGCAAGTTGGGTCAGGATGGTCATGATCGCGGTGCAAAAGTTATTGCCACAGCCTTTGCCGATGCTGGCTTTGATATAGACCTTTCGCCTATGTTCTCACTGCCTGCGGAGGCAGTTCAGCAGGCCATAGAAAATGATGTTCACATCATTGGTGTGTCATCCCAGGCGGCTGGTCACAGGACCATGGTGCCACAGCTTATCGATGAGCTTAAGAAAGCCGGTGCGGAGGACATTATTGTCATCGTTGGTGGAGTCATACCAAAACAGGACTATGCATTTCTTGAGGAATGTGGAGTAAAGGGCATTTTCGGAACCGGTACTGCCATACCCAAAGCTGTTGAGAGTGTATTGGATACCCTTGAAGCGGCAATCGATGGGTAACTTGCCATCGGCTGCTGATCTGAGATCAGGCGATCGCAGGGCATTGGCGAAGTGCATTACGCTGGTAGAAAGTAAACGACCTGCCGACCGTAACCTGGCCAATCAGCTGATTGAGGACATCTTGCCGGATACCGGACGCAGTTATCGTGTCGGTATTTCGGGTGTTCCCGGTGTCGGCAAATCCACGTTTATCGAATCCTTTGGTCTACACCTGATTGCGCAGGGCAAAAAGGTTGCAGTGCTTGCAGTTGACCCGAGTTCTCCGGTTGCCGGCGGGAGTATCCTGGGTGACAAGACACGCATGCCGGAATTATCACGCACTCTGGATGCCTTTATTAGGCCGTCTCCCTCCTCGGGCATTATGGGCGGCATCGCTCAGCGAACACGGGAAACAATATTGCTGTGCGAAGCTGCAGGGTATGATGTGTTGCTGATCGAAACCGTTGGAGTAGGCCAGTCCGAAGTAGCAGTCCATGGCATGGTGGATTTCTTTCTGATGTTAATGGTGCCAAATGCTGGCGATGAGCTGCAGGGAATAAAAAGAGGTATTACTGAGCTTGTTGATACGATTGTCATCAACAAGGCTGACGGTGAAAGCCTCGGCCAGGCAAGGCAGGCTAAAGCCTACTATCAAAGTGCATTCAACCTGTTACGCGGTGGTGAGGAAGGCTGGAAGCCCAGAGTAATGACCTGTTCAGCACTGGAGCGGACTAACCTCGAAGATGTCTGGCAGATGATCGAGGAATATTTCGACTGGCTGGGTCAGGAAGGCCGGTTGGCGGATAAGCGCAGGCAGCAGAATCTGCTATGGCTGCACAAGCTGGTGAACCTGGAAATTGACCAGTACCTTAAAACCAGTGAACGGCTGAAGGGGGCCTATCCCGAGTTGGAAACCCGGGTGAACGCTGGTTTGATGACCCCCTTTCGTGCCGCGCGGGAAATAATCGAGATGATATTCCCGGATTGAACTGCCTGCCCGGATAATTCATGAAATGTCCGGGCTAGCGCGGTTGCATCCTGATGCCGCCATCCATACGAATACTCTCACCATTCATGTACTCGTTTTCCATCAGCATGACCGCCACCAGGGCAATCTCGTCCGCTTCCCCTAGGCGCTTGGGGTAGAGTACCTGGGTTGCCAGTGAGTCGATGACCTTTTGTGGTGCGCCATCAAAAAGTGGAGTGTGGATCAGGCCTGGCACAATGGTATTGACCCGGATGCCCATACTGGAAAGATCCCTGGCGATAGGCAACGTCATGCCAACCACGCCACCCTTGGATGCGCTGTAGGCTGCCTGTCCGATTTGACCTTCAAAAGCTGCAACAGAAGCAGTGTTGATAATGCAGCCACGACCGCCATATTCATTGAAGGGTTCGTTCTTCGACATCTCGTTGGCTGCGAGTCGCAGTACATTGAAGGTGCCGATCAGGTTAATATCAATTACATACTTGAACTGGTCAAGCGGGTAGGGACCATCTCGACCAACAGTTCGAACGGCACTGCCAATTCCAGCATAGTTGCAGCAGATGTGAATGCCACCAAATGATTCAATGGTCTTGGTGATAGCCTGCTCCACGTCCTCTTCGCTGGTGACGTTGACCTTGAAGAATGCGGCATTGTCGCCGAGTTCTGCGGCAAGTGCTTCGCCTCTCTCTTCGTTCAAGTCAAATATGGAAACCTTCGCTCCCATTCCGGTAATACGCCTTGCGGTAGCCTCTCCCAGTCCGGAAGCGCCACCAGTTATCACAGCAACCTTGTCTTTAATATCCATCTATTTCCCTTGTTGATTAGCCAGCCAATCTGACTGGCGGCTTTTGAGTTCGGCGAGAGTATGAGGAATCTGGATTCTTGTGTAAACATCTTGATCAGACACTTCAGGCAAGGCGTTGAACCCTTGCGTCTTGCGGTCACCAAACGGGCTGGTTGCGTCCTGTTCAGAGGTCTTCAGCACCCACTATGCTGAGCACCTCATTGCAGCCATCTTCTATCATGGATGCCCTGGCATCGCGCAAAATTTTCTCTATCGGGTACTCTTTGGTCAGACCGTTGCCACCAAAAATCTGCAGCGCTTCACTGGCGACCTCAAAGGCAACGCGCGTTGAATAAGTTTTAGCGGCGATGGCATGGTGTAACTGACCCCGGTCGGTTCCATTGTTGATGGTTGATACTTTTCTTGCGAATGTGCTGGCTGTCTCTACTTTTCTGAACATATCAAACAGTCGCAGCTTCACGCTTTGGTGCTCACAGATTGGCTTGCCCCCCTGAACTCGCTCCTTTGAATAAGCATTGGCCAGGTCAAAGGCTGACCGGGCTACGCCGGCGAACGTCGTGGCCATCCATGAATTTGCCATGGTCAGGGTGCCCTGAAGGGCCATCTTATAGGCATCCTGGTCAACGATCATATAGTCAGCGGGGATTCTGACTTCATCAAAAAACACTTCTCCCTGGGGCATGGAGCGCTGGCCAAGCTTATTAAGGGGTTTACCCTTGGAGACGCCAGGCAAATCGAGCGGTACTATCGCCACACCGCCGCCCTCAAATCCACGATTACCATCTATCGTGCAGTAAAGTCCCATTACCGTGGCAATGGGCGCGCCTGACACCCAGCTGGATTTCTGCCCGCGAATAACATATTCGTCGCCATCCTTCACGGCTATACAGTTCGCTTTGATTTCAGGGTCGCTAAAGTGTGGCTGGTTTAGCGCCAGTGTGTCACTGCCGTGATCAGGCTCGGTAATAGCCCAGCAACCACGTTCCTCCAGGTTGCTTCCATCGTACCGGTTCATTAGCTCCTCCCGGCCGCTGATATTCGCAAGCCAGGTAACCATGCCACCACCCGGTGTTGTCATCGTCATGGCCAGCCCTGCATCGCCCCAACCCATTTCCTCGTGAATTATCGCGTTCAGGCGAGCATTTTCAACGGGGGAAAGGTCATTGTCTTCCGCGCTGAGGGTATTGATGCCCAGTTCCGCGTATTGTTCCATGGCCCTCCAGACAACCGAATCAGCATCAATCGTCTGCTGCGGGTCAGGCATCTTGTCGAGTTCCTGCCCCACTGGTCGCATTACTTCTTCTGCGAAGCGGTGCACCGTTTCCTGCACCGACTGCTCGATCTCACTCAGTTCTACTTCAAATTCTATTGATGACATGTTGCTCTCCTGGTTCGGGAAATGTGTATGTTAATGGGCGATCCTGTTATCTAGTCATGCTGGCATTCATACACCTGGTATTCGACACCAGTGGCCCCGCCCAGGACGCGACCTTCTGCCACAGCAACAATAGAATTTAACCAGGCATAGTCGTCACTACCCGTTTCAAACCTTGGCTGGGTCATGAAATAGGTGTCTCCCAGTTGCATATCTTTGCCTTGCTGGCTGGCTTCAGTGAATTTGTCGTTTAGTACCAACTTGCCCGGATATTGCATATAGATCAGTGCACCATCATCGGTTTTGAGGGTTATTCGAACATCAACGTGGATCAGGCCGTCTGCACCTATCAATACCCAGTCTGCTCCTGGTCTCAGTACCGTGCCCTTGAGGCGTTCACCAGAAAATGAGCCGCCCATTACTTCGGTGACCGATCGTGTGCCCAGGGGACCAGCGCCAATGCTGTCGGCAGGTTGGCGAAGTTCGGCTTCCATGGTCATCAGCGGAATTAGTTTCATAATCTGTTCCTGAATGTCAGTTTTGAATAGGGAATAGAACACATTTTGTGAGCCCACTCAATACGGGGAGGATCGTGGGCAGTCATGTAAGGGAGTTGACTCGACACCACTGGCATTTTTGCATAAGCTAATTGCCCCTGAATTCGGAAGGCAGAATAAAACAATGATCTACAACAACATACTGGAAACCATAGGCAACACGCCAATTGTCAAAATAAATCGCGTGGGGCCTTCTAATCAGAACATTTTCGCGAAGCTGGAGGCATTCAATCCGCTCGCATCAGTCAAGGATCGGCTTGCTATAGCCATCATTCTGGAGGCTGAAAAAGATGGCTCTTTAAAGCCTGGGCAGACCGTTATAGAGGCTACCTCCGGAAACACTGGTATAGCACTGGCGATGGTGTGTGCGGCAAAAGGCTATCCATTCGTCGCAACTATGGTTGAGACCTTTTCAGTTGAACGTCGAAAAATAATAAAGGCACTGGGGGCAAAAGTTATTCTGACCCCTGCTGCGGAACGAGGAACCGGTATGGTTCGGTTAGCCAGTGAGCTTGCCAGCAAACACGACTGGTTTCTGGCCAGGCAATTTGAGAACCCTGCCAATCCGGCGTATCACCGAAATACGACCGCGCCAGAAATCCTATTGGATTTTGCCGGACAGGAACTTGACTACTTTGTCAGTGGCTGGGGAACGGGCGGTACTGTTACGGGAGCAGGGCAGGTACTGAAAACCGCGAGGCCAGATATCAAGATTATTGGTGCAGAGCCTGAAGGCGCGGCAATGCTATCTGGTAACGAATGGGCGCCACACAAGATTCAGGGCTGGACGCCGGATTTTATTCCTGAAGTCCTCGACCCGGAAGTAATAGATCAAATCATCCCTGTTAACGATGCAGATGCTATCAGCACGGCTCAGCAGTTAGCCGTGCAGGAGGGAATATTCTGTGGCATTTCATCCGGGGCTACCATGTCAGCGGCACTTAACGTTGCAGAAAAAGCGCCAGCGAACAGTAATATTTGTGTGATGCTGCCGGATACAGGAGAGCGCTATTTGTCTACGCCTCTATTTGCGGACATTTCTGAAGATAGTGATGATGAGTGGTTAGACCAGCAGAGCTGAGAAGAAGAGTTTCGAGCGAAACAGTGGCGCAGAATCAAGAAATAGTACGCATCTTTCACCCCTCTGATTTCTCAGAAAGCAGCGAGGTCGCGTTTGCCCATGCGCTAAAACTGGCACTTATTACCAGGTCAGAATTTCAAATCCTCAATGTGCAGGCGAACAATGGAGAATATGACTGGGACTCTTTTCCTGGTGTTCGCGAAATGCTGGAGAAGTGGGGAGAACTGCCGCCGGATAGTTCCAGAAGTGCTATTACCAAACTCGGTGTCAAGGTTGAAAAGAATATTGGCCGGGATAATGACCCGGTTGTTTCAGTACTTTATTTCCTGTCACGCAAACCTGCTGACCTTATCGTCATTGCCACACATCAATACCA
>PBRP01000104.1 GCA_002726655.1 Gammaproteobacteria bacterium
ATTGATGATCAGTTTAAAGACACCATAATAGTACCGGGGCTGATAGACCCGCACCTGCACCCTCCCATGGCGGCAGTGCTGTTGCCCATGCATTTCATCACGGCGATGGAATGGCGACTGCCCTGGGAAACGGTGCCAGCATCCACAACACCCGATGCATTTGATCAGCGGCTGGCGGAGTTGATCGACAAAAATGATCCCGGTGAACTGCTGTTTACCTGGGGCCATCATGATCTCTGGCACGGGGCAATTTCCAGAACACGAATCAATTCAATCAGTTCTGATCACCCCATCATTGTCTGGAACCGGTCCTTCCATGAGCTGTGCATGAACGATGCGGCACTGGAGTTTCTCAATATCAGCGAAGAAGACACCCGGGGTATGGAACAGATCGACTATGAGCGTGGCCGCTTCTTTGAGGTGGGACTGGGGTATGCCTTACTGAAACTTAACCCCTATATACTCGCACCAGAGCGCCTGAAGGGCGGGCTGAAAAAGCTTGCCCAGGTCGTCCACTTTGGCGGCCAGACTACAGTGGCAGACCTGGCAGTGGGTATGTTCGACTTTGACACGGAATTGGCAAGCCAGAAAGAAGTGTTTGAGAATAGCAACACACCCTTTCGGGTAGAACTGGTGGCGAATGCCCTCGCCTTAAGGCGTAGCCGCTCCCTCGAGGAAACAGAATCCTTTATTGCGGATCTACCTGCTAGGAACACCCACCGGATGCGCTTTGGCAAGCGGGTAAAGCTCTTCTCCGATGGCGCATTCTTTTCACAACTGGCGCAGCTGATGGACCCTGGATATATCGATGGTCATCATGGGGAATGGCTGACGCCACCGGAATTGCTGCTGGAAAATGTCAGGGAATACTGGAATAAGGGCTACGAGATCCATGTTCATGTAACCGGGGACCTGGGTCTTGAACTGGCGCTGGATGCGCTCGAAACCGTGCAGTTTGAGCGACCCAGGTTCAACCATGGGTTCACGCTGGAACATTTCGGTTATTCCACACCGGAGCAAATCCACCGGGCGGCGAAGCTTGGCGCTAATGTATCGGCCAACGTCTATTACCTGCACGAGCTTTCGGACATGTATGCACAAGAGTCGGTGGGCGTGGAACGGGCGTCCTCCATGGCCCGAATAGGCACCTGTATGAGTGAAGGTATCACGACCAGCCTGCACTCGGACTTCACCATGGCGCCGGCACAGCCACTGATGAGCATGTGGGTTGCCGTTAACCGGGTTAATGCCCAGGGCGTTGTTATGTGCCCTGAAGAGCGCTTAACGCCCCAGCAGGGACTTGAGGCAATCACGATCAATGCAGCCCGGGTTATTGGCCTCGACCATGAGATCGGCAGTATCCGCGCCGGCAAGAAGGCCGATTTCGCTGTACTGGCAGAGGATCCGCTCACTATCGACCCTATGGCTATCAAGGATATCGATATCCTGGCGACAGTATTTGAGGGCAAAGTATTTCCCATTCAGAAACCATGATTCCCATTACCGTCATTGGCGGCTACCTCGGCGCGGGTAAAACCACGCTGATCAACCGCATACTGGCATCCACAGAGGAACCCGTGGCCGTATTGGTCAACGACTTCGGTGAACTCAATATCGATGCGCAACTGATCAGCAATCAGGATGACTTAACCCTGGAACTGACGAATGGCTGTGTCTGCTGTCAGATTACCGATGATATGGGTGAGGCACTGGAGTCCATCAAGTCTCGCGCGCCACACAGGGTAATCCTCGAAGCCAGCGGAGTCGCATTACCAGCCAAGATCGCCAACTATGGTCGGAACTGGCCCGGCTTCACACTTCAGGGTGTATATACTCTGGTGGATGCAAAGAATATCGAACGTCTACTGCAGGACAAATATGTCAAGCACCTGGTGAAGGCTCAATTACAGGAAGCAGATCAGGTGTTGCTGACGAGAAACAGAGGCCGCCCTATTCCCGAAGCTATTACAGAACTTGCGTCAAATACAGTGGACCTTGATGTAGATACGATATTGCCTGAGTTTCTTATCACGATCCCCACAACCACGAGAAAAGACAACTCACCCAGTGATAAACATGCGGAATTCAGTGCTGCTACTTTCTGCTCTGTCACACCTGTCAGCAGGAAACTTGTTACTGAATTCATTGATGACCACCCGCAGATTCAGCGGGCTAAAGGATGGCTGACAGATCAGGAAGGTGACTGCTGGCTACTGCAGATGACACTGGCGGACTGTGTTTTTACGCCTGCTTCACCCAGGGGAAAGACTGAAATCCAGTTTATCTATACGGGGACAAGCACCCTTGATACGAGTAGTCTGGCTCAGTACTGACGGGCAAAACCAGCATCACTTGCCACCAATATGCTTCACCACCAGGTCATAGGCATGCTGGATTTCCTTGAATCTGTCTTCCGCGACCTGAGCAAATTCTGGCGGCATACCATTGGCATGAATCCGATCAGGATGATGCTCCATGGCCAGCTTGCGATATTTCTTCTTCACTGCTGACAGGGTATCTCCCTGACTGCAGCCCAGTATTTCGTAGTGCCGGTTGATATCGTCGGGCAAACCATTGAAACGGCTCTTTAACTGGCTGTACTGTCCCTGCAGGCCGAATATCTGCACCGCCTCCTGGATCATGGCCTCTTCACCCGGATGCAGTTCTCCATCCGCATAAGCGACCAGGAGCAGCAGGTCGATGAGGGAAATGAGGATTTCCTGGGAATGGCCGAACTCACCGTGGAACTGATGGGCAAAGTCTCCAAAAGGCACATCTGAATCCTTCGCAACATTGAAGATGTCGATAGCAAACAGCCTCGCATCGGGAGACAACTGCAGGTTGTTGCGCATAACCTGGTCTACGATCTGGATCTCATCATCAGTAACGACACCATCTGCCTTGGCGATCTTCCCCAGCATTGAAAACGTGGCCGCGAAGTAGATCCCCTGCTTTGATTCCAGACCGCTGAACGTGCCACCCGAGTCGACGGTGTGGTGACCGAGAACCGCGCCGAGAACCGCGCCAATAGGGCCGCCGAGCAAAAAACCCAGTCCCCCGCCGAGAATCTTTCCCATCCAGGTCATTGTTGTCTATCCCCGCTCAAGGCTGCTTATCCCCGCTCAAGGCTGCTTATCCCCGCTCAAGGCTGCTTATCCCCGCTCATGGCTGCTTATCCCCGCTCATGGCTGTTTATTCCGCTCAAGGCTGTTTATTCCGCTCAAGGCTGTTTACCGCTCAAGGCTGTCTGCCTCCCATCAAATCCAGTATTTCACTGGTCATGCGCTGCATCAGTTCGCTATCACCGCGTGACTCAACATTCAGGCGAACCACTGGCTCCGTATTAGAGGCTCGCACGTTAAATCGCCAGTCACTAAAGTCCATACTCAGCCCATCCGTGTGATCCACCTGTATGGCGTCCCCGGCATACTTCTCCTGGATAGTCGACAACACAGCCGCTGTATCATCAATATGCCTGTTTATTTCCCCACTCGCCGGAAATAGGGACATTCGGGCATCGACCAGCTCCGCCAGCGTCTTATTTTCCCTGCTCATCAGGCCGACAACCAGTAACCAGGGCACCATACCGCTGTCACAATAGGAAAAGTCACGAAAATAGTGATGCGCACTCATCTCACCACCGTAGACAGCATTCTCCAGCCGCATCCTCTCCTTGATAAAGGCATGACCGGTCTTGCTCTGGATAGCAGTCCCGCCATTAGTCTCAACAATATCAATGGTATTCCAGGTCAATCTTGGGTCATGGATGATCCTGTTATCACCCTCTCGCTGAAGAAAGGCCTGTGCCAGCAAACCCACTATGTAATAACCCTCGATAAAACGGCCGTTGGCATCAAAGAAAAAGCAGCGATCGAAATCACCGTCCCAGGCGATACCGATATCTGCCTGCCGCGCCTTAATGGCATCAATGGTAGAGCCACGATTTTCGCTCAGCAGGGGATTAGGGACGCCATTGGGGAAGTTGCCGTCCGCCTCGTGATTGACCTTGATGAATTGCAGCGGCAGGAATTCCTCAAGATGGTCAATAATAGCACCGGCCCCCCCGTTTCCAGCATTCACAACAACCTTGAGAGACTCAAGGCTCTTGACATCCACATAGCTCAGTAACTTCGCACAATAGGCAGCGCGATGATCCAGGGTCTTCAACTCTCCACGTTTTGAAACCGGTTGAAATTCATTGGCCTCTGCCAGAGCCTGTATCTCATCAAGGCCGGTGTCACCGCTGATGGGCCTGGAACCTTCATGGACAAGTTTCATACCATTGTAGTCTTTCGGATTGTGGCTGGCAGTGACAACGATACCGCCATCCATGTCAAAGTAATCAGTAGCAAAATATATTTCCTCAGTACCACACTCTCCTATATGAAAGACATCCACACCCGAGTCCATAAGCCCATTTGCCAGGGCATCACACAAATCAGGACTGGAGAGGCGGATATCATGGCCGACAACGACTCGTTTCGGCTTAAGCCAGGTCGCGTAGGCCCGCCCTACTCTGTAGGCAATATCCTCATTGATTTCATCAGGAATCCGACCGCGCAGGTCGTAGGCTTTGAAGCAGCTAATCTTTCCATCCATAGAACCTTTCATAGGACCTTTCATAGAACCATCCATTAAATATGGCCTGATTATTACCAAAGGCACGCATTCTACACTGATTAGTTCGCTTCAATATCACTTATGCGAGGCGCGCCACGCTATGAACGAACGTCACAGGTTACTCGTCTAGATATCCAGGCTCAGGCGAAAAGTTTTCAGATTGATACCGAGCTCTACATCCTGTTTCAGGGTCACCAGTTGTTTGCAGCGACTGGCAAGCGGTGCATCTGCCTGGACACGGCGAACCTTCGCATCCTCATCCTCTGCCGAGAGAATTTCCGTTAAGCCATCATAGCGATGCAGCAGTTCCGCCGCTGATTTTTTACCAATTTTCGGCACACCCTTGATGTTGTTGCTGCTATCTCCCATCAATGCCCAGTAGTCCGTCAATTGGGCGATCTTCACGTCATAGCGGTCAACGACATCGGCGGCCAAATATTCGGTCTGATTAAAGTGATTAAAGACACGCACACCCGGGCCTAGCATCTGCAAATAGGACTTGTCGGTAGACAGAATAAGCGCTTCACCCCCAGCCCTTTTTATACCTGCCGTCAAAGTCGCGATCACATCGTCCGCTTCATAGTTCGGCAGTGAAAAGGCAAGGATACCCAGGGTTTCAAACTGTTCGGTGATTGCCGGTATGCCTTGCAGCAAGGGTGCCGGTGTCGGCTTCCTGTCACCCTTGTAATCAGCATAGAGCAGGTGCCGCCAGGTCCTGTCGTGGTCTTCGAAAACGACAACGCCATGGCTTGGCCGATGCGCCCTCAGTGCCCGCTGTAATGATTTTGTGGCAGCTTCACCCACATCTTCAATGTTGGGCGCATCATCGGGCCGCGCCTCATAGATGCGCCGAACCAGGTTGAAACCATCAACCAGCAAGACCCTGGCAGGAGAATGGACTGTTTGTGCAGAAGTGCCTGTCAAAGGGAGTACGCGTTGTATGGCGGTGAAGACAATGAGCTTAGCACGAAATGTCCGGGCGCAACTTTGCTAAGATCAGCAGATGGAACTCAGCAAGAAAGAAGCAAGACGGCTGCTCCTGCAACGGCAGGGATTACTTCGAAAGGGCCAGTTTGGACACGGTAAGAATGCCGTCAGGAAATGCATTGAGCGCATATCCTGGGTGCAGATAGATACAATCTCAGTGGTAGAGCGTGCCCATCATCATGTCCTTCGATCCCGGGTCAGCAACTATGATCCCGCCATGTTGCATCTACTCCAGGTTCGTGACCGGCAGTTATTTGAGTACTGGTCCCATGCTGCCGCCTACCTGCCGATCCAGGACTATCGCTATTACCTGCCGGTAATGAAGGCCAGCGCCGCCAAGCGCGTGCCCGACAAGAAAATCGCCCCTGACATCCTGCGGCGCATTCAAACTGAGGGACCACTTCAGGCACGAGACTTTGAAGGTCCTGCGAACAGAAAGTCCAGTGGCTGGTGGGACTGGAAACCAGCCAAAATGGCCCTGGAGCACCTTTATCTGGCCGGTGAGCTGATGGTGACCCATCGCGAAGGTTTCCAGAAAATATATGATCTGCGTGACCGCGTACTCCCGGATCACTTAGATACCAGCATGCCTTCTGATCATGATTGGGCCGAGTTCATTGTAAACAGGATGATCGGTGCCCATGGTCTCGCGTCGGAATATGACATGGACTATGCCAGGGCAAGCATCCGTGTCCTGACGAACAGGAATATCAAACAGCTGTTGTCGGAGGCGCTCCATAATCTGCTTGAGGACAACCAGGTCTGCCGACTTGAGGTTGGGGGTACTGCATACTTCGCTCATGCCGGTACCCTGTCTGAGCTGCCCCTTCGCCTGGGTCGGCGAGAGATACATATTCTATCCCCCTTTGATAACGTAACCATCAACAGGCGCCGGATGCTCGAGCTATTTGATTTTGACTATCAGCTGGAATGTTATGTCCCTGGTCCGAAACGGCAGTATGGTTATTTCTGCCTTCCAGTCCTGTATGGCGATGCACTCATCGGCAGACTGGATGCGAAAGCGGAGCGAAAAGTAGGCAACCTTGAAATCCGGAATCTAGTGCTGGAAGAGAAGGTGAAAATGAATGACAATTTACTTGTGGCACTAAAACAGGGCCTGCTTCGTTTTGCAGAGAATAATCAATGCCGTTCAATATCCGTGTTGAAGACTAGACCGGAAAGTCTGAAGAAGACCCTGACCCAGGAACTGACATGTTAAAAAATCCCGTTATCCCTCTCTTTGCATTTTTTTCGGGCTGTTTGCCTTCTGGTTTGGCATTGAAAGCAGACAGGGTGATTTCGTTGGCAATATGGTGCCCGAACTGATCGGGTTCTGTCTGGAGGGAATATTCTTTATTGGGATTTTTACCTGGCTTCAGGAACGTAAAGACAGAGAGAGAAAAAGTGAATTAAAACAAAGTCTTGCGGGCGCTATGGGCTTTGCCTGCCAGGTAATCAACAGCTGCCTTGAAGAAAAGGATCAGATCCAGTTGCCCGGCAATGACAACTGGACAAGACAGGCGAGGATCAATGGTCGCCACCTGAAGGATCTGTTAGGACGATTAAAAAGCAAACAACTGGATGCATCAGCGGAGCAAATTCAGGCGATTCAGCAGTTGCTGCTAACGAGAATATCCACTCTCGATTCACTCCTGTCCGTATCAGCACAACTAAGCCACACACACCTTTCCGCTTACAATATGATCCTGACTGAAATTCACAAAATTGCCGAACATCACTATTATGATTCTGCTGAACTCAAGGGTTCGTTTACTAACCTGCTGAGACTGTTGGTAAGTTTTAATGATGAAGCAATATGAAGTTGTATTTGTCCAACCGTCAAATACAACAACCCACCAACAGTTTCACAGAGTGAAGTTGAGAGAGGTGGGAAGACATGACTCAGGTTGAACAGATACAGAAAGCAGATACCGGGAATTTCATGCCGCAGCCGTCAAGCGAAGCGCCGAGCGCGCGACATGAGACCTATGAGGCTCATGTCCAAGTGAGGGGGCCTGGAAGGCCGCTAGCCAGCGGAGGAAGGAAATACCCGGTATCTGCTTACGCCCCCGCCCTGAGCGAACGAACACAGCCGGCCCAGGCGTGGTTCGCACACGGCTGAGTTCAAGGAACCGAAGTGGAAAAACCTGAAAGCGAGATCTTTCGAGTCGTGCGCGACCCAGGTTGGCGCCAGGCGCCTCCACTCAAGATGAACCGTTTCATTTCAAACGCTGAGCCGGCGTTTCCCGTATGATTAATCTCCAATACTAATTTGGATACGTAAGGGAGCAAATTACACATGATCGGATATGTAACCATTGGCGTAAGCGATATGGAAAAGGCCAAGGCATTCTGGACTGAACTACTCGAACCCCTCGGAGCAAGTGTCCTGATGGACATGGGTCGAATCGCACGCATCGGTACTGGCATGGATCAACCCATGCTGGCCGTTTGTATTCCCTATGATGAAGCTCCCGCGGATCATGGTAATGGCAATATGATCGCGCTGGCAGCCGGATCAAGGGAAAACGTTGACAAGCTTTATGCCAAGGCCATCGAAATGGGCGCTACAGATGAGGGACCTGCCGGGGAACGCATGCCAACCTTTTACGGTGGTTACTTTCGTGACCCGGATGGCAACAAGGCTGTCTTTTATCATATGGGGTGAGGTCATCGTTGGCTTGAACAAAGTTTATCCAAATTAGACTCTCACAATTGCCGACTGTTTCCAGAAAGTTCCAGCTGGATACCCTTCCCTCCGCTGGCTCACGGTCCTCCGGACTCCCCTCACTTTCTCATGAGACCCAAAGGGGCTCATTGCCAAGTGAGGGGAGCCTGGAAGGCCGCAAGCAGCGGAGGAAAGAAAATCCCGATATCCGCTACCTCTACTCAATCTAGTCCACCCTCACACTTTCACCCGCCGGCTCAATACACCCCTCACCCTTGTTCCGAGCATTGTTAACATATGTAGACATAGGGGTTACAGCAAGAGGAAATCGTATTTCCGGTGCCAGCAATTCCATCAGCCGGTCAGGGCTTGCCTCAGGAGCAACCCACTCATTGACCTGATCCCTGCTCAGGTGAACTGGAATTCTGTTGTGAATGGCCTTCATTGATTCCGGTGCGGCAGCGGTAATGATGGTGCAGCTTTCTATTACCTGCTCTCCACTTTGCCAACGATCCCACAGGCCCGCGAAGGCAAAACCAGCCTCATAGCGGGGCTCCATGTAGTATGGCACTTTGATACCGCCTTCTTTTTTCCATTCATAGTAACCAGAAGCAGGAATAATACACCGCCCCTTCTTAAACGGTTCCCGGAATGCGCTGCTCTTTGCCAGTGTCTCTGATTTTGCATTGAACATGCTGTATTTTGTCGTTACTTCTTTTGCCCAGTAAGGCAGCAACCACCAGCGCATATCCTGCAGATCCCAGCCACCTTCTTCCCTCATCACCAGTACGGGAATCTGCTCAGTCGGGGCTATATTAAACCTCGTCTCAACTGAATAGTGCTGACCCGTAATCTCGACCAGCAGCTTCGTTAGCGGATCATCAATGATGTTAAATCGACCACACATCAGGAATTGAAAACCCTGGACAACGTTGCGTAATCAGGGTTATTGGCACCAGGATCAACGGTCAGGGCTTTTGAGCCTGTGAAATTAAGGTATATCTGTATCAATGATGCTTCCCTCCTGTTGAATAGTCGAAGACTACGACCTTCTCATGAGCACTGCAAAATAAGACCCAAGGCTTTTCTGGGCCGAAAATATAGCTGCCAGTTGGCCTTGCACGCACTTCCTGATTACGGTAACTTTCGCCTCCTGCCTGAAGAGAAGTCCAGCATCGCTGGTCTTTTTTTTTTGGATTGGAATAATGAGACACCTAGCTAACCTCAAAGACCTGTCCGGCGAAGACATCCAGGATATCCTGGCAAAAGCCGCCGAAATCAAACAAAACCCCGGTGACTTCAGGACCCTGCTGGCCCACGAGTCCCTGGCCATGATCTTCCAGAAGACCAGTACCCGTACCCGTATCTCTTTCGAGGTCGCCATGACTGAACTGGGTGGTCACAGCATATACATTGACTGGGCAACATCCAATTTTGTTCTGTCCGGCATTGAATATGAGACCGAATACCTGTCCCGAAATGTAAGCTCCATTATGGCTCGCCTGCTGCACCACAGTGACCTGGAGAAAATCATCGCCGGCAGCCAGGTTCCGGTAATCAATGGCTGCTGTGAAAGATATCACCCCTGCCAGGCCCTCACAGATATATTAACCATGCAGGAGCACCATGACGGTGATATCAGGGATGCCCGACTGACTTATGTTGGTGTACAGAACAATGTGTCCAATTCTCTATGCCTTATCTGCGACAAACTGGGCATCCAGTTGACCCTTGCAACACCGGAACCGGACGACAATGGCGAAAGCCAGGATGCTGATGTGCGCGAAATTATCAGGACATCAGCAAACGTAAACCACACCACGGATGTGCAGGCAGCTGCCCAGGATACCGACTTCATCTATACTGATACCTGGATTGATATGCAGTACTTTATCAACCCGGACAGTGCTGATGAAAAAGCAGCTGTTATGAAAAGAATGCTGCCTTACCAGATCAATAGAGACCTGCTGGAAGGGTCGGATTGCAGGATCATGCATGACATGCCGATCCATGACGACTATGAGATCACAGCGGAAATGGTTCGCGACCCCCGATCTATTATTTTCCCCCAGGCTGCAAACCGCCTGCACGCGCAGAAAGGGTTACTCTGGTGGATTTACCAGGAAGCCGGTAATCTCTAGCAAAGCTCAATCAGGGGCTTTGATTAGCTGCCGCCAAAGCAACTCAACCCAGTGCATAACCGGTATGTCTGTCCCGGATTGCAGATGTAACTGGCAGCCTATATTTGCGGTAACGATGACATCCGGTGAACTTGCCTCCAGGGTATTGAGTCTTCTGTCTCGCAATCTGCCCGCAAGACCCGGCTGCATAATCGAGTAGCTACCGGCAGACCCGCAGCAGGGCTGGCTCCTTGCACTCTTAGTAACGGTGACACCCGACTTTTCCAATATACGTTCAATCTCCCCATCAATTGACTGGCCATGCTGGAGAGAACAAGGTGTATGAACCGAAGCGCGGATTGGAGCACCCGAGAAATCGAATTTCCCCAGCAGTTCCGCCACATCCACCACCTTCTCGTTAATCCGTCTCGACTTATCGGCATACTCATGGTCATCTGATAGATAAATCGGGTATTCCTTAAGAGTGACACCGCAGCCACTGGCAGATGACACGATGTAGTCAACCTTATTCAGTTGATCATGAAGTCTGTCCACCAGGCCTCGCATCCGCCTGCGCCCCGTCTCATGAGCCGACATATGGTAGTCCAGCGCACCGCAGCAACCCTCTTCCGGCAGACTCGACGTCGTGACACCCTTCTCGTTAAGCAGATGTTTGAGGGCACGAACTACGTTGGGCGTGGCCGCCCGCTGCACACAACCCTGAAGCAACAATACCCGCATCCGGGGTGACTGAGGTTCTTCGACCACCAGGGAAATAGAGCCTGGTACCAGCGGGATCTTCCTGGCAATGACCTGTGGCAATACGGGGGCGAGAAACTGCCCGATCATCAATAGCGGCCTGAATAAATGGACACGGGGAGCAATGAGCCTCACCATCTGAGATATCAGCCGATCCAGGAGCCGCCGCTTCTGCCTGGTTGCGATCAGTTCCCTGCCGATATCCAGCAACCGGCTGTACTGCACTCCAGACGGGCAGGCAGTTTCGCAGGCACGACAGGTCAGGCACGTGTCCAGGTGCAGAACTGAAGGTCTGTCAATAGCATCTTCCTCAAGGAGGTTCTTGAGCAGATAGATTCTACCGCGTGGACCGTCGAGTTCGTTGCCTGACAAATGATAGGTGGGGCAGGCCGCTAGACAGAAGCCGCAGTGCACACAGCTGCGCAGAATGCGATTGGCCTCCTCAACGGTCGGCAAACCCTTCAGTGCCGGGTGAATAAGCGTCTGCATCATAGGTCCCGGTACATTCTGCCAGGGTTAAATATTCCTTTCGGGTCAAACTGCTGCTTCAATCGCTGATGGATTCCGGAAACAGGTTCGATGAGGGGCTGGAAGATATCCAGGTCCGGGGCCAACGATTCTGCCTTGTACTTCATCAGGGTGGCATGACCATTTTCCTCCAGTCTTTCCCTTGGATTGAAGCCGGGCTGGATAATCCAGCGCAGACCCCCACCCCAATCGACCAGCGCCGCTTCCTCCAGCAGGACATCTGACCCGGGCACAACACTTAACCGCCATAACTCATCTATCTCACTAAATCGCTCAAGATTATTTACCTGATCCCAGTAGTTGTTTTCTGCCGCTTCTCCCCCGTGTTCTTTCAGTGCTGCCTTAACCGCTATTTCACTACCCGAGAGCCGAACCCTGACATGGTCTCCCTCGTGGGCGGCAGCACTGATGGGAACACTTTGCCGCATCGACTGCAGTAATGCCTGGAATCCACCACGGCCAACTGGAATGGCCCGGGTCACCTCCAGTTCTGGTATCGGCAACACCTTTAGACTCACATCCAGGATAATTCCAAGGGTGCCGAGTGAGCCGGCAACAAGTCGGGACACGTCGTAGCCCGCAACATTCTTCATCACCTGACCGCCAAATGTCAGTATTTCCGCTGACCCGGTAATGACTGTTACACCCAGGACAAAATCTCGCAGGGCACCGGCAAAAGGTCTCCTTGGCCCCGATAGTCCCGTGGCTATGACACCGCCAATGGTCGCGTTGCCAGCAAAATCCGGTGGTTCAAACGCCAGCATCTGGTCACTTTCCGTTAGCAGTTTCTTGACTTCAGACAGGGGTGTACCTGCCCGTACCTGGATCACAAGCTCATCAGGGGAATAGTCAATCACTCCCTGATGACCGCTGGTATACAGCCGTGTCAGCTCATCCGATTGCAGGTAACCATAGAATTTTTTGCTGCCGCCTCCCTCAATGACTAGGGGAGATTCATAGGCGATCGCTTCCTTAACCTGTTCAACCAGAGATTCTGTGATATCGCCTGTCAAAACCGCTCCAGTTCAGGGAATCTGGTCTTTCCCTGGTGCACGTGCATGGCTCCAAATTCAACACAGCGATGAAGCGTTGGTACAGCTTTGCCCGGATTAAGGATGGACTTTTCATCGAAGGCTGCCTTGACGCCATGAAACAGGGAAAGCTCGGCTTCGGAAAACTGGATGCACATCTGGTCTATTTTCTCGATACCGACTCCGTGTTCTCCGGTGATGGTCCCACCCGCTTCTATACAACATTCCAGGATGCGTGCCCCGAATTCCTCAGCCCTTTGCAACTCATCCGCTTCATTGGCGTCATACAGGATAAGTGGATGCAGATTCCCGTCACCGGCATGGAACACATTGGCTACGCGCAGGGAAAACTCCTCCGATAGGGCCGCTATTGTGTTGAGTACCAGGGATAGATGCCGCCTGGGAATAGTGCCATCCATACAGTAGTAATCCGGCGCGATTCTGCCAACGGCTGGAAAAGCAGCCTTCCTGCCTCGCCACAATCGCTCCCTTTCTTCGGCGTCAGCCGCGGAAACGATGCCGGTGGCGCCATTATTCGTCAGAATTCCCGTCAGAGCCTGCAACTGTACATCAAGCTCTGCCTCGATGCCGTCGAGCTCACACAAAAGCAACGCCTCTGCTTCCGTTGGATAACCCGCTTTAACGAATGCTTCTGCTGCTTCTATTGCCAGTTTATCCATCATTTCCAGACCAGCGGGTATGATCCCGGCGGAAATAATATCGGTTACTGCCGCCGCTGCATCCGCTACAGTTCCAAATCCAGCCGTCACCACACACACTGATTCTGGTATTGGCAGCAACGCAACAGTTATCTCGACGACGATACCAAACATCCCCTCGGATCCATGAAGGAGGGCCAACAGGTCATATCCAGCCGAATCGAATGCTTCACTGCCAACCTCGTATAATTCACCCGCGGGGGAAACTATTTTCAAGCGGCGAACATTGTGTACGGTCAGGCCGTATTTCAGGCAGTGGACGCCTCCGGAATTTTCGGCGACATTGCCGCCAATAGAGCAGGCCACCTGAGATGAAGGATCGGGTGCATAGTAGAACCCCCTATCCTTCACCGCCTCGGAAATGGCAAGGTTGGTTACGCCAGGCTCAACGGTTGCCAGGCGGTTTTCGGGGTCTACTGAAAGGATATGGTTAAGCCTTGCCAGAATGAGTAGAACACCATCAGCATGGGGCATGGCTCCACCAGACAGGCCTGTTCCTGCACCACGTGCGACAAGGGGCACTTCAGCATCAAAACACAATTTCACCACCCGCTGCACTTCCTCGATACTTGACGGTAGTACCACCAACCACGGAATCCTCCTTTTAGCGGTCAGGCCGTCTGTTTCATAAACCTTCAGCCGGGACTCATCGGTGATAATGCTCTCACCACATATTATGCGCAGCCTGTAAATGAAATCCTGCTTGTCCAAGCTGTTCTCTACCTGTTCAATAAAGGTTGGTATTATACGATGAAGTTGCCTCCTGTAGCCGGATCACACCCTGGGGTTCCCTTTTGGGTATAATCCGGCGTTGCAAACGGTTTACCCGGAGATATTGTGCCCATTAACACGACTGAAGAGATCCTGGATGAATTTCGCCAGGGGAAAATGGTACTCATCATGGATGATGAGGATCGCGAAAATGAAGGTGATCTAATCATTGCCGCAGACGTGGTCACACCTGAAATTGTGACCTTCTATGCACGTTATGCGTGTGGCCTGATATGCCTGACAATCACTGAGGAACGTGGCCGTCAATTGAACCTTCCGCTGATGGTAGAGAACAATTTGTCCATGCATGAAACCAATTTCACCGTATCCATCGAGGCGGCAAACGGTATATCGACTGGCATTTCAGCCGCAGATCGCGCTAAAACCGTGCGCGATGCTGTCGCCAGGAATGCGAAGCCTGAGGACCTGGTGATGCCAGGGCACATCTTTCCGCTGATTGCTCAGCCCGGCGGCGTGCTGACCAGGGCCGGTCACACGGAAGCCGGATGCGACCTGGCCAGGATGGCAGGCTATGATCCCTCAGCCTTGATCGTAGAAGTGATGAATGAAGACGGTACCATGGCCCAGCGTCCGGAACTGGAAAAATTTGCAGAAAAAAATGGCATTAAGATTGGGACAATAGCTGACCTGATCCAGTACCGAGCACTCAATGACAAGACAATTGAGTTGGTGGATGAAAAACCTGTGACCACTCAGCATGGTGACTTCTCCCTCAGGACCTATACCGACAAGATCTCTGAATGCGTGCACCATGCCCTGGTCAAGGGTGACATATCAGAAGATGACCCCTGCCTCGTGAGGGTTCAGGTGGTCAATTCCTTGCGGGATGTATTGGGCACCCGGCGACCAGGCTTCAAGAAAACCTGGTCCCTGCAGGAGGCAATGGATCACATTTCCAGCGAGGGCAGAGGTGTCGTCGTCATAGTCGGTCAGGAAATATCCCAGGCCGAAGAACTGGCGCAGGTTAAGTACTTCCCGGATATGTCGCCGGAGGAACGTCATACCAACGAAATTGGAACCTACAGAGTGATTGGCACGGGCTCACAGATACTTCGCGATATCGGTGTAGGCAAGATGCGCCTGTTAAGTTCTCCCTTCCGCTTCAATGCTCTGTCCGGGTTCCACCTGGAGGTTGCTGAGTTTGTCGAGAATGAGTAGAAGGTTCCTCACTGTCCTGTTTCTGGTATTCAATTTAGGTATGTATGCGCTGGCTGAACCGGCCACACCCTCAGCCGGGCACCCTCAGCCAGCCGCACCCTCAGCCGGGCACCC
This sequence comes from Gammaproteobacteria bacterium, assembly GCA_002726655.1. GTDB lineage: Bacteria > Pseudomonadota > Gammaproteobacteria > Pseudomonadales > Azotimanducaceae. The sequence goes on from PBRP01000104.1 coordinate 15,497, forward strand.
CTCGGCCGGGCGCCCTCAGCCAGCCACACCCTCGGCCGGGCGCCCTCTGCCAGCCGCACCTCAGCCGGCCACACCCGTAAACAAATTCCATGAGGGCTTGATCAAGGTGATGCGCTCAACAAGCTACAGCGATCGAATACAGTTGCTGACCCCAATTGTAGAAAGCAGTTTTGACACGACAACCGTTGCCCGTGTTGCACTCGGACGCAACTGGCGAAAGATGGAAGACCAGCACAAGGCAACCATCACTGACTTGATGGGCGAGGTCATTGTTACCAGCTATGCCAGCCGTTTTCCCACTTACACCCAGCAGTACTTCGAGATTCTTGGTCAGAAATCGATTAAATCCAATCGTGTTATCGTGCGAACCCAACTGCACACCGACTCAGAGTTGGTCGACCTCGACTATCAGCTTGTTGATCTCGACGGTCAGTGGAAGATATTCGATGTTGTTGCCAACGGTGTCTCTGACTTGTCCCTCAAGCGCGCTACCTATTCGGCCACCTTCGAGTCCAGTGGCGTAACAGGTGTAATTGAAGAAATCAGGCAGACCATCAAAGACAATCAGGATAAGGCCAGCGTCCACTAGAAATGTACCGCCGTTTCCTCATGATATGGACCGGATTCGTTATTTCGTGTCCAAAACGCGTACTAGGTGCAGTCGCTGTAATCACCGCCGCCGCACTATATATAGCCATCACCCACTTCAGCATTAATTCCGACACCGGCAAGCTCATACGCCAGGATACACACTGGAAACAGGTGTACGACAGGTTATCTGACGTGTTTCCCCAGTATATAAACAACACCTTTGTCGTGGTGAGCGGGCAAAGCCTGTCGGCTGTGTCGAATGTTTCCAAAGCACTGGAAGCCCAAATTGCAGGCAATACCAAGACCTTCCAGCTGGTCTACGGGCCAGCAAACGACCCATTCATGGACACACACGCATTGATGTTCCTGGATCCCGACGACCTGGATTCGCTTGTTTCAGACCTGGCAGAAGCACAACCTTTCCTGACCTCTATCGTAAGGGACCCCAATCTACGCGGGCTCTTTACCCTCTTATCCGATGCGCTGAACGGCGATGAGGACCTGCCAGTCAGCTTGGCAAGAATCGTAAATCTCCTGACCGATGCAATCGATTCAACCCTGGCAGGACGATCACTTCCCGTTGCATGGCGGGATGAAATGGTTAAGCGAGAGAGTGATGACACCCTGTACAGCATCATTTTTGTCCAGGGCCGACAGAATTTCGGTGAGAGCCTGCCCAGCAAGACAATCATCAGGGAAATTCGATCCACCATTGATTCCCTTGAACACCCACAGAAACCTCTGGTGAATATACGACTCACGGGACAGATACCACTTGATCACGGTGAAATTGAGAGCGCGATGCAAAGCGCTCAGATGGCAGGTTCCATAGCTGCGGTACTGCTGGTACTGATCCTCGTATTCGGCGTGGGTTCCCTGCGGGTTATCATTGCGACCTATCTGACCATGGTCATAGGTCTAATCTGGACCAGTGCCTACGCCATCCTGGCGGTGGGGCAATACAATACTATCTCGATAGTATTCCTGGTCATGTTCATTGGCCTTGGAATCGACTTCGCCATCCACCTCAGCCTGCGCTACCAGGAAGCCATCAGTCATCACGACAAAAAAGACGCACTCATATATACCAGCACCCGGGTCGGCCCTGCAATCAGCCTCTGTGGAATAACTTCTGCCCTGGGTTTTCTGGCATTCGTACCAACAGAATATCTGGGGCTGGCAGAACTCGGCATAATCTCTGGCGGTGGGATGATAATCGCCGTGGCACTTAGTTTGACGGTTGTCCCCGCCTTTTTCGCCCTGGTCAAGGACCCGGCACCGGTTTCCCGCGCCCCGTACCTTCTGCTTCTCTCGAACCTGCTTTACGGCTACCGAAGGATCATTGTTGCTGTTACTTTGATGGTAGCCGCCCTCGTTACCTATATCGCCAGGGACGCCTACTTTGATTACAGCACCCTGTCACTCAAGAACCCCAACTCTGAAGCCATGACAACCTTTCGCGAGTTACAACGGGAGGATGTGATAACCGATTACGCGATTAGTTATATTGCCCCTGATATGTCGGGTGCAGAGGAAGTTAAAAGAAGGCTGCTGCAACTGAATTCTGTATCCGAGGTCAAAATACCGCTCGATTATGTACCTTCTGAGCAGGATGAAAAAATCTACATCCTGGAAGATGCCGATTTCATGCTGGCCAGTACCTTTTTCTCAGAAGTAAACAAGGCGCCCTATAGTAATTTGGACCGGGACAAATTCATCCAGGACCTCCTCAGGGCAAGCGAAGCATTTTCCCTCGAAAACGTTGAACCAGAACTAAAGCAGGCAGTTCAGCGGCTCAACCTATCCCTCACAAGGCTTGCTACCAGCGACAGCCAGGTCAAGCAGGCCTTTGAGCGAAGTGTAATCATGCCGGCCCTCGAAGAACTTGAGTGGCTGGAAAGGGCGATCGCTGCGCAACAAATTAGACTGGATGATCTGCCGGTTAAGCTTCGTGACAGGCTCATTTCAGAACAGGGCGAAGTCATGCTGACAGTAACGCCCAGTGAGAATATTGTACCGGTCAAGGCGATGCGTCGATTCGCCACAGATGTTCAATCAATCATAAAGGATGCAACTGGAAGACCAGTGGTTGACCTGGGTATTGGCGAAATCGTCATCACCGCCTTCAGACAGGCCATAGCTATTGCCATCGGGTGCATCATGATTGTTCTGGTACTAACGCTGAGAAGCTTTATCGATGCGATCCTCGTGTTCATTCCCCTGGCCATGACCACAATGATTACATTTGCGGCAACGGTTATTATCGATATGCCACTTAATATGGCTAATGTTGTAGTGGTACCGCTGATTTTTGGACTTGGTGTCGATAACGGTATTCACGTGGTCGAGCGATTCCATGAATCAACTGACATAAGGGACCTGGCTGAATCCAGCACTCCCAGGGCTGTATTTCTCAGTACCCTGACAACGCTTGGCACCTTCGGCGCCCTGTCCTTTTCCACACACCAGGGGATCTACTCCATTGGTGTACTTTTAACCTGCGCTTTAAGTTCACTGATGCTGCTGACGCTGATTTCGTTACCGGCACTGCTCTCCTTGTTCTCCCCTGCAAGGTCCGCTAGAAAATAAAAGGCAGCAAAGCCTTCCTCCCAGGCGGGTAGTCGGGAAAGGTTTCGCCATACCATTTGTGATGTGCAATTGCCCTTGGAGCCAAGTTGGCGATCGTCCAGACAAGAAAAACAAATCCTGCCATGGACCAGGTCAGCACCGCCTATCCCGCCCACTGAATAATTTCACCCAGGTAGTTGGGGCAGCTCACATAGCGATATAGAAACCCATGGGGAACCTTGTAACCCGCTTCCCCTGATGAACGCAGGCTTCGCAGTAAGGCATCTGAACGTTTGGTCACGAAGAAACCCACCACATACAGGATGCTGCCAACGATAAAAAACGGTGAAGTCAGCCAGTCAATCTCATAGCTGTTCAAAACAAAGTGATATCCGATCAGATAGGCGTTGATGCTGTTAAACAGGATAGCCATCAAGATAATGACGACTGGCATTGACCGGCTGCCCTTTAAGAAAAACGGGTAGATGAAGGCGCGATGAAAATAGTGCAGTTGCCACATGAGCAAAAAGACCCAGGTCACTGTGGTCAACTCCATCTCAAACAGCATGATAAATGCCACCACCAGAGATGCTGGTGCTTCCATCACAAACCAGCCAACGCGGTTGTTCAGGGTCGGACCCCAGCCAACCCTGGTAAATCGCCCATAGGGTGCGGAAATGTAGAACAGCACAATGAATACTGCCGGTGCCAGAACCAGCATGGCCAGGATTAGGTAATCGTAGAGGACCGTTAAATTCATGGATAACAGAATACTAATGTGGGTCCGACTTTAGCAATTTATCGCCCCTATGGCATGCTGGTTGCCACCATCCAGCTCTTTAAGAGGAGGTTTGTATTAGCCCCCGTCACCCTCTAACATGTTTTCATTCGAGCCCTATGAGTGCACCATGACTACAGATTTCGTGTTTAAACTGGAGACCGACCCTGTCCCGATTGTCTTGTCGTTATACACAACCTTGAAACACGCCCTGTCAAACCCGGCCTATGCCGCCCTCGCCAGATCCATAGATGGATGCTTTTCAATTGCATCCACCAGGGATCCTCAGTCAGCGACCATTACATTGAAGGGCAATCAAATAGATATCCATCACGGTGTCAGTGATAAAGCCAAAATTACTATCAACCTCGACCTTTCACGGATGTCTGAAGAAGGATACAGGCCTTCTGTTAAGGGGCTGCTCAGGCACCCATTTTTTGCCTACAGGGTTGGCAGGTTGCTCAATTTCCCCGCAACCAGCTGGGCCGATGATGCAAAGCGATTCTGGGACAGTACACAGTTCCTTCCCTATATGCCGAAGGCCATCAAGTTCACCAGCACGGATAAGCAACAGCATCTCTCGTTTGGTAATGGGCCGACCGATGTTGAAATCTGCGGGAAATCTAAAGTGCTCTCAAGTATGCTGACCGGGTCCAGTATTCTGGTTGAAGATATCATCGCAGGCCGTATTCAGATCATTGGATCCCTGAAACATCTTTCCGTCTTAAGCGAGGCAACCCTCAAGATGAAACTGGGGGAGCTTGGTCATGAATAACCAGCCCTTTAGAGGCGAAATTAACCTCGAGGCCTGGCTGGATCGTCATCATATCGATGTAATCCGCACCCAGGCGACCAACCTCGAGGGCGTCAGCATAGGCAAGTACTGTAACCGGGGTAAATTCACCAAGACACTGCCGGGCGGTCACAACGTAGCGGATATTGCCCTCGCCATGGACATAGCCGGCACTCCGCACCTGACCTTCTGGCATAGCTTCAGGCATGAGACTTTAGGTGATATCGCGTTAAGACCCGACCTGGATACGCTGGTTCCCGATGGCACAGACCTTAATCTCGGACATTGTATCGGCGATTTTGTCCAGGTGGATGGATCCCCCATCAATCTCTGCCCCAGGACTAATTTGAATCGCCTGGTGGGCGAAATCTACGATATGGGATATGAAGTCAAAGCCTCATGTGAACTGGAGTTCTACCTGTTCAGGGATTCATTTGCCGATGCCCGCCGCAAAAAGTATCAGAACCTTCAACCCATCGGCGCGTCAAAACTACAAACGGTGTACCTTCTGCGCAACGCCTTTCATGCCAGGACCTTTATGGCTGAGGTCACAAGACGCCTTAACTACCTGGGCATAGGCTGGGAGGCCTGGAACGATGAAAACGGTAGCGGTCAGATTGAACTGAATCTGACACCGTCTGATCCGGTCAACATCGCCGATGCTGTAGTGCGAACAAAGCAAATAATCTATGAGGTCGCTGTTGATCAGGGTATGAGCGCTACTTTTATGGCTCACCCGGTTCGTGGTTATTCCAGCGGCATGCATATACACCATTCGCTCACCAGGGAGGGTGAAGCAGCCTTCTATGATGTAGATAAACCCGACAATCGCTCTGACCTGCTTCGTCACTGGGTAGGCGGAATGATAGAAACGATGCCAGGCGCAGTATCTTATCTCTGCCCAACCGTCAATTCGCTCAGACGCCTGACAGAATTCTCGGCACCACCCACAACAGCCACCTGGGGAGAAGAAAACAAATCCTGTGCATTGCGTTTAATTACAAGAAGTGCCGGGTTAAGCCGAATCGAACACCGCCTCGGTGCCGCTGATCTCAACCCCTACCTGGGGCTCGGCGTAATTCTTGCCGGGGGAATCTCGGGCGTGCGCCATAGTATTGAACCACCGGAAGAGCTTGCCCAGATCGGCTGGGGTCTTCCCGAGAGCTTTGAGCGTTTACCCAGAACAGTCAACAGTACTTCCGCGGCATTGCAGAATGACGCCTACCTCAAGGAAGTACTGGGTACCGAGGAAGTTGAATACTGGATTAAGACACGCAAGCTGGCATGGCTCTCATTTCATACAGAGGGTGGCGACCCTGACAGCAAGAAGCCAGCCCAGTGGGAATACGACCGATACTTTGAGATTGTCTAACCTGGATAATTCGTGAAGGGATCGGAATTTATATACCGCCTTCATGAAATATCCAGGCTGATTACTTGATCACCCTTGCATGGGTATAATCCGGATCCTGCCCCAGGGCCCGCCTGACAACACCCTTGAGTTTGGGATGTTGCAGGTAAGCTGACCCGGTCTCGGCGGTCGGCAGTAAGGGAACGTCATCCAAAATGATCTTTTGCAGTTCGGCTGCTGCATCCATTCGTTCACGTCTGTCCGTCGACCCCTGCAAGACACGAAACCACCGGTCATACTCAGCGTTCACGTAGCTGCCCCGGTTATTGGGATTCCAGGAGGCCAGCAGATCCGCGTAGGTCACTATATCGTCAAAATCCGGAAACCAGCTGGATAAGACCAGATCAAATTGCCCTGCCCTGGCCTTTTCGAGGTATTGTTTGAAGGTTTGTTGATCGATCTTTACCTTGATACCGAGCGACTGGCCAAGCAGCCCCTGGAAATACTCTCCTATCTTTACTCCCGTTGGAGATGCAACTGTCAGTAGCGTCATTTCAGGAAGTGACTCAAGCCGCATTTCCTTCTTCACTTCTTGAATCAGTCTTAACGCCTGTTTGGAGTCAGGTTGAATAATTGGCGGCGGGTATTCAGATGAGAACTTCCCGTCTATTCCATTTAACCAGGATGGGAAAAATGTATGCGCAGGTTTATACCCAGGGACAGCTATGACCTTGTTAACAAATAGATCTGTATCGAAGGACAGCTGCATAGCTTTGCGAATTTTCCGGTGCCCGGTGATATGACCAGGGCGATGATTAAACCAGACATATGCCACTCCCCCCGTGACAAAAGTCCTGAGGCGCAGCCCCTGATTCATGGCATCCCGCACGGTTTCGGCATCAAGCCTTGCAAGCGCAATGCTGCCGTCACGAAACAGGTTAAGTCTGGTTCGGTTATCTTCCGTGATATAGCCAACATTGATCTCGTTCAGATGGATCGTCGAGGCGTTCCAATAGTGCGGATTTTTCACCAGCGCCATGGATGAGCCATGAATCCAGCCCGTCATCATAAAGGGGCCGTTATACAGCAGCTGATCGAACTCGGCGCCATACTGCTGCTTTCGCGACTGATAGAAACCTTCTTTTACGGGGAAAAAAGTTGCGTGGGTCATCAGACTGATGCAATAGCCACAGGGTCGCTCAAGGGTAACCTCCAGTGTGAAGTCATCAACGGCAGATACACCGAGTTCTTCAACCGGCAATTCTGCATTCTGGATTTTCTCCGCATTTTTTAGCGGGTGCATGATGGCAGCGAATGGCGCTGCTACCTGCGGGTCGTTTACCTGCTTCCACGCAAATTCGAAATCGTGTGCAGTGACTGGTGTTCCGTCGGACCACCTTGCATTCCTGCGCAACCTGAAACTGATCTTAGTATCAGAGACTTCCCAGGACTCAGCCACGCCCGGGGCTAACCTGCCTTTCTTGTCATAGCGCAACAGCCCCTCATTCACATGACCTATAACGAAATAACTGAGCAGGTCAGTCATGCGGATAGAATTGAGGTTTGGCGGCTCCTGTGTGAAGGCAATGGTTATAGACTGGCGCTCAAAATTCACTGCCTCTGCCAATGGCGAATCGGACAGCACCAGTAAACTGAAGAAACATACAAGTCGAAAGGTCGTAGACGCCATCTGATCAGGAGACCGGTTGTAAGTTCCGTTAGTTGATATAGTCTGCAATATTTACTTCATCAATCTGACTTGGTTGCAGATACTTCTCCGCGTATATCTGATAGACGCCTGACTCCAGGAATAACCGGAACAGTTCTGCATCAAGGTGGGCATCCTTCACCATAAATGACATGATCTTGATACTTGCTGTCAGCGTCTTTGGCATCTTGTAAGGCCGATCTGCTGCAGTGAGAGCTTCAAAGACATCAGCAATGGCCATTATCTTTGCGGGGATAGTCATAGACTCCCCGGTCAGACGCTTGGGGTACCCTGTCCCGTCGGTCTTCTCGTGATGCCCCCCTGCTATTTCCGGGATTCGCTCCAGGTGCTTGGGAAAGGGCAGACTATCCAGCATCACGATGGTCTGCACGATATGATCATTGATCTTAAACCGTTCTTCCTCCGTCAGGGTACCCCGCACAACAGACAGGTTGTAGATCTCCCCCTTGTTGAACTTGTGCTCTGGAACATCTACCTTAAAGCCATATTTATTGTCCAGGTCAGCTGATGGCACAACCGCATCATGCTCGAATATATGATCAACCCGGTCCGCCAGCAGCGGCTCCTCGCAGGGGAGTTCTCGTGCCGGTTCAAGTTCCTTGCGATCAAGTTCTTCCCGCGCTATTCCAACCCGGTCGTCCAGGGTCCTTGTCCAGGTAGCAGTCGCAATCTGTTTAAGACGATCAATATGCTCCGGGGCCATGAACTCGCCACCAACATTACAGTTGGCGACAAAGTCGTAATCATCATCGATCCGTGCCAGTTTTTCTTCCAGTTCACCACGAAGCGCATTGGTGTCACCGCCTGCAATTATTTTTTCCTGGCACGCGATAACGGCTTCTCTCTTCACCACTTCAAACCTGGTGCGGACTTCATGAATACGGTCGGTGATAGTCTCAAGTTTAGTTGCCTTATCGACCACATATTCCGGGGTCGTGACTTTTCCGCAATCATGCAGCCAGGCGCCTATGTGCAATTCGTACCACTCATCCTCATCAAGGTCGAAGTCCGAAAAAGGCTCGTCACCGGAATCACATGCGGCGCGCGTCAACATCTCTGTCAGTTCCGGTACACGCTGACAATGACCACCAGTGTAGGGAGATTTGGCGTCAACGGCGCTTGCCATTAACTCAATGAACGATTCAAGCAGGTTCTTCTGGACATCGATCAGGATAGCGTTATCCAGCGCCACGGCTGCTTGTGATGCAAGTGCTTCGATCAAGGGTTGAACTTCGCTGGAAAAAGAAACCACCTCACCGGTTTCAGGATCCTGCGAGTTTAAGAGCTGAAGTACACCTATGACATCATCGACGTTGTTCTTAAGTGGTACGGTGAGCAGGGACTTGGATCTGTAACCAGTGCCCTGGTCAAATTTCTTGGTACCAGAAAAGTCAAAATCATCTGAGTTGTAGGCGTCGGCTATATTGATCGTCTCTCCAGCCAGAGCACAATAGGTCACAATATTTTGATTGTTGGGCTTATTGTCATCGCTATACATATTTACGAGCCCCAGGGTTACTTCAACGCCCGTCGTGCCACCCTGAGCAACACCAAGCGAGTCGGTGCGAACAATCTCAAATTTCAGTTCATCATCTTTTGTTCGAATATAGAGGGTCCCGCCATCTGCATTTCCCATGTCTTTTGCTTCGAGCAGAATTCTCTCCATCAGACTGTTGGTATCCTTGTCCGCAGATAGCGCGATACCGATATCAATCAGTCGTCTAAATGAAGCCTGGTCAGAAGGCATCTGATTCCCCTTTCGGTGCTGAAACAACCGCAACAGTTTACCCAACTAGGGAACCCCTGACTAATTCTGCTAAGCTGCCACTCTTCGTGCAGTTGAGAGGCTCCTATGCCTGTAAAAATCCCATTTAACTTTAAGTATGACTTTGAGTACTGCAAGTCAGAACAGGTTACACCCTTGATCCGCAGGGTCACAGCTCGAAACCCAAGTGGCTTTACCTACAACGGCACCGGGACCTATATTGTCGGCCAGGGCAGGGTCGCCGTTATCGATCCTGGTCCCCTGCTTGAGGAGCATATCGATGCATTAAAAGACGCTCTCAAGGACGAGGAAGTTTCCCACATTTTTGTCACCCATACGCACGGGGATCACTCGCCTGCAGCAGAACCCCTGAAGGCATTCTGGAATGCCCGGACCTATGCATACGGCCCACATGGTGCGGGGAAGCTGGAACAGGGAGTCGCTGTTGAAGCAGGTGGCGACAGGGATTTCGAGCCGGATGTTCGAGTCAAGCATGGTGAATTCATCGAAGGAGACGGTTGGACCATCGAGTGCGTATATACGCCCGGACACACATCCAATCACCTGTGCTTTGCGCTGGCGGAGGAAAACGCTATTTTTACCGGCGACCATATTATGGGCTGGGCAACCAGCGTTATTGCGCCTCCCGATGGCGATATGACCCAGTACCTTGATAGCCTCCACCTGCTCCTGCAGCGTAACGAAACAATCTACTGGCCAAGCCATGGCCCCTGCATCAACGATGTAAAACCTTATGTGCAGGCATATATCGATCACCGCCTGGACAGGGAACACCAGATCATAGATGCGATGCAGCAAGGCTACTCCCTAATCAAAGAAATGGTCCCGGTCATGTATGCGGATACGGACCCGGTCATGTACTCTGCGGCAGGCTGGTCAGTTTTGGCAGCCATGCTCAGACTTATCGATTCCGGCCAGGTCACCTGTTCGGGACCCCCTGCTCTTTCTTCAGAGTTTCGGTTGACTAGCCAATAAATCACTGGAGGATATTGGCCTATCTTATTGTTTTATAATGATATTACATTGCATTTCATCTATTAGATGACAAAATGGTGAAGTCGTCAGCCTGGCAAACTGCACGGCTCTATTGCCCCCTGACACCAGGGTCTAAATATTTTGCACCCTGGCGTATTCAATATCTTTCGAAAGTTACCGGCAGCTTTGCTATTCTGCGACCCTGACTCAGGATGTGAAGTTTATGTCCATCATCAAGCTTGACGAGGTTCGCAAGGAAGATCTCCAGGCAACAGGCGGCAAAGGCGCCAACCTCGGGGAACTCATCCACCAGGGTTTTCCGGTTCCGCCAGGGTTCGTGGTCACAGTTGACGCCTACGCTGAATTCGTTGATATCGACAGCTTGCCTACCAGTGATGAGATTGGCGACGATAAGGACTCCTTCTGTGCTTCCATCCGCTACAGAATTATTTCCACAGCAATACCAAAAGCGTTAGAAGATCAACTCCGCAGCCACCATGAGGCGTTGCAGCAAGCCCGTGATGAAGAAGTCGTTTATGCCGTTCGCTCTTCAGCGACAGCAGAAGATCTTGGGGATGCCAGCTTCGCTGGCCAACACGACACCTACTACTACGTTGACCTCAAGAACCTGTCAATGATGGTTAAAAAGTGCTGGGCATCACTCTGGTCCGACGCTGCTTTCTCATACCGACAGAGTCACGGTATCGAACATCGCGATGTGAAAATGGCAGTGATCGTTCAGGAAATGATCCGCTCCGAGACCTCGGGCGTTACATTTACCGCTGATCCGGTTAGCGGGAGTAAATCTGTCATCATCACCGAGTCAAGTTGGGGTATGGGTGCCGCCATCGTAGACGGTCGTGTATCACCGGATCAATACATCGTCGACAAGACAACCGGAGCACTTACTTCC
>PBRP01000105.1 GCA_002726655.1 Gammaproteobacteria bacterium
ACGTAATCATATGAAAAAGCAGAGCAAAATCCGGACATTTCTACTTGGCAGAAAAGCGGACATTTCTACTTTGGGTTTACACCGACTCGAGGGATAAAGCATCAAAATCGTGAACAATTTTTCGAATATTGTTTGATATTCTAACGGCTGTCCTCAGGCGGGAAGTTGGGTGCGAAAAGTGGGCAGGAAAAGTGGGTGGCGAATTCCCCGGCGGCTAACAAAAGCCAAATCAGTATGACTTATTGGCCCCTTCCCAGGGCTGTATAGCAGCGATGGGAATTTCTTCAATCAGTTCTTCTTCCTTGAACACCTTAAACCCCCTTGCCAGGTAGTTGTTTAATGCCTGGGGATGGTCCAGTGAACAGGTATGCAGCCACACACGTTTTCCGCCGAAGTCCCATGCCTTGACGATTGCATCCTGTAGCAGGGCTTTCCCAAAACCCCGACCAATAGCCTCAGGGATAAGGCCAAAGTACGCAATTTCAACACTCTCTTCGGGTTGCAGGTCCAGCTCGAAATAGCCTATGGGCGTGCCACCCTTATAGGCTATCCAGGTCTGGATATTCGCGCCCAGGTAGTCCTGCCACTCTTTGTAAGACCAGGGCAACTTCATGTACCAGGTCCAGGGTGCACCCACAATGACATAGAGAAACCTGTTTAACTCGGGAAGGGGTGATTCCACCAGTTTCAGGTCATAGCCCTTCCGCAGATCCTCATCGGTTTTGTGGGTTCGATCCAGCATTTCAATATGCCAGGTGTGGACTTTTTCCCTCTTAATGTTGGCTTTATCAGTGGACATGTTGGCGGCGACCTAAAGAAATCAACAACTGGTAACCCACCCGCCGGCAAAGGGCATAATCTGGGCCACGATGAAATCACTTTTGTCAGAGGCCAGGAAAAGTGCCAGCTCAGCCTGCTCATCCTCCCTGGCAACCCTGCCAATCGGAACATTCCGAGCCAGGTGCTTCTGAAAGCGCTCAGATGCGACCAGTTCGTCCGGGTAGTATTCAGGGTTGCTGACATAATTCTGAGCAATGGCGTTAATCTGCACATTGGCTGGCGCGAACTCCAGCCCGGCAGCCCGAACAAATGCGTTTTGAGCGCCACGGGCAGCACAATAGGCGCTGGAGCCCGGAATACCCCTGAGTGGGGCGGCACTGGTTATGGCAACGATTTTGCCTTGTCCCCTGGCTGCCATGAGGGGGGCAAAATGTCGGATCAGATACATCAAGGGGTGCACCATGGTATTAAACAGTGATTGCCAGTCGTCATCCCTGATGTCTCCAATGGCTGTATTTTTTGGATCGTGTGATAGATTGGCAATGAGAATATCGATATCTGCACAATCCCTGACGTAACCTGTGAAACTGTCATCGAAGGGAACTACCCCAGCCTTTGCAGTGACTACTGCACCCTCCCTGACAAACAGATCCTGAATGGCGGGCCCCATGTAGTCGTTACTCTGGGTGATCAGTACTTTCTTATTTTCCATTCTGGCCATGTTTATCCCAATATAGTTGTCGGCTTTATGCTTGCGGTCCGCGTCCTAATTTTTACTTTGTACTGTTGTTTCCCTGAGGACGCGCTGCAACCTGCGAGGAGTCCAGCTGAGGGGTGCTTGTGGTGCTGACCCCGCGATTACGGTGGTACCGAAACCAGCTGCACTAGCCACCGCTTCACCGTCATCGTTGCTAACGACCATGTTACCAGGGCTGGTCATGACAGCTTCGAGCCTATTTGCCATAAAACTGGCATAGACACCGGCTTCCTGCAACCGTATTGCCGCAAGCGGTGTCTGCAGTTCAAGACTGGCAGGCCTGGTCATTTTGGTAAGCAGGGCGCCTTTTGTCAGGGTGAGCCTTGTCGATGATGAGTTTTCTTTCATGAGAAATCGATGCAGTACAAGGTGGGAGCGCAGTCCCAGGGAAATGACCGTGTTGTCCGCTAGGCTGATCTCCAGTTTGGATGATTTGTTGGTGTCAAAGATATCGTCCTCATAGATTTTCGACTGGCGGGCCAGGATATACTCCTGGTTGTTGCGGTTGACGACTGGAAACCCCTCGGTACGAGTAACATAGCCGATGACCGGGGGCTCACTGGTGACCGATGTCGTCTGGCACCCCATGAGCAGGAGACAGGCGCCAAAGATTAGACTAGTTTTTTTTCTCAGTGGCATTTTGCTCAGGGATACTGTGAAGCTGATCCATGTCAACGTATTCTTTTTCTCCCTTCACTCGATACATGCGTTGATTTATCCGCGGGTAATCACAGATATCGATCTCACTGCGATTACCGCCCATAAGATAAACGAGTTCCTCACTATTGGGATTGTACAGGGAATGCGGTAATGACTGCTGGCAAAATCCCATAAAATCGCCGGCTGAGACTGTGTGCTCCCCATCACCTATCTGAGCCACACCAGATCCAGAAAGTATGTATAGAAATTCCTCGTCACAGTGATGAAAATGAAATTGTGTGGACTCGCGTCCCTGCTCGAGCCTGACCAGGTGAATTCCAATGTTCGATAGACCGACACTATCTCCCAGAGAGCGTGAATGGCGAATCGCATTGTCATTGAATTGGTGAATGTGGACAGATTCATGCATCTGCTCAATTTCAGTAGCCGATATCAATGGGCGCGGTTTTTTTGACCCGGTAATATCCATGGCCTGATTACCTGCCTGATCTCCTGCTAGATGGTCTCCTACCAGTTTGATTGTAGCTGGATGGTTTCAGGTGTGACTTCTTGTGCGGTGCCGGTATGTCTTCCAGCAGAGTCGGGTCTGGCTGTTCACAACTGAGTGGTTCGCCAAGCAGTTCTTCTATTGCCGGTAACATAAAGGCATCAGTTTCGCATGCAAGGCTAACGGAGACACCCTTCGCGCCCGCTCGCCCGGTTCGGCCAATTCTGTGGACATAGTCTTCAGGATCTTCCGGCAGATTGTAGTTGACCACATGGCTTATATCTTCGACGTGAATTCCCCGTCCAGCGACATCCGTTGCGACCAAAACTTCAATCTCACCCTGCTTGAACTGGTCCAGTGTTTTGATACGTTTTTTCTGCGGGACTTCCCCCGTTAGCAGGCCTGTGTTGAAGCCGTGTCGGTAAAGTTTGTCCTCCAGCTTGCGGCTTTCATCGCGGCGGTTCACGAAAACAAGCACTCGATTGAGGTCATGAACCTTTATCAGGTTATAGAGTACCTTGTATTTGTCTTCCTCAGATGCGGCATAGACGACCTGTTCAACTGAATCTACTGCTATCTGTTCTGGCTCAATCTCAATTCTTACCGGATCAAGGGTCCAGTTCGTGGCAAGGCGTTTGATATCTTCGCTGAAAGTAGCACTGAATAGTTGCGTTTGCCGCTTGTCTTTTCTAGGTGTGCGCTGGATTATCGCCTTGACATCGGGAATGAAACCCATGCTGAGCATCCTGTCGGCCTCATCAATGATCAGCAGTTCGACCCTTGATAAATCGATCACGTTTGACCGGCAAAAATCGAGGAGTCTCCCGGGGGTAGCTACCACTATTCCAACTGGTTTTGTCAGTGCCTTTTTCTGCTTTTCGTAGTCGATGCCGCCTACTACCGGGACTATTGTGATATCGGTATTTTCGACCAGGTCTTCCGCATCTGCGCTGATTTGCAGTACCAACTCCCTCGTCGGTGCGATGATCAGGGCGAATGGCGTTCCTGCCGGGCGCTGATTGAGCTCGGGGTTTTCCAGGTCATAGGTGATGATGGAAATTAGAAATGCAGCAGTCTTGCCCGTACCAGTCTGTGCCTGGGCAACGATGTCCCTGCCATCCAGGCTGAAAGGCAGAACCTCTGATTGCACAGGCGTACAGGATGTAAATCCCAGCCTGGCAATGGCGTCATTTAGTTCAACTGGCAGGTCCAGCGTGTCAAAGTCAACGCTAACCTCGTCGAGGGCTTCTTCTGTCGGGTTGTGTTCGGAATCAGTCAAGAGTTTCTTTATAAAGTTCATGGCGCACGCATCATATCATGACCAGATCGTCAGACCTGTTTTATCCCGGTTTGAGTCCAGCAAAAGGCTTAAGCCGAAAGCCAGGGTGAACATGATGATATTGCCAATCAGGCCCGTATAGTAAAGGTCGAATGGAAAGCTGACCGCATCGGGAATTAGGGATCTCGAGCTGGCAATGGTCCAGGCAGTAAAGATCATCGTTCCGCCGATGCCGAACAGGACGTGCCTCGCATCGCCACGATTGGTGAAGAAGCCGATACAATAAATAGACAGCAGGCCGCCAGCGAGTAGTGATGTCAGTATGGTGGCCGTGTCTTGAAGGGTTTTGGTCTGCGTATTGGTCAGGTAGACCGCGCCCAGGATCATCATCAACCCGGCTGCTGAGGCAACGATTCTCGCTACATTCAAATAGTGCCCGTCATCGGATGTCTTGTTGATGTGTCGGCGGTATATATCTGAAACGGAGACGGTGGAAATGGCGTTGATACTGCTGTCCAGTGAGGACATCGCCGCGGCCAGGGCCGCTGCTACCACCAGTCCAACGAGTCCAGGTGGCAGGTGATGAATAATGAAAAACGGAAGAATCTGTTCAGCTTTCTTTTCGCCCAGTAATATCTCACTCGCTTCCGGCGCAGGAAATACCTGGAAGAAGACATATAGAGCCGTGCCAAGGAACATGAAGAAAGCCCAGGTGGGAATGCTCACCAGCGCGCAAATATAGATAGCCTTTCGTGCTTCCAATTCTGACCGGGAAGCACAAAATCGCTGTACCGTGTTCTGGTTGCTTGAATATTCCGTCAGCCAGCTGATCAGACCGATTATCAGCATCATACTGATGGTTTTATCTTGAAGGCTGAGGCTCCATGCAACGGGAACCAGGTCATTTCCACGTAATTCTGAAAATGCAAGCTTCCCATCGTTACCGGCAACCTCCAATATTTGTACAAAGCCACCGGGCAGGGCGTTTACGATTACAAGAAGGCACATTATTCCACCCAGCAGCAGCACCAGAGTCTGAATAACATCTGTCCAGATGACTGCGTCAATACCACCGATAATGGTGTAGGCAGATACCACCAAGCCGGCAATGAGAATACACAGGGTCGCGTCAAATCCTGTAATTTCCTGTAACACCAGTGAAACCAGGTAGAGGATCAGGCTGACCCGAACGACCTGCGCAACAATAAAGGCGACGGCGCCGTACACTCGAATTGAAGGTCCGAACCTGAACTCCAGGTACTCATAGGCCGTGGTCGTATTATTCCTTCTCAGGAAGGGAAGAAAATACTTTGCCGTTATAAGTACTGCTACGGGTAGCATCAGGTTAGGCAGGAAGCGGAGCCAGGCGGTCTTAAAAGCATCACCCGGATAAGCCAGGAAAGTGATGGAACTGATGGAAGTGCCTACCAGAGACAGGCCTATGACCCACCCCTTGAACCTTCTACCACCTAGAAAATATTCTTCAGTACTCCTGTTCTTACCCGAAAAATAAAGACCCATGGCAAACAGGCCACCGAGATAAAGGATCAATACGATGGTATCAAGCGGACTAAGCTGACCCATTTACTGCGACAGTAAATGGTCGGCAGAAGCGAGCTCAAGACAAACAACCAGGACATTCAGTGCTTTTTCAAGGTCTGTAAGGGACGGGAAGGTTGGGGCTATGCGGATATTCCGATTCTCCGGGTCCATGCCATAAGGATAGGTGGCGCCAGCCGGGGTTAGCTTCACACCTGCATCAGAAGCGAACTTGATCACCTTGCTTGCGATACCGGGGAGCGTGTCAAGTGAAATGAAATAGCCACCTTCCGGCCTGGTCCACTCGGCAATACCCTTGTCACCCAGTGCTTCCTGCAACTTGTTCTGTACCATTTCAAATTTAGGACCCAGCAATGTCCTGTGTTTGTTCATGTGTTCTGCAAGGTTGCCGCCGTCCTGCAGAAAGCGCACGTGACGCAGCTGATTTACCTTATCAAAACCGATCACCTGAGGCGTCAGGAATTTCTCAAAAGCAGCCAGGGTTTTTTCCGACGTGCCCAGAAAGGAAATTCCAGCACCAGCGAACGTGATTTTGGAAGTAGATGCCAGCATCACCAGGTTGTCTTCTGTTCCCGCCTGCATGGATTCATCCATGAGGTCGTGCAACCGTGCAGGGTTGTCGGTCAGGTGGTGGGCCACATAGGCGTTATCCCACATGATCCGAAAATTGCGACCAGCAATTTTACCGAGCTGAGCAAATCGTTTAACTGTCTCCTCATCGTAGGTATGGCCCGTCGGATTGCTGTACTTCGGGACGCACCAGATACCCTTTATCATAGGGTCCTGTGCCAACAGGTTCTCTATAACGGTCATATCGGGACCAGTTGACAGGAGGTCGACATTGATCATTTCAATGTCGAAGGATTCACAAATAGTGAAATGCCGGTCGTAGCCGGGGACCGGACACAGGAACTTTACCTTACTATTTATTTCCCTGGCCTCTGCGTCCCACTGGGGGGCCATGTGAGCGATCATGTTATACATAAGAGTGAGGCTGCTGTTGCCACCCACCATAACTTGTGCCGGCTGGAGCCCAAGGATATCAGCGCCCATCTGGCGGGCTTCCGGGACACCGAGAATGCCACCATAGTTGCGGACATCGGTGCCATTCTGGAGCAGGAAAAAACCTTCGAGAATGCCATCCAGATCGTTTGAGAGATCGAGTTGCTCCGCGCAGGGTTTACCCCGAGTGAGGTCGAGGGATAGCCTGGCCTCCTTGAACTGAGTGTAAGCACTCAATAGTTCGGATTGTCTTGTATTCAGTTCGTCAGCAGACAAATCAGTTAGTTTCATATCTCTTGCCCTCTTGAAAAGTGGCTAGTTCCTGTCCGTTTTCTTACATCGAGCGAGCTATCCTAGGCGGACCCGTTCTATGCAAGTGATTGTTTTATACACCTAACGTTAATGGTGTGTCTTGACATATAGCAAAATTTACCTTTTTTACAGACAGGAACTAGCTAGCTAGAAAGTCCTTCGAGCTCTGGCCTACCCAGCATCAGGTTTAGGTTTTGAATCGCAGCTCCGCTGGCACCTTTGCCAAGGTTGTCCAGCCGACTGACCAGAAGGATTTGTTGTTCATTCCCAAATACAAAAATGTCCAGGCGGTTTGTTCCGTTATTAGCCTGCGGATCCAGGAAACCACCCTGAAGCTGTGATTCATCATTTGGGCCATAGACATTGACGCAGGGCTCATCCCTATAGGTAGACATGAGAAGTTCAACAACCTGCCCAGGGTCAACCGCCTGGTTGAAAGACTCCCTGAATAGCCCGGTACTGACCAGCATGCCCTGCGCGAAATGAGCGACACTCGGCAGAAACAGCGGGGGTGAATCGAGATTTGCATAATGTTGCATTTCGCTCAGGTGCTTGTGGGACAGTCGCAACGAATAGGGTCTTGAATGCCAGAGGTCGCCTGGATTGTCCCTTTCCTGCTTCTCGTATGCCTCAATCAGCTTTCGACCACCGCCACTATAGCCGGAAACGGCGCTGCAACTTATTTGCGCGGAGGGCTTTAACCATGCCTGTTCGATCAGTGGGATGAGTGGCAGCAGGAATCCGGTCGGGTAGCAGCCAGGGTTCGAGACGCTTTGTGCGGATTCAATTCTGGATCTGTTTTCGCCATTCATTTCCGGCAGGCCATAGACCCACGCACCGTTCGTTCTGTGTGCCGTACTAGCGTCGATGAACCTGGTTTTATCGGAAGAAGCGAGTTTAACAGAGTCTATAGCGGCCTCGTCCGGCAGGCACAGGATGACCAGGTCTGCTTCTTCCATTATCTGGCGCTTGACGTCCCGGTTTTTCCTGTCTTCATCGGCGATATTCAGCAGGCAGATGTCAGCCTTGTGCTGAAGGCGTTGGTGAATCTGCAAACCGGTAGTGCCTGCCTGTCCATCTATGAAAATCTTGTGCATATCTCATCGTTCCAGTGAATAGCTGGAATCCCGGGTCATTACGTCATGGGTGAAAAGCGTGCGATCTCAAGATGAGATTTTAGCATGTTCGCATCCCGTGTTTTAGTCAGCAGTCCTATTGCGATGTCTTGAATAATTGCCTTGATAGCTGATGTCTTAGTCCTGGCAGATCTGCCAGTGAAAATGCATCAATAAACCCGGCCTCGGAGAGTCCGGTTATGGGAACCGATGGCAGGTAGCGATCTCGCATAAAATGAACAAACTTAACGGTTCTGAATCCATCGAACCAGTCATGCAGGAACTTCTCGAATACGCTTCTCTGGGTTTGGCTCTGAATTTGCTTTGCGATGAGCGCTTCCAGCTCACACTGCTCGCAGTAGTTTCGTATTTCCTCGCTGGTACCAGCCAATGCATGAGGTTCACCCCAGGTTGAAGCCAGGGCAGCCAGAAATTCCTTGAGCAGTCTAAAAATGTCCGGATTATAGAAGTGAAAATCCTCCAGAGGGTTCTCCATGTCCGCAATTTTGCCGATGCCGGCGCCAGTCCCAAATGGAACACGGTCTGATAGTCTGCCCTCGAGAAGGATGGGTTGTATCGGTACGCTTTGGATCGCGCCCGTTTTCGCCAGTTTGTTTAACAGGTAGAAATCTTCGGCTGCATTGCGTCTGGGAAACCCCCTGACCTTTGCGTAGTGATTGGCGCTAATTGCCATGGTGGAGCCCAGACTGGTGTAAGCATAGGAAGAATCAGCCGACCTGAGACCACAGGCATAGTAGATGATTGACAGATCGTAGAGCAGGGTTGGCAGTTGCAACCCTGGGTCAGGCTGATGCAGGAATGGAAACACGATGGCAGCATCTGTACTGGCAAGGGGTGTTGCGAAATAGTTTTCCGGCAGAATCGCGTCCGCATCGGTGCAGGATATTCGTGGTGACTCGACCCTGCCCTCGGATACCAGCCGTAAGGCGATATCGGCGCCGATTTTTCGCGCCAATCCGACTCCCTGTCGAGGCGGTATAGTATCCCCGTCAGTGCATCGATCAACCAGTAGGATGTCCGGGTTGCCGGGCACATAGGAGCAGTGTCCTACGGAATCTACAACGCCAGCCTGGCGGATAATGTCCTGCTTGAGCCTCAATGTTGCAGCATGCCCCTGGTGGGGTGCATTGACTACCAGGATTACAAGGTAGTTTTCTTTGAGCTGGTACCATGTGCGTTCCAGGTTTTCGAGCGTCTCATCGTAGGCTGGAATGACCAGGCAATAGTCATAGTGAGATAATTTAGGCAGGGCATTTACTTCAGGTTCGGCGTATTCCCGCAGGTATTTGGCGACCACCTTCTCATGCCTGGTCAGCATTTATTTTCCTGGCTAGTTTGTCCATTTGCCAACATCGAGCGGGCTATCCTAGGCAGCCCCGTTCTTAGCAAGTGACTATTATTACAGGCTATGGCTTTATGTGTACCGCATATTTGGTTCAGAATGTGCAATTTCCGGACAGGAACTCGCTCAAATCTAAGCGGGTGTGAAGGTCAACCATGACCTACAGGATTTCCTGGAAAAAGCGGGATATCTCTTCAATTTCCTCGATGCATACCTGGTGGCCCATGGGGTAGTCGAACCATCTGACATCATAGCCGAGACGAATGAGGTTCTCCCTCGATGTCGCTGCCCGCATGATTGGAATCATGGGGTCCATGGTCCCGTGGGCCATCATGACGGGAATGGCGAGATTTGCGTCGGTTAACTCACTTTCCGTTCCGGTGAAGTCGTGCAGGTAAGTAGAAAGTGCTAGGATCCCCGCTAGTCTGTTTTCATAACGCAGACCTGCGTGTAGCGCGATCACGCCACCCTGGGAGAACCCTGCCAGGATTATCCTGCTGGAATCGATACCGCGTTCGATCTCCCTTGAGAGGAAACGACGAATTTCCAGTGCTGATTGTATGATGTCTTCGTTGCCCGCTGTCTCGGAGTGGGGAATAAAGTCATACCAGGCCCGCATTTCCTCTCCATCATTGATGGTGATAGGTCTAAGGGGCGCATGAGGGAATATGAAACGGACTGGCAGTGACTCCAGGTCCAGCTCCGGTACGATGGGTTCAAAGTCGTGACCATCTGCACCAAGACCATGCAGCCAGATGACTGATGCCGTAGCACCCCCATCCGGTTCGATCTCGATATGTTCAAGCAACTCACTCATGGGCAGCTTCCGGTTTTCCACGAATCATAGCTGGAGCCATCAGCGGGATAAAGAGCCATCAGCGATATAAAGAACAGAGATTGCCCTGACATTTTGATTGTGACTAAATAGATCAACCAAATTTGAAAAGGGAGTAGCTAGGTGGGACCACTGACAGGAACAAAAGTAATTGAGCTAGCGGGAATTGGTCCCGGTCCATTTTGCGGAATGATGTTGGCGGATATGGGCGCTGAGGTGATTCGGGTTGATCGAGCGGGCAGCCACTCTACCCGCAATGCGGATGTATTGACGCGGGGTCGAAGATCTATTGCGGTTAACTTGAAGAGTGATGCCGGCAAAGACGTGATACTCAAGTTGTGTGAAAGTTCCGATGCGCTGTTTGAGGGGTTCCGTCCCGGTGTAGTAGAAAGGCTTGGTTTGGGACCTGAGGACTGTATGGGCAGGAATCCAAAACTGGTTTTTGGTCGCATGACCGGGTGGGGTCAGGAAGGTCCCATGGCCCATGCGGCAGGACATGACATCAATTACATATCGTTAACGGGCGCTTTGCATGCAATCGGCGAAAAGGATCAAAAACCAGTGCCACCCTTGAACCTTGTTGGTGATTTTGGTGGCGGCGGTATGATGCTTGCTTTTGGTCTGGTTTGCGCGCTACTTGAAGCAAAAAAATCTGGTAAGGGGCAGGTAGTCGATACCGCCATGGTGGATGGCGCGGCTATCCTCATGTCGATGTTCTATTCTATGCAGGGGGCAGGCTCCTTGAAAAACGAACGCGGAAGTAATGTGTTGGATGGCGGAGCGCATTTTTATGGCACCTACGAAACCAGTGATGGCGAGTTTATATCCGTTGGTTCTATTGAACCCCAGTTTTATGCACTGTTGCTTGAAAAGACTGGCCTCGATCCAGAGGTGTTCTCTGCCCAGATGGATCAGAATCGCTGGCCTGAATACAAAGACAAGGTCGCACAGGTGTTCAGGACAAAAACACGAGACGAATGGCGCGAAATCATGGAGGGTTCGGATGTTTGTTTCGCGCCGGTGCTGTCGACCGCGGAGGTTGCAGATCACCCCCACAATATCGCCCGAAGCACTTTTGTCGAGCTCGATGATATGGTGCAGCCCGCACCAGCGCCACGGTTCAGCAGGACAGAGGTCGGCGTGACTCACGGCTCCAGGATAGCTGGAGAGGACACATCAGAGGTGCTCAGTGGTATTGGTTACAGTGACAGTGAAATTAGCTCGTTAGTTGCTAGTGGGGCGGTGTCGTTAGTACCTACTTAGGATCACAATAATTCCAGATTAGAGATACATTTCCACACTAATTGAGGTAGTATTACCGCTCCCTGAAATTGCTTGTGATTAATCTTCCCGGACTTGTTGGGGTCTGCGCTAGATACAGGGAGAGTTGCAGGAACCACCACGTAACTAAATAAAGGTAACTGAGATGAGCGTAGAATTACTTGATACAACTCGCTTTCATGGGTTTCGAGTTAGGCGACAAATAGCTGGTAAAACGTACCAGGAGTATTTTTCATTAAAGGCAAATGGTAAGCGTCTTCGCGGAGCAGCGCGAGCCAAGATAAAAGATACTGCGGAACAGCGTGATGCGGTACTTGCTAACAAGCAGGCCAAGGCGAAGGCGGAAGCTGCCAAAACTGCCTTGTTTGACAAAGGTGGTAAGGTCCGTGGCATTCTGTTTCGAATGAAGACGGAAAAAAGTGGCACAAGAACCCCAGTGTTCCAGATTGGTATTATGTCGTCGAAGGTGGGCAAAATAGTCAACACGACGGTCTCCATAAATCTCCATGGTCTGAAAGGTGCCTGGCTGAAGGCGGTAGATTTCTATATCTCTCACAAAAAGATTTCAAAACGATCTAAGATCTACAAGAAGTTGCTGAAGGCCCAGCCCAGCAAAGCGCAGCTTGAAGCCATGAAGCGCAAGCGGAAGAAGCGGAAATAGGCCTGGGCGAGAACGTTATATAAAAAGGGAATCAGATGATTCCCTTTTTATTTACCCTTGACTGGTCTGTGCCAACAGCGATGAGGAACTGGCAGGATTGGTTGCCGGATCAGGGGGCTGATTCCCGCCCTGTGCAGTTCATCTGAACTATCTATATCCTGCCTCGCAAATGCCTGTATAATCTCAGGTCTACCCACTCCAAGCCTTGCCATGATCATTGTCCACGGGACTTTCCCTGTAAAACCAGAGACCAGAGACGAAGCGTTGAAAATAATGCGACGAATGGCTGCCGCCAGCAAGGCTGAATATGGGTGTATTACCTATGAATTTTATGTCGGACTGACGGATCCAAACAACTTGCTCCTGTTTCAGGAATGGGAATCCGTCGATGCGCTGCAAGGCCATTTTGAAACGAGCCATATGGAAGATTTTCTCAGGAAGCTCCCGGAACTCCTTGATGGTGAGGTTTCAACCAGGCGCTATGAAGTTAAGGTCAGCAATGACCTGTTCGATGAACACCAGGAATTTGAAACTGAACCAGCAGCGCGGCCTGCCTACCAGGAGAAGATTGTCCACTGAACAATTCCAGCTTTTATTCCCTTCACCCCTCCTGAAACCCCCTAACCAACACTTATCACCTGGCTGAGCAATAGAACTGCAAGTTTGTGGTAGATTGTAGTTTTCCCCGTGGCACCTAAACATTGTGTAAGCGTGTTATCGGGGATTGATCCTGCGGTATCGGGGAGGGAAGATCTGTGTCTGGAAAAGTGAGGCAGGGTGCGGTACAAAGCTGGCGGTTGGCTGGCTTCGTTATTCGCCACTATATTGAGGATAGTTGCCAGACAACTGCGGCAGCGCTGACTTACCAGACGCTGTTTGCAGTCGTGCCAGCGCTTACGGTCATGTATACAGTGTTATCAACGTTTGAGTCGTTTGGTGGCATGGGCAGGCTTCTCGAAGATTTCATCTTTTCCAATATCGTTCCTGAGAATGTTGCACTGGCACAGGAATATCTGCGGGGCTTTTCCCAACAGGCGCAGAACTTGAGCATTCCGAGTGCCGTGTTCCTGGCAGTTACAGCTTTTTTGATGTTGTTTACCATTGAGCGAACATTTAATGAGATATGGCGCATCAAGGAGCCCCGGCACGGTTTCCAAAGGCTAATGATGTATTGGGCGGTTCTCTCCCTCGGCCCTTTGTTGGTTGGTGTGGGAATTGGCGTTACAACCTATGTACTGTCAATCCCTTTGATTAGTGATGTTACTGATTCCCCCTTGTTTCTCCGCTTCCTGCCATTACTTCTCAGCGCCTCAACCTTTATGCTCATTTACGTGGTGGTACCTAATACACAGGTCCCTCTCAGGCATGCGGTGGCAGGTGGTGTGCTTATTGCCGTAATTTTTGAAACGGCGAAATTCCTTTTCGGTTTCGTTATGTCGCGCTCAGATTTTGAATTGATCTACGGTACTTTTGCCGTTGTGCCGCTTTTTCTGCTTTGGATCTATGTTTCCTGGACAATCATTCTCATGGGGGCGGAGTTGGTGAAAAGCCTTGGGGTGTATCGGTTCGAAGGCAGCGATAAGTTAGAAGATCCATTGTTCCAGGTACTGATTATTCTTGACGTTTTTTATCAGGCACATCAGAACGGTGAGGTGGTGACGGAAAAGAAAATTCGTGACCTGGGTTCCAGAATTGAACTAGAGAAGTGGACTGAATACCGGCAGCAGCTGGTGGCGCTTGATTTAATCAGATCGGTCGACAAGGGTGGGCTGGTACTACTAAAGGATCTGAGTGAAATTACGATATGGGAATTGTACGAGGAATTGCCCTGGCCCCTGCCGGCGAGAAGTCTTGAGGAAAAATCAGGATGGGAGGCGACACTTTCGGAAACTTTCCAATCAATCGCTGCTCGTAGCCAGGGTGTTCTTGGAAATGATCTTGAGAGTCTGTTTCGGTCCCAGAAGCAACCAGGTCCCGAGTGAGCCTGATGCGTAAAGCCCTGACTATTGCCCTGATACTGACATCGTTGACAGCCTGCCAGCAACCAGATTTTCAAGACACGGAAGGAAACAGCTATCGCTATTCAGACCTTAAAGGTAAATGGCTGATAATTAATTATTGGGCGACCTGGTGCGGACCCTGTCTTAAAGAAATCCCTGAACTGAATAGAATCGCCGCAGGATATCAAGACAAGCTGCATATTTTTGGCGTAAATTTTGATGAGCCGGACCCTGAAGAGATGCAGGCACCTGTTAAGAAAATGGGAATTGAGTTTCCGGTTTTCAGGTTTGACCCTGCTCTCGAACTTGGTTTTACAAGGCCTGAAGTCTTACCGACTACCTTTGTGTTAACCGCGGACGGTACGCTGCACACCACCCTTGTAGGACCCCAGACTGAAGCTTCACTGCTTAGAAGCCTGGAGGCAGGTCCTTAGTTGAACGTCGAATTAATGTCAAATCAAGGCTAAATGTTGAGCTCTATCCGAATTTGCCGGTGAAGATTTTCCACTAACCCCTCCAGGGGAAGATCCTTCGAGTCAGAAGATTTCCTTTCGGTATATTCGATCACGCCCTTATCCAGCCCACGATCACCGACCACGAGTCGGTGGGGAATGCCGATTAACTCAGAATCTGCAAATTTGGCGCCGGGTCTGTAGCCCTCACGGTCGTCGAGCAATACTTCAATGCCAAGCTCCGTCAGTTCACTGTAAAGTTTTTCTGATGTTTCAGTGACCGCTTCCGATTTGTGCGCATTGATCGGAATAATAATTACCTGAAATGGCGCTATATTGGTGGGCCAGATGATGCCTGAGTCATCATGTTTCTGTTCGATGACTGCCCCGACCAACCGCGAAACTCCCATACCGTAACAGCCCATCGTCATGATGATTGACTTGCCGTTCTCATCGAGCACGGTAGCGTTCATTGGTGTTGAATATTCTTTACCGAGTTGAAAAATGTGCCCAACTTCAATTCCGCGTTTGAATTGCAGAACACCTTTTCCATCGGGGCTAGGGTCACCCTCTAACGCATCCCTGATGTCAGAGACCGAGAATTCAGTTGTATCACGCGCCCAGTTGGCATTGGTCAGGTGAAAGCCATCCTTATTGGCGCCACAAACAAAATTTGCCAGAGCAGCGGCGCTTCGGTCTACTATTATCGGCAAACCCAGATTTACGGGCCCAATAGAACCAGGGGCGCAACCAATGGCGCTGCTAATTTCACCGTCCTCCGCCATGGAGAGAGGCGCTGCAACGCCAACAAGTTTTTCAGCCTTCAGCGGGTTTAGTTTATGGTCTCCGCGAAGCACCAGTGCGACAAGGGGTTCATTTTCACCCTTGACGATCAGCGTCTTGACTGTGGACTCGGGAGGTACGCTCAGAAAAGCAGCGACCTGCTCAATGGTATGAACCTCAGGTGTGGCAATCTCGTTAAGCTCTTCCGGGGCTGACTCATCTTTTGGCGGTGCAATCGCTTCAGCCAGTTCAATATTTGCCGCATAGTCGCTGCTGGTGCTGAAGGCGATCCTGTCCTCACCAGAATCAGCGAGAACATGGAATTCCATCGATGCGCTACCACCGATGCTTCCCGTATCTGCTAACACAGGGCGAAAATCAAGCTGCATCCGGTCCAGGATGGTGCCATAGGCATCATGCATGGACTGGTAGGTTTCTTCCAGGCTTTGCTGATTGAGGTGGAATGAATAGGCATCTTTCATCACGAATTCCCGTGCTCGGAGCACGCCGAAGCGAGGTCGCGTTTCATCACGAAACTTGGTCTGGATCTGGTAGAAATTGGCCGGTAGCTGTCGGTGGCTCTTTAGTTCGTTGCGCGCAAGGTCAGTGATGACTTCCTCATGGGTGGGGCCAAAACAGAAATCCCGCTGGTGCCGGTCAGTAAATTTCAGCAGCTCCTCGTCATATTGGTCCCATCGGCCAGATTCCTGCCATAATTCGGCCGGTTGCACCACGGGCATGAGGACTTCCATTGCGCCTGTTCTATTCATCTCTTCACGGATAATAGCTTCTACTTTCTGCAGAACCCTTAGGCCAAGTGGCATCCAGCTGTAGATTCCAGAGGCGGCTTTACGAATAAAGCCTGCCCGGATCAGTAACTGGTGGCTAATGATCTCAGCATCAGCAGGTGTTTCTTTTAGGGTGACAATGTTGTATTTGGATGCTCTCATAATCGGCTTATTGGTGGTTGTCTCATTGGGCTAAGGTATTGGTTGCGCTAATCTTAGTCAGTTCTTTAGAGCGATAACAGTCTGCTTGTGGGTAAGATGACTGGTATTCAATTTTATTCGGTGACTAGTATGCAGGGAATCCACAAGGGCGGCTGCCATTGCGGAGAGGTAGCGTTCGAGTTCGACTCGCCGGATAGTGTCACTGTGTATCAGTGCAACTGTTCCATCTGTCAGATGACGGACTATCTTCACCTGATTGTCCCGGCTTCGGCCTTCAGGCTAAGGCATGGCACCCCGTCGACCTATAGTTTCAATAGTCATGTTGCCAGGCATCTTTTTTGCTCTACCTGCGGAATCAAGTCTTACTATATTCCCAGATCGAATCCCGATGGGGTCAGCATCAATTTTCGGTGCCTTGATCAATCGAGTTTTAACCAGGTGAAGTACCAGGAATTTGATGGACAAAACTGGGAAGCAAATAGCTCGTTACTTGCCCACCTATCACGCCCAGAGAAGTAGAGGTCAGAAAAAAGGGCCGCTATTGCGGCCCTTTAAACAGGATCTGCACTTCAAGCAAAATCCTTAAGACCTTTAAGCGGAAGCACTTTAACTTTCGTGCTTGCGGGCTTGGCAGCAACATCCATCAACTCACCCGGACGGAAAGGGTTTGGTACACCCTTGCGAGCCTTGCGAGCAGCTGTCTTTACTTTCTTGATCTTTAGCAAGCCTGGTAAAGTGAATTCCCCGGCTGCACCTTTCCTGATGTGTCTTTCGATGAGCGTTGAAAGTTCATCAAGGACTGCCGCAACCTGAGTCTTGGTAAGGTCTGCATTCTCAGCAATTTCAGACAGGATGGCACTTTTGGTGTACCTGTCTTTGACCGCTGGAAGTCTTTTGACTTTTTTTGCAGCTGGCTTTTTCTGGGTTTTAGTCTTCTTTGCAACCATTCGTAAATCCTTTGGTAAAAAAATTTGTGAGAATTTGTACTTACGTTTACACCTGCATCATCTTTTTCAGAATCTTACAGGTGGGTGTCATATCGGGGTGAACTTACTTTCTTTTAGGGCTAAAAAAAGGTGTCATGCCCCCAACGGCGGTGGTTTTATATATGATTGCAGTAGTTCAAGCAAGCAATTGTGTACCTTTAATTTGGGGTGATCGTTTTTTTAGCGTCTCGTGCAGCGGCGGTCGGTCCCGTAACCGCGAAGCAGGGTCGCCTTTTGCTTTCATTAGGTTATAATTCGCGGCCGCCAATTGTGGTGAATTAACAATTGCAGGATAAAGGCACTTATGCCAATCTATGAATACCAGTGTGAAGCTTGCGGAAACAAGCTGGAGAAACTACAGAAACTTAAGGATGACCCATTGCGGGACTGTCCGGAATGTGAGCAACCGAACCTCAAGAAATTGGTTTCTGCCGCAGTCTTCAGGCTAAAAGGCGGTGGCTGGTATGAAACTGATTTCAAAACCGGTGACAAGAAAAATGTCAGCGGCGATGACCACGGTTCATCGAATGGCTCTAATGGAGGCTCATCGAAAGATGCCGACAGCG
>PBRP01000106.1 GCA_002726655.1 Gammaproteobacteria bacterium
GTAGTTTGCGTGGGTTATAAACCACGTGAACCGGCTGATAGCAATTTGCGAGGTGTCACTCCGTTGGTAAGACCGAAAGAAATGGACCTGTTCAGGTAGCGAAGTGAGTTTTTCTTCACAGTCAAGCTGTCTTGCAATTTCTGGTGGTGTTGGTGGTGCCAAACTTGCCCTGGGTTTAGCTCATATGCTTGAGCCAGGAAAACTAACAATTACAGGTAACACGGGTGATGATTTTGTTCACCTTGGTTTCTTCATCTCACCTGACCTCGATACGGTTATGTACACCCTGGCCGACCTAAACAATAAGGACCTGGGGTGGGGGCAGGAGGGCGAGAGCTGGAACTTTCTTGATGCGGTAAAAAGGATGGGTGGCGAATCGTGGTTTCGGTTGGGGGACCGGGATATCGGTACCCACGTGGTCCGTACCCAAATGCTGGCTGCTGGTAAATCTCTGAGTGAAGTTACTTCCCACTTTTGCAAGCAGCTAGCCATTAAGCATCGGCTGGTGCCCATGACTGACGACCCGGTGGCGACGATCGTTCACACCCGTGCTGGCGAGAAACTGGCTTTCCAGCATTATTTTGTGCGCGATGAATGCAGGCCAGAGGTCACGGGTTTTGTTTTTAGCGGTATTGACGAGGCGAAACCAGCGCCAGGGTTTATTGCAGCACTGGTGGACCCAACCCTTGCAGCGGTAATAATCTGCCCCTCAAATCCTTTTGTAAGTGTCGACCCCGTACTCAAGGTCCCAGGGGTGATGGATGCACTGAACTCCAGTAAAGCTGCAGTGATAGCAGTGTCACCAATCGTTGGTGGGCAGGCATTAAAAGGACCTGCGGCGAAGATGATGGCGGAGCTTGGGATGCCCCAGACTGCATTAGCAGTAGCTGAGCACTATGCCACTCAATACCCGGGGCAGGTGCATGGGTTTGTATTGGATGAGCAGGACAGGGGGCTACGTGATGAAGTTGAGTCACTGGGTCTGTCGACTATCGTCACAAACACAGTCATGGTAACGTTGCAGGACAGGATGGATTTAGCCGAGGCGGTCCTGGATTTTTCGAGCGAGATTACCTAGTCATGACTAGTTCCCAGTGAGTACTTCAGCCGTTTTACCGATCAAGCAGTTGGAAAATGCGAAACAACGACTGGCACCCGCCCTCGATACTGATGAGCGCAACCATTTGTTTCGTGCCATGGTGGAAGATGTTCTAACGGCCGCTGAAGCCTGTACGCAGGTAGATGAAATTGTTGTCGTCACTCGTGATCATGTGGTTGCTGAACTTGCGCTTGCTTATGGAGCTGAGGTACTAAACGAACCGGAGAGTGCGGGTTTGATTCCCTCCGTAGCCAAGGCAGCTGAATCCCTGGCAAACAATGGGGTCAATATCATGTTATTTCTGCCGGGAGATGTCCCGCTAGTAACGCCGGAAGAGCTTGAAATTGTATTAGAGGGTTTTGGCAGGCAAGACGGGCCTGAGTTTATGATAGTGCCGGCAAGTGACCTTGGTGGTTCGAATTGTATCGCCTGTTCTCCGCCGGATTGTATGGAGTTTGGCTTCGGAGAGGATAGTTTCAGGCGGCATCTGGCAATTGCCCGCAGCCTGGACATCGAGCCTAGTGTGGCGAAATTGCCAGGCATTGGTCTTGATATTGATACACCGGAAGACTTGATTGAGCTCTCAAGGATACTGGTGGAGTCACGCATTGAATCGAATACCCATCGATATATCAGGGAAAGTGGGATAATGGAAAGAATGTTGGAAGGGTTTCAAAAAATTGGTTAGAGGCGACTAGTGGACGACTTTGAGAAACTGTTGGGGAACGCTGAATCGGGCAAGTTGGTTGCGCGCGAGATTCTTGAACTGTCCCGATTCGAAGAAACTCACGCTCTCATGGAAGTTGCGGCACGACTACGTGATGAGGGACATCAGTCTGCAATATCATATTCACGTAAAGTCTTTATCCCGCTAACGCATTTATGTCGTGATGTTTGTCATTATTGTACCTTTGCCCAGGTGCCGAGGAAGTTGACATCTCCATACCTCAATCCTGAAGAGGTATTGAAAATCGCCCAGGATGGTGCGGAGGCGGGCTGTAAGGAAGCCTTGTTCACGCTCGGAGATAAGCCAGAACTTCGCTACAAGGCCGCCAGGGACGGGCTAAAGGATTTGAAACAGGAGTCCACACTGTCCTACCTGAAAGATATGGCCAAGATGGTGTTCGATGAGACAGGACTGTTTCCTCATTTGAACCCGGGGTTAATGGATGCAGCCGAATTCAGAGAGCTGCGAGAAGTATCAATCTCGATGGGAATAATGCTGGAAAGTTCCTCACTTCGCTTAACACAAAAGGGTATGCCGCATCACGGTTCTCCTGACAAGATTCCAGAGCGGCGCATGGAGACGTTGATATTTGCCGGGGAAGCTAAAGTGCCGTTCACATCTGGAATTCTCATTGGCATCGGTGAAACTCGGCAGGAGAGAATTGAGTCATTGCTGGCGCTGCATGAGATACATTCAATCCATGGGCATGTCCAGGAGATCATCGTCCAGAACTTCCGGGCGAAACCGGATACATTAATGGCAGATGCTCCAGAGCCGGACCTGAACGAACTACTTTGGACCATTGCGATGGCGCGGATCATTTTTGGGCCGGCGATGAATATCCAGGCGCCGCCGAACCTCAGTCCCGGCGTCCTGGGGCGGATTGTTGATTCAGGAATCAATGATTGGGGAGGGGTATCGCCGGTGACGCCTGATTTTGTTAACCCGGAGGCACCCTGGCCGCATCTTTCGAACCTTGCCAGTGAGACAGCCAATACGGGTAAATTGCTGACCGAAAGGCTGGTAATCTACCCGGACTATGCGATGGATCTCGATCAGTGGGTCGATCCGCAACTGAAGCCATTTGTTTTGCGGGCGATAGATGGACAAGGGTTCGCCCGGGCTGAAGACTGGGTGGCGGGACATACGGTACAGCCACCGGAAGGTGAACTTGCGAGAGTAACTGGCTTACCAAAATCAAGGCCATCGCAGGAATTGGCTGACATACTCGGGAAAGCATCACAGGGAGAAACGCTCGAAGAAGCTGAAATCGTTCGCCTGTTTAGAGCCCGCGGTGATGAATTCACCCATGTGTGCAAGGCAGCCGACAGGCTTCGCAAACAAGTGGCAGGGGATGAAGTCACCTATTGCGTGAATCGAAACATCAACTACACAAACATCTGCTACTTCAAGTGTCAGTTTTGCGCCTTTTCAAAAGGCAAAATGAGTGAGAACCTTCGCGGTCGACCTTATGATCTGTCTCCAGAGGAGGTCATGCGGCGAACCAGGGAAGCCTGGGAGAGGGGAGCCTCTGAAGTTTGCCTGCAGGGTGGTATTCACCCTGAATACACTGGGCAGAACTACATTGATATTTGCCACAGTATTAAGCAGGTTTCGCCAGAAATGCATATACATGCTTTTTCTCCATTGGAAGTCTGGCAAGGTGCCCATACACTAGGCGTTAGCATCGGCGATTTCCTGGGTCAACTGAGGCAAGCCGGTCTTGGAACTCTTCCCGGCACGGCTGCAGAAATACTGGATGATGAAGTACGTGAAACACTCTGTGCCGACAAGATTAATACGTCGCAATGGCTGGAGGTAATGGAGACAGCTCACGAACAGGGTATCAATACCACTGCTACAATTATGTTTGGTCATATAGAGCAGTACAGGCATGTGGCGCGCCATCTCCTTCGAGTTCGGGAATTACAGGCGAAATCAGGCGGCTTCACGGAATTCGTCATTTTGCCCTTCATCCATATGGAATCCCCAATCTATCTGAAGGGCAATGCACGGAAAGGACCTACTTTCAGGGAAGCGATTCTGATTCATGCTATCTCACGCCTGGTGCTGCATCCACACTTCAGGAATATCCAGGCATCCTGGACGAAACTCAGCCACGATGGTGTTCGAGCCTGCCTCGCGGCTGGCGTGAATGATCTCGGCGGAACCTTGATGAATGAAACGATAACCCGCGCAGCGGGGGCAAGTCATGGGCAGGAGACATCACCAGAGGAGATGGAGGAAATTATCCGAAGCACCGGCAGGCTGCCAAGACAGAGATCTACCACCTATGGCGAAGTGCCGGTATTACGACAGCAGAAATCTTTCGGGGCAACTGAATTGAAGGATCCCGAATACACTGCAGCAGTAAAATACGAGCGAAAAAAGAGTGGCGAACAGAAGAAACAGCTTTACCGGCCCGGGTTTGATGTCAGTGACCTGGGCGGGCAGAACGATGAGACAAACGTTTCCAGCACGGATATTATCTAGCAATGGATATTGATAATTTTAGTGTAATTGAAGAAGAGTTTGACCGGCGAGTTCGCAAAATCGTTTGGTGCTCCGTTTGCACCCTTAATCGAAATGGTCGACCCAGGTCAAGAATGCTGCACCCGATCTGGGAGGGGAACACAGGCTGGATAGCCACCGGTCGTGAAACGCTGAAGACCAAACATCTGGCGGAGAACTCTTACGTCTCGTTAAGCTATTGGGATCCTGATCACAAGCAGGTTTATGCTGATTGTAAGGCGCGATGGGATGATGATCCCATTCAGAGGGAACGCATCTGGGAGTTATTCAAATCTACGCCTGAACCCGTTGGCTATGATCCGGGCGTGTTCTGGAAAAGCCATGATGACCCGGCTTATGGATTGCTGAAATTGACTCCCTGGCGAATCGAGATCTCGGGAGTCGTAGAAATGTCACAGGGTCAACCTCCTCTGGTCTGGCGGCAAGAGACCGACTAGCCAGCAGAAAAACTCAAGTTGTAAGGAATATAATGACAGTGCCTCAAAGAACGGCGTTGACACTACCGGACTTTCGCGGAGTTGATGCGACCATAGAACTTGCAAAATGGGCTGAAGCCCAAGGGTACGATGACCTGTGGTTTGCTGACGGCTCTGGTGTGGATGCATTGACAACGGCAGCAGCAGTCGCACTAAATACCGAGCGGTGCAGAATCGGTACTGCCATTATTCCGGTTTATTCCAGAACACCAGCCGTACTCGCTTCGACATCCTACGTATTAAACAAATTGTCAAAGGGGCGCTTCATACTTGGGCTGGGATCGTCAAGTCATACGATGATGGAGAATTGGCACGGCCAGAAATTTGAGAAGCCCCTGACACGGGTAAAGGAAACAACGCAGCTTGTTAAGAGCATGCTCCGCGGGGAGAAAACCGACTTCTTGGGTAAGGCTGTCCATAGTCACGGGTACAGGCAGTTACCACTGGAGGCAGATGAGCAGCCCGTCTATATGGCAGCTTTGCGGAGCAAGATGCTCGAGGCAGCAGCTGAATTTAGCGACGGGGTCATTTTGAATTTGTTCCCTAAGGATGCATTGCCGAAAATGATGGAACACATCAGGGTCGGAGCTGAACGCGCCGGGAAGAAGCTTGAAGATATTGAAATTGTCTGCCGTCATCAGGTTATCGTAACCGACGACAAGCCTCGTGCGAGAGATCTTGTTCGCAAAGGTTTTGCTCCCTACTACGCGACACCCGTATACAACGATTTCCTTGCCTGGGTAGGTCATGAAGATGTCGCAAAAACAATTTCAGAAGGCTGGGCAGCAAAAGACAGGGAGAAGACAACGGGCGCTCTTGGAGATAGGCTGATTGATGATATTGCTATCCTGGGAAGCATGGATGAATGCCAGGACAGGATTCGAGAGTATGGAGAAGGTGGCATCACTACCCACATTATTTCCTGCGTATCGCCCACGGAGTCGCAGGCAACTTATGACGCATTTACTGCCAAGATGTTCCCCCATTAGATTGGGCGCTTGGTCGACAGATTACAAACGAAAACTATGGAGTAAAAAATGAAACTTGGACTATTGAGTGGATATTCAGGCAAGGTCGTTAACCTGGAGATAGACCGCATAAAATATGCGGAGAGCCTTGGCTACGATTCGGTCTGGACCGCTGAGGCCTATGGTTCAGATGCTGTCACACCTGCAGCCTGGATTTTGGCTAATACGGAAACAATCAAGGTAGGTACTGCGATCATGCAGATGCCGGCGCGTTCACCTGCCTGTACCGCCATGACAGCCATGACCCTAAACCAGCTTTCAAATGGCAGGTTTATCGTCGGTCTTGGTGCTTCTGGACCACAGGTAGTTGAGGGCTGGCATGGTGTCGCATACGGCAGGCCAATAACTCGAATCAAAGAGTATGTCAGCATCATGAAACAGATAATGGCCAGGGAAGAACCGGTTGAGCACCAGGGCTTTCATTACAGCATGCCCTATAGTGGTGCTGATGGCACTGGCCTTGGTAAACCATTAAAAAGTATTCTGCAGGCAGATACTTCCATACCGATTTACACGGCCTCCATAACACCAAAAGGACTGGAAGGCAGTGCCGAAGTTGCAGATGGCGTATTCCCAATCTGGATGAACCCTGAGCGGTATGATGTATTTGAAGGGTCAATAGGCAAAGGTTTGGATAAGGCTGATAAAACACTGATGGACTATGATATTGCGCCGTTTGTAACCTGCATTATGGGCGATGATGTTGATGCCTGTCGCCAGTTCGCCAAAGGACATATGGCGCTCTATATTGGTGGCATGGGAGCCCGCGACCAGAACTTCTATAACGATTATACAAAGGCCCTTGGTTTTGAAGATGCTGCTGTCAAGATTCAGGACCTTTATCTTTCGGGTAAGAAGGATGAGGCAATGGCTGCGGTTCCGGATGAGCTGGTTGATGCGGTACACCTTCTTGGTCCTGCTGAGCGAATCAGGGAAAGGCTGAAAGCCTGGAAGGAAGCAGGAGCCAAGGGCCACGTTGGCAGCATGTTAATCGGAGCCGGCCAACCCGAAGCCCTGGAATTAATCGCCAACGAAATGTTGTAGCCAAATACCGAGGCAGCTTGGCCAATGACGTATTCGATAAAGGCTTGTGCCGGCATCAGCGAAATTGGTCAGGCTGCGTGGGATGCGTGTGCTAATCCCGCATCGGTACCTTTCGATCCGTTTCTGTCATTTGCATTCCTTCATGCTCTGGAGGAAAGCAAATCTGCCGTAGCCGAAACTGGATGGGCTCCATACCACCTGGTTCTGGAAGACGAGAAGGCCGGCATCAAGGGTGCGGTTCCCTTATACCTCAAAAGCCATTCCCAGGGTGAGTATGTGTTTGATTACAGCTGGGCCGATGCCTTTGAGCGGGCGGGTGGACGCTACTACCCTAAATTGCAGTGTTCCGTTCCCTTCACTCCCGCCAACGGCCGTCGACTCCTGACCCAGGACGTGGAATATGAAAAGTATCTTTTGTACGGCATCATGCAGGTCGCGGAAAACATGGAAGTATCCTCAGTTCATGTCACGTTTGCCGATGAATCACAGTGGGATCGTATGGGGGAAATGGGGTTCCTGCAGCGGACCGACAAGCAATTCCATTGGCTTAATCATGACTATGGGTCCTTCAGCGATTTTCTTGGAGACCTGTCATCAAAAAAACGTAAAAACATTAAGCGTGAAAGGCGAGCTGCTGTCGATAATGATATTGAGATTGAATTGCTTAGTGGCAATGATTTAAGGGAGGAGCACTGGGATGCATTTTTCCATTTTTATCGTGATACGGGCAGTCGCAAGTGGGGTTCCCCCTACCTGACCCGTCAATTCTTCTCTATTGTCGGCGAGACCATGCCAGATCATGTGCTACTGATAATGTGCAAGAGGGCGGGGCGCTACATTGCCGGCGCAATTAACTTCATTGGTGATGAGTGTCTCTATGGACGTAACTGGGGTTGCCTCGAAGACCACCCATTTCTTCATTTTGAGGTTTGCTACTACCAGGCTATCGAATATGCGATCAGACATGGCCTGAAACGAGTGGAAGCGGGGGCACAGGGTCCTCACAAACTGGCGCGCGGATATCTGCCGGCGCAAACTTTTAGTGCTCACTGGATCGTTAATGAGTCCTTCCGTGACGCGGTGAGTCACTACCTTAACCAGGAAAACAAGTACGTGCTGGAAGAGATTGACTATATCGAGGAGCATTCACCGTTTAGGAAAGACCGGTAAACTAGAGGCATGGTACATACCTTCTACATTACTGATGTTTTTGCTGAAGCCCCATACGAGGGAAATCAGTTGGCAACCCTGTTTGATGCTGCAGACCTAACGTCGGGTGATATGCAGAAGTGAACGGCGGTGCTATAGCCCTGGGTCATCCCACCGGCAGTACCGGAGTACGGCTCATTACCACGGCTTTGCATGAACTAGAAAGATGCGATGGCAAATATGCGCTGATCGCGATGTGTTGTGGCGGTGGTCTGGGCACAGGAACAATTATCGAAAGGCTGGGGTAATATTTTCGCGATCTTTTGCCTGTAAAGCGGTGGGGTGCAGGCACCCCAATGCCAATACTTAAAGTTTTGCTATCGCCGCAGCCAGTCCCTCTGGATCAAAATTCCAGGGGCCGGGTAAGCCCTGGTAGATGACCTTACCACCCTTGCCGATCAGGTAAAGGCGATCAGGTAGTGCACCATAGGCACTGGCAATTTTGTCATCGATATCATCAACCAGAACCGGCATCCTGATTTTTAACCTTATGGCGCAGGAGGAGGCGGCCTCGACCCTTTCGTCAGTAGTAGTGGGGTCGCTAAAGGCTATTCCCTCTTCACGGTTCATGGTGACCACCCAACCATCTTCCGGGTGTGCTTCTCGAATATAAACCACGACGAAATCCACCTGATCGCGATGCTGTTCCCATAGTTCATGCAGGGGTTCCAACTGAACCCTGAAGGGTGGTCAGGTGTAGGAGCCGAAAATCAGGGCAACCGGTTTCTCCCTTGTGGCCTCGGCCAGGTGAAACATCTCTCCGGTGCTTTTTTCGGTTCCATCGGAGTAGTCATAGATTCTGCTGCTGAAGTCGTAGGCATCGTCACCTTCCGATAGGTCTGCATTCGTTAATTCTTCATGCAGTGGGTCCGCCATGACATCCATTGGCGTTTTCGGTGAGTCCTCCGGTGTAACGGATCGCCAGTCAAAGTCGTCAGGTACTATCTTCTCTTTCATATCAGATTTCCAAACCAGGGTAATAATCGAATCATAGCACCAGGGTGGATTAACTTAACATTACTGATTTTTCTGGAAACAGCGTTACCAGGGGAAACCGAAGTGGACTGGTGGCTACACCATTTAAGATCCTTGCAGCAGGTTTGATTTAAGGCTTGCTAACTCTTCGCTTAATGTCTTTGGCAAACGGTCACCAAATTCTTTGAAGTAGTCCTCAATCATTGGCACCTCTGCCAGCCAACCCTCTACTTCGACGCGGAGTAGTTCTGCGATGTCCTCGGCACTGACATCCAGACCTTCCAGATCAAGGGAGTCAAGGGTTGGCAGATTGCCAATCGGGGTTACGTTGGCATCAGCCGTACCTTCGCAGCGTTCAAATATCCACTTCAGGACCCGGGAGTTTTCGCCAAATCCCGGCCACATAAACTCGCCGGAATTATTCTTCCGGAACCAGTTGACGTAGTAGATCTTGGGCAGGTTTACGCCTTCCTGACCGCCGATATTGATCCAGTGATTCCAGTAGTCACCCATGTTGTAGCCACAGAAGGGCAGCATGGCCATCGGGTCTCGGCGAAGTTCACCGATCGTTCCGGCAGCGGCGGCTGTCTTCTCGGAGGATACGATAGATCCGAAGAAAGTGCCCTGGGTCCAGCTTGAAGCCTCATTCACTAGGGGTACAACGGTTGCACGGCGACCTCCAAATAATATTGCGCTTATTGGCACACCCTTCAGGTCCTCCCATTCGTTGGCGATTACCGGGCATTGCGCGGCCGAAACTGTGAACCTTGAGTTAGGGTGGGCTGCGGGTTCAGGGGAATCCAGGGTCCAGTCATTACCTTTCCAGTCAACCAGGTGAGATGGAGGTGTTTTGGTCATCTCTTCCCACCAGACATCACCATCATCGGTCAGGGCGACATTAGTGAAAATGCAATTCTTCTCCAGGCTTAACATGGCATTGGGGTTGGAATTCATACTGGTGCCCGGCGCGACACCGAAAAAGCCTGCCTCCGGGTTGATCGCGTACAACCGGCCGTCGTCGCCAAACTTCATCCAGCAGATATCGTCACCAACCGTTTCTACGGTCCAGCCTGGGATTGTTGGAACCAACATGGCAAGGTTTGTCTTGCCACAGGCGCTTGGGAATGCTCCAGCTACATAGTGTGAGGCACCTTCCGGGTTAGTCATTTTGAGAATTAACATGTGTTCTGCCAGCCAACCTTCATCTCGCGCCATGGCAGAGGCGATGCGCAATGCAAAACACTTCTTGCCCAGTAGTGCGTTTCCGCCATAACCTGAGCCAAAAGACCAGATTTCTCGAGTCGTGGGGAAGTGTGCGATATAGAGATTCTCCGGGTTGCAGGGCCAGGGCACATCGCTGGTGCCTTCGATCAGGGGTACGCCTACTGAATGAATACAGGGTACAAACTCTCCATCGGTACCAAGTTCATCCAGGACCGCCTGTCCAACCCTGGTCATGAGGTGCATGTTGGTGACAACATAGGGTGAATCAGTAATTTCAATGCCAATATGGGCTATTGGCGAACCGACAGGACCCATGCTGAAAGGGATGACATACATGGTGCGGCCGCGCATACAACCCTCGAACAGGCCTGTCAGGGTTTTGCGCATTTCGTCCGGATGGGTCCAGTTGTTTGTAGGGCCGGCTTCTTCCTGCTTGTCTGCACAGATAAAAGTACGGCTCTCGACCCTGGCAACGTCAGCCGGGTCTGATCGGACAAGGTAACTGTTGGGTCTCTTTTCTTCGTTGAGTTTTGTGGCAACGCCCGCGGCCATCAACAGACCCCACATCTTGTTATATTCTTCAGTAGTGCCGTCGCATATGACGACCTTGTCAGGCTGGCAGAGGGTTACCTTTTCATCGATCCAGGCTGTCAGTTGTGCGTGCTCAAACATTAGAATGCCCTAACCAACTATCCCCGTGGGATACGTGTTGATAAGTAAAATTTTAGTGTCAAGGGTTAGGCGAAGGATAACTTATTCGTCCTGCTAAATCGACGGACTAGATGAAGGAAATTTGCTACGCTGCAGCACCCTTCAGATTGGAACCCGGATGAACCCGCTTCAGCCCACGACAGACCTACTTGGCTATCGACCCTATTGGGCGGAGTGTTTTGGCGTGGCGCCTTTTCTGCCGACAAGTCGCCAGGAAATGGATGCCCTTGGCTGGGATAGTTGTGATGTGATCATCGTCACCGGCGATGCCTATGTCGATCACCCGAGTTTTGGCATGGCGATCATTGGCCGGGTGCTGGAAGCACAGGGTTTTAGGGTTGGCATCATCACCCAGCCTGCCTGGTCCTCTGCTGCGCCATTCACTGTGCTGGGCAAACCCAACCTGTATTTTGGCGTGGCTGCCGGAAATATGGACTCCATGATCAACCGTTATACCGCGGATAGAAAAATTCGCCACGATGACGCCTACACGCCAGGTAATGTGGGTGGAAAAAGACCGGACCGGTCGGTACTGGTCTACTCCCAGCGATGCCGTGAGGCATACCCCAAGGTCCCGATAGTGATCGGTGGGATTGAAGCCAGCCTGAGGCGTATTGCTCATTTCGACTATTGGAGCGAGAAGGTCCGCCGTTCTATCTTGCTCGACGCCAAGGCGGATATGCTGCTTTACGGCAGCGCAGAACGAGCCATCGTCGAATTGACCCACCGCCTTGCACAGGGTGAAGTAATTGCTGAGATACAGGATATTCGTGGTACTGCTTATGCGATCCGTGAATTGCCTGGTGATGCAAGGTCGATTGATGAGACCAGACTTCCAGGTGAGCGGGTTAGTGATTTATCGGTTCCTCAGCCTGAAGTTATCAAGCTGGTTGGGATTCAGGAGAACCCCGACCTGGTTG
The DNA here is from genome assembly GCA_002726655.1 of Gammaproteobacteria bacterium. GTDB lineage: Bacteria > Pseudomonadota > Gammaproteobacteria > Pseudomonadales > Azotimanducaceae. The sequence goes on from PBRP01000106.1 coordinate 11,946, forward strand.
TCTTGCCCCCCTATGAAGCGGTAATGGAAGACCGGGTTCTGTATGCTCACGCGTCCCGAATTCTGCACCGGGAGACGAATCCGGGCAATGCCAGGTTTCTGGCACAAGCCCATGGGGACAGGTATGTGTGGTTGAATCCGCCCGCTACTCCGCTCACTACGCGGGAAATGGACTGGGTCTTCAGGTTGCCCTTTCAGCGAGTGCCGCACCCATCCTATGGTGATGCCCCTATCCCTGCCTATGAAATGATTCGCTTCTCAGTCAATATCATGCGCGGCTGCTTTGGTGGTTGTACCTTCTGTTCTATTACTGAACACGAGGGCAGAATTATTCAGAGCCGCTCTGAAGAGTCGATTCTTGAGGAGATCGAAGAGATCAGGGATAAGACGCCTGGTTTTACAGGTGTTATTTCAGACCTTGGCGGTCCAACGGCCAATATGTGGCGTCTCGGCTGCAAAGAAAAAAAGACAGAGGCCAGCTGCAGGCGGCCATCCTGTATCTATCCAGGTATCTGCAGGAACCTGGATACCGACCAGACCCCGCTGATTTCTCTCTATCGGAATGCCCGTAACATAGAAGGTGTAAAGAAAGTGCTGATCGCCTCGGGTCTGCGCTATGACCTGGCGGTAGAGACCCCAGCTTATGTTGAGGAACTGGTGAAAGAGCATGTGGGCGGCTACCTGAAGATTGCGCCGGAGCATACGCAAGCTGGACCCCTGTCAAAAATGATGAAGCCGGGCATGGCGACCTACCAGCGCTTTAAGGAATTGTTTGACAGGTATTCGGGGGAAGCCGGCAAGGAGCAATACCTGATTCCCTATTTCATAGCCGCCCACCCGGGCACACGGGATGAAGATATGCTCCAGCTTGCTCTCTGGCTGAAGCAAAATGGATTTCGTGCAGACCAGGTGCAGAACTTCTACCCGTCCCCCATGGCAAGCGCCACGGCAATGTTTCATTCGGGCAAGAACCCGCTAAGGAGAGTGAGCCGGCACAGCGAAGATGTAGCAGTGGCGAAGGGCGCCAGGAACCGTCGATTGCACAAGGCATTTCTTCGCTACCATGACCCCAAGAACTGGCCGCTGTTGCGCGAAAATCTGGAGAAAATGGGCCGCGGCGATCTGATTGGCAACGGCAGGAACCACCTGGTCCCTCGAATTCAATTTGCGGCTAGCAAGCCAGGATCAAGGGCCTTCAAAACTCAACATACGGGATTACCGACTAAGCCACGGAGACGCCCATCAGGAAAATGAGTTAGCTCACTATGGAATTTTTAAATAGTTCCCTGACCTTGTCATTCTGGTCTGTGCTGATTGCAGCGATAGTATAGCCATCGTCATGATGTATCATCGTCATGGCGCGGGTGTTTATCCCCTGTTCGGAAATTTCTCGGGAAAGCTTCGCCAGAGAACCGGGCCTGTCAATGATGCGAATTAGAACACTGTCATCTGAAACGGCGTTGTATCCGGCTTGCATCAAGAGTTCGAAACCACGGTGGTGATCGGACAAGGTCAGCGTAATGTAGGCATCCTGGCCCGCAAGGTGAGAGCTGATATTTCTTATATCAATTCCATTTTTTGCCAACAATTCTGTAATGTCTGCAGCCAGGCCGGGACGATCTTTACCAACAACAGTTAACTGGCGCATTAGTTCTCCAACTCTGCCTTCATATCATTAACGAATTGATCGATATCGCTGTTTTCAATGCCAGGTATTGCCACTATGTGACTTTGATCTCCATTAGTAGCAAGTTGCCATTTTTCTCGTATGGCAGGTCCGGGGGACGGAAAGACCACGGTAATCGCATTCTCATTTCGCCAGGCTGCTATACCAATGTCATTTAACCGGTCAGCAGCATAGGCAGCGACGGCCAGGGATTCGTTTACACGCACACGCATTCCATCAGTTCCAAAATGGCGGAGCGCATACCACAAAAATAGTGGCGTCAGCCCATTCCTGGATCCACTCACCGTTGTGTCAAGGGTGCCAATATAGGCTATGGACTGGGCGATTCTATCTACTGAGTGTTTTTTAGCCAGCACAATGCCGCACGGAATAGGAGAACCGATAAATTTGTGACCACTAATTGCAACGCTGTCTGCACCATCGGCAAAATCAAATGCGGGTCTGGGCGTAAGGAATGGCGCTATGATGCCGCTCAATGCTGCATCACAATGGATATAGCGATTTACGATCGCAAAGTCATCAAGAATTGACTGAATTCTTTCAATGTCATCTTTTGCTTCGGTCATTGTTGTGCCGATATTGGCAAAGATGATTGCTGGTACATCTCTATGGATATTCAGTGTCTCGGCTAAATCGTCATAATCCATCTCTCCATTTTCCTGTTCGCGGATCATGATGTGGCGCATGTTCAGGAAATGCAGGTTCTTGGTGACGCTGTAGTGGCTTGCCTGTGAAAAATAGACTATGGCGTTGGGATGTAGTTCCCGGGCGAGGTAAAGGCCGTAAAGGTTGCCCTCGGTACCCCCATTGGTGACGTAGCCCCACCAGTCATCTTCGGGGGCCCGAAGCAGTGTTGCCATTTCCTGAAGTACCTCCCGTTCGAATTCCTTGCTCGTCACCTTAAAGGAGCCATCATTAAATGGATCACCGATATTATTGAAGGGGAAATGGAAGTAATCATTGAAAATTGAAAAATCAAAGTCCTTCGCAGACGGATAACCAAGAAAACCATCAGAGTCCTTCTGGATTTTGGTTAGGAAGCAATCTAATCGCTGCTTATCGTTTTTACTGAGGACCATGAGCTGTTAACTTGGTTCTATACGTTCAAAATGGACTTACTAGTCTAGCGGGGCGATGATTCAGATCAAGCTTGAATGTTGATTTGTATCAATGAACACATGACTGGTGCGGATATGATCACTTGGAAGCCGGATAACGGAAGCCGGGGGTCAGCGTCCGCGGCAGGAATTTGGCAGCCTTTTCAAAATGGATTCCTATGATCAATCCTATCCGCCTAGTGATGATTTGGTTGATGAGCTAAAAAGAGATAAGTTGTTTACGCGACCCGCGCCCTTGCCCGACCGGGAAGAAGAATTGGCCTATCTGCAGGAAGCGTTCGGTATAGAACCGCCGGGGTTGCTGTAGAGTCGCTTGAAAATCATTACTGGAGGAATTTGAAATGAAGATGAATGCTTATGTTGCCGGTGTTGGTATGACCCGGTTTGGGAAGCATCTGGATATGGGTTTAAAGGCTATCGGTGCTGGTGCAATCAACGATGCTATTGAAGATTCAGGGATGGATAAGAAAGACATCCAGGCAGCCTGGGTTGGTAATGCTGCGGCAGGGCTGGTGACTGGGCAGGAATGTATTCGTGGCCAGGTTGTCCTTCGAAATGTAGGCATCGGCCAAATCCCCATCATTAATGTTGAAAATGCCTGTGCGAGCTCCTCAACAGCATTCAACCAGGCATGCGCCATGGTTACAGGAGGGCTATATGATGTGGTGCTCGCCGTAGGTGTGGAGAAACTCTATGACGTGGACAAGCGAAAATCGTTCGCCGCATTTTCTGGTGCTGTTGATGTTGAGGCACTGGCTGAAATCATGGAAAACCTGAAGAAAAATGCTGAAAACTCAGGCGCCAAGAAAGCCTCGGGCGGGGCGGGGGAAAATCGCTCAATGTTCATGGACATTTATGCGTCGGCAGCTCGGGCACATATGGCGGCTTACGGTACGACCGTGGAGCAGTTCGCCGGTGTATCGGCCAAGAACTCTTTTCATGGAAGTATGAATAACCGTGCACAGTTCACGGAAGCTCTGACAGTAGAAGATGTCTTGGCGTCACCAATGATCGCTGAGCCGCTGACCCGACCCATGTGTTCCCCGATCGGTGATGGAGCTGCAGCCGTCGTTATTGTGAGCGAGGCCAAGAAGAAGGAGCTTGGGCTTAATAACGCGGTCAGAGTATTGTCCAGTGCGTTACATTCTGGGTGGGACCGTGAAGCAGGTGAGGCTGGTGTTGCAGAATTTGCGACTGAACTGGCTTATAGCGAAACCGGGTATGGACCCGAGGATCTATCCGTCGTTGAGCTTCACGATGCATCTGCGCCAGCCGAAATTATGGCCTACGAATCGCTGCAAATTTGTGCAAAGGGAGAGGGTGGCAAACTTATCAGTGATGGAACCACCAGGCTTGGTGGGAAGCTGCCCGTTAATACAAGTGGGGGCCTGCTTCGCAAGGGGCATCCCGTTGGTGCAACAGGCATCGCACAGATAGTAGAGTTGACCGAGCAGTTGCAGGGCAGGTCAGGAAAACGACAGGTTGAAAACGCCAAACTTGCGCTTGCCCATAATGGAGGGGGTTCTCTTGGCACCGATGCCGCGGCTCTGTGTATCACGATTTTGGGGAAGTGAATCGTGCAGGTTGGTCAGTGCCAACCTGCTCTGGCTCGAGCAGTTTAGTCATTTGATCAGCCAGTCACTTTGAATTGCCCGCTCCGGGGCAGGCGTTGCGACATGCGGGGTTAGATTTCTGCTTCCAGGCAGGCATCTGCTGTCTTCAACAGGCTTCCATGGTAGATTGTACACCTGTTCCCTCCAGCTGCTTTCTGAGGCAGCTAGATCCACCGCCTTACGGCTGAGAGATAGTCACGGAATGCCTGTCCGAATAGTTTCTCGAGTGCCTCCTCTTCTGGAATAATCTGAAAATTGTTCATGAAGGTGACAAAAGCAGCTAGCACCAAAAAGGTGACGGCATTCCCCAGAAATAGACCCCATGCGGACAATATCAGTAACATCCCCAGGTACATGGGATTTCGTGTTACCCGGTAAATACCCACAAGGACAAGGCTGGATGCATTTTCCGGTGTCAGTGGGTTAACGGTCGTTTTTGATTTTCGAAATGCGGCCAGGCCGCTGGCCATGATTCCAGTACCTGCCAGGATGATTGCAATGGATGCCCAGGTTTGCATCGTGAATGGCAGTTCAAACGCTCCAATAGGAATGGTTACCGAGATAACCCACATGAGAATACCGGACACTACTGCGACGATAGGAGGCGGTATTTTTGTTGTCAGGACTTTCATGGTTTGCCTTTATCTGGTGTCGGGCAGTATAGCCCGGATATTTCATGAAGGCAGTCAGTTGTTAACATGTTTTGTTTCAATAGGTCACAGAAAGGAGAGAGGATTCTGAAGAATCCAGTTTGTACCTGACCGGTTTTAGTATAAATCTGGCTTCGCCTATTGAACGAACTCCCTTGAACCATAGCTACGGCTATGATTCTTCAGGAGTTAGTCCAATATACTTTGCCAGATTTCTCCTAAATTCCGGTCCCTCCATGAATTATCCGGGCCAACACCAGGTTGTTCAAATTACCTTTCACTATGAATCAGAGGCCGATAAACTAATATTGGAGCCAGCCGCCTGAGTTGAATTAGTCATGACCAAGGACTTTAAGACGTTTTTTGATATATATGTGAGACCCTCACCGGGCACACGCATTGATCGCGACAGCTACGAATTCAAATATGCGGCTGCGGCACTGTTGGTTGCCTGCTCAAAAGCAGATTTCGATGAGGATCCCGAGGAAGAAAAGGCGATCATCGAAATTCTCCAGGATACGCTCAAGGTTGCAGCCACGACGCTGGAGTCACTTCTTCAGATGGCGGATGCCGCGAGCGAAGAGGAAAATCTTGCAGATATCACGGACCTCGTTAACGAATATGTTTGCGAAGCTGACAAGCACTTCCTGGTCGAGAACCTGTGGAGAGTCGCCTATGCAGATGGTCGTCTCGACAAGTATGAGCAGTTGTTCATTGAGCGCATCGCGTCTTTAATCCAGCTCACTGCAGATGATGTCGACAGAGCCCATCAGGTGTGGAAGCCTTCCTAAGCGCATGTCGCAAGCGGCCGTGGGGAGTTGAGGGAACCAGGGTGTCGAGGGATCTCTCTTTAGGATTGATAGATTAGCTCTCTGCCTTGTTAATAATATCAGCGTGAAATTCCATCATGCTGACGTCATCTGCCTCGATAAATTCTAGATTTGATCTGGCTCTTGTAAGGGCGGCTGCAATAAACAGGTGCCCTACCTTTTCCTTTCGATCCGAATTGAGCGCATCAATACACAAGAGATAAGCAAGAAGTGTATCTGTTGCAATATTCACCAGACGTTCAGAATGATATTCCTGGAATTCAGGATCAGCTTTTTCCTTAATATGGGCAACGGCTGCTTCCAGACAGGCGCGAAGTTCCTGAGCTGACTTGTGGAGAGTTTGTACCTCCAAGAAATCGTTTTCACTTTCATAATCGTCCAGTCGGTCAAAAACGACGCCGCCAACAACACCACCGATGGCGCCGACCACTTGAAGCTGTGAAGTCCCTTCGTAGATGCTCGTTATTCTAACGTCTCGGTAATGCCGCTCCGCATCAAATTCTTTAGTGAATCCAACACCGCCGTGAACCTGAATGGCGTCATAACACACCTGGTTTGCCATGTCGGCGGCAAAGCGTTTTACCAAGGGTGTAAAGAGTGAGGCATATTTTGTGTAGCGGGATAAGTCACTTTTCAGTTCTGCACGACTCTCTGGATGTAGTTCTATGCTGTTCTCGATACCTTCTTTAATGTCGACAATGCAGGAGGTCTCGTAAAGCATGCTGCGGGCAGCCTCAATATTCACTCGCATGGTGGTAAGCATCTCGTACACAATTGGGATGTCCTGTATAGCCTTTTTGAACTGATTACGATCTTTGGCATAAGAATTTGCTTCCTGATATGCCCCTTCAGCGATACCGACCGCTTGCGCGGCGATGGCCAACCTGGCTGAATTCATTAGATGCATGGTGTATTTCACCAGACCCATTCTCCGCTTACCGAGCAGCTCCGCCTTGGCGTTAGTGAATTGCAGCTCGCAGGTGGGGGAACCCTTGATCCCGAGCTTATTCTCGATACGGCGAATCCGCATATCCTGATCCCGTTCATAGATGAACAGGGAGATACCCCGTCCTCCCTGTGAGCCCTCTTCCGAACGAGCCATGACCAGGGAAAACTGTTCACAGCCGCTGGTGATAAATCGTTTTACGCCATTGAGTTGCCAGGTGCCATCGCTTTGCTCGCTTGCTTTCAACATTATGGATTGAAGATCTGAACCTGCGTCGGGTTCGGTCAAGGCCATTGAGCCAATCATTTCGCCTGATGCAAATCTGGGCAAAATCCGTTCCTTTTGATCATCGGATCCGAATTTCTCAACCGTAGCGGCCAGCGCCTGCAGGGCGACGATCAGCGGCAGGGAGGCGTCTGCCCGGGCGAAAATCTCGATGGCTGCAGAAAATACAGTAGTGGGCATATTAAGCCCGCCATATTTTCTTTTTAGGATAAACCCAGCCAGATCTGCCTGGTTGATGCGTTTGACGGCTTCCTGCAGACCTACCGGGTAGGCTACTTCACCGTCAGCATATTGTGCGCCTGTGGAATCCACTTCACGGGCACGGGGTGCTACAAAGTCTGCAGATATCTCTCCCACGATTGCAAGCACGCGCTCATAGTTATCGAGAGCATCCTCCTGATTTTTCGGCGCATATGCGTACTTGTTGCTCTCCGCAAAGTCGTCCTCGACCAACGAGATTACTCTGCTTAGGTCCCGATTCTTGAAATGGAATTGAATGTCAGAATTGTCCTGATAGTAATTCGCCACGGTGTTGCTTCTCCTACGCCTTATCCTTGTATGCATTGATCATTTTCGGGATGACCTCATTCAGGTTTCCAACTATGCCATAGTGGGCTATGTTGAAAATGGGTGCATCTGGGTCACTGTTGATGGCGATTATCCGTTGTGATTCTGCCATACCAGCACGATGTTGAATTTGTCCTGAAATACCACAGGCGATGTATAGGTTCGGGCGAACCGTCGTGCCGGTCTGTCCAACCTGATGGTCATGGCCCAGTAGTCCCGAATCGACAAGGGGGCGGGATGCACCCAGTTCAGCACCTATTGTGTTGGCAAGTTTCCTTACCAGACCAAGTGTGTTTGGATCTGCCGCTCCTGCCCCGGCTGCTACGATTAGCTGGGCAGCGCCAAGATTGACGGTCTTTTCCCTGCGCACAACCTCGATAACTTCAGTGATGAAGTCTTCGTCCGACAGGCCAGATTCCACCTCCGACACGTCGGCTTTAAGGCTAGTGTCGGGAGGGTTCATTTTCATCACGCCTGGTCTGACGGTTGCCATGCTAGGATGGCTTTCCGGCGTTACGATAGTCGCCATGATGTTGCCGCCGAAAGCGGGTCTTATGCCTAGGAATACATTTTCGTAAATCTGGCTTTTGACCTTGTGCTCACCAATCTGCAATTCGGTGCAGTCGGCAGTCAAGCCGCATTTCAAAGCTGAAGCGATTCTGGGTGCCACATCACGACCGGTTTCGGTGGCGCCGAATAGAACTATTTCCGGTTGCTGAGTTTTGATCAGATTGATGATACTTTTTGCATAGGGATTGGACGTGAAATGAGCCAATCTTTTATCATTGATATAGTAAACAGTTTTGCAGCCGTAGTGACCGAGAGAAGCAAGCTCCTCCTTCATATCGTAGCCGGGGGCGACGGCTACTACGTCTGCGTCTAGTTTCTCAGCAAGCTGGCCTGCCTCACAAATCAACTCTAAACTTACATTGGCGATCTTCTTTTCACTATGCTCAATGAATACCATCACCTGTTTCTTATCGCTCATCTTGCGCCTATAACTAATTTTTGTAATTGAAACTCACCTGTTTTAGCACTATCGAACATTGTCTCAGATGATGTGATCGTTCATCAGGTCGTGTATCAGGCCCGAGATGCCCGCTTCAGTTGGGGGTATCTGCTGGATATCATTCACAGCTAATACAACATTTTCAACTTTCTTGACCTTGGTTGGTGATCCAGCCAGACCGCAGATGGCTGGGTCTGCGCCGATGAAGTCTGCATCCCATTCGGTGATTTTCTGGACTAAGCCAGGACCGTTTGCCTGGATAAGGTTATCTTCGACCCCGTCGTCTTTCTTATCGATATTCTTGTAGATCATGACGCGTTTCGCGCTTGGTGAACGTGGCTGGTTCGCCTCGGATGACACGGTTACCAGAAGTGGCAGTGGGCTCCTAGCCACTTCATAACCATCTGTTATCGAGTGTCTGACGGTGATTTCCTTTTCGCTGATTTCCAGTACTTCCAGCAAGTTGGATATCTGATTGATCCCCAGTTTCTCGGCGACCTGGGGTCCAACCTGAGCCGTATCACCATCTATAGCCTGTCGCCCGCAGAGGATCAGGTCGAAATGACCAATTTTTTCGATCGTGAACTTAAGTGTATAGGCTGTTGCCAGCGTGTCTGCGCCGGCGAATTTGCGGTCGGATACCAGGATTACATCGTCAGCGCCGCGATATAAACACTCTTTGAGTACTTCCACAGCTTTCTTTGGACCCATGGTAATGACCGTTATATGTCCACCGATGCGCTCCTTGATACTGATCGCTTCCTCTAGTGCATTCAAATCTTCGGGATTGATGATGGCTGGAAGCTTGGATCGATTTACAGTGCCATCCGGTTTCATGGCGTCACCAGTAATATTATGGGTGTCAGGCACTTGTTTCACCATGACGATCATCTTTAAACCCATTTCACTTTCCTCAATAACTGCTGGTACATCAGGGTACGAACCGCTGAAGTATAGATGTTTTTTACCTCCAGAGGAGGGGTCCAAATGAAATTAGCAAGTATCTGATTGCGATCTGGTTAATCAGCCATTTAATATAGTGTTGATAGGCAGATATTCAGGAAATTAAACATGACCCGGCAAACCCTCATCCTCCGAAATGCATCCATAATTGATGGTATGGGAAACAACCCCGCTGAAGGGGATATAAGCATAGCCGGAGACAGAATAGAGTCTATTGGGACGGTGGCAGGGAATGCAGAAGAGGAGATAGATCTAGATGGTCTGTCGATAGCACCCGGATTCATCGACGTTCACACCCACGATGATTTTGCGGCAATCCTTCACCCTGACATGGCATTTAAGGCAATGGGTGGTGTCACCAGCTGTGTCGTTGGCAACTGCGGCATGGGCGCTGCACCTTACCCCCAGGCTTTGGTGCTGGCCAGAGCCTTTCACCCCGGTCAAAATCTGCCGGAATGGGTGGGTTATCGAGGTTATCTGGATTACATCGACAATCAGAATCCAAGCATTAATATTGCTGCTCTGGCCGGACATGGCACGATTCGAATGGCAGTTCTTGGCAACGATTCTCGGGAGCCAACATCAAGTGAAATGAAGCAGATGAAAATTCTGTTGCAAGAGGGGCTCGATGCCGGTGTGCTTGGTCTCTCGTCTGGCCTTATCTATGACCCGGGTCGACATGCAGGAACAGATGAGCTGATTGAGCTGGCTTCTATCATGATGGGAACTACCGCGCTCTATACAACCCATATGCGCAACGAAGGCACAAGGCTGCTGGAATCAGTTGGGGAAGCGATCCAGATAGGCAAGGCAGCTGGAGTGGGTGTTCAGATTTCTCACCACAAGGCATCGGGGCGTGAGAGTTGGGGGCTGGTCAAAGAGTCTCTGAAACTGATTGAAGAAGCTCAGGACAGCGGCCTAGATGTGCATGCTGATCAGTACCCCTACACTGCCGGCAGTACAATTTTGTCTGCAACAATTCAGCAGGGAGGGCTTGACGACGAAGGTGGTGGTCTGGGGCAGGTGGATGCCGAGGGAATCGTGATTGCGTCTACCGAAAATCACCATGAGTGGGAGGGGCAGTCAATAGCGGAGCTCTCAATCCGGTTTGGGAAGTCACCGCAGGAAACGGCAGAGGAGATTTTAAGAAATGAACCAGGAGCGACCGTCGTATTACACAGCATGCTCGAAGAAGATGTTCAAAAGGTGATGGCGCATCCCAGTACAATGATTGGCTCAGATGGCATACCCACTTTGCAGGGCAAACCACATCCGCGGCTCTATGGGTCGTTTGCGCGAGTGTTGGGGCACTATTGCCGGGACCTCGGTCTGTTCGATCTTCCAACTGCTATTTATAAAATGACTGGCCTTTCTGCAAAAAAATTTGGCCTCATTGATAGAGGTGAGCTTCGCGAGGGCGCCTTTGCAGATCTGGTGGTTTTCGACGGGGCCGCTATCCTGGATAAGGGCACGTTTGCTGATCCTAACCACTACCCAGAGGGGATTCATCATCTCTTTGTCAATGGTATCAAGGTAATGAACAATGGTGTACTTACTGGTGCCAGACCTGGGCATTCACTTCGACGGCAGTAACTCCACAACTCCCTCGCTTCCGTTTACCTTTACCCTATCACCACTTTTCAATTTCATTGTCGCTGACCCTGTACCAACGACTGCGGGGATACCAAGTTCCCTTGCCACGATGGCCGCGTGGGAAAGTGGTGCCCCTATATCAGTGACAATCGCTACAGCGCGAGGAAACAATGGCGTCCAACCAACATTGGTGTAGGAGGTCACCAGTATCTCACCGGGCAGGAACTCATCCATCTGTTCGTGTGACCCAAGTAAGCGGACTGTACCCACAACGACACCCGCTGATCCAGGGAAACCCCGGATCAGATCTTCGTCATCGGCCTCATAGGAGAGATGAGCATCAAAGTAATCGGTACGCCGGTTCGGATCTTTGGACCACTGAAATGGATCGAATCGACCTGAAATGATATTGGGAAGTACCGGCAATTGGCTGTAGGTGGTGAAGGTTTCTTTTCTTGGTTCGACCTTCTCCATCACGGAAACATCACCAGCAAGAAAATCAATAATCTCACTTTTGGTGAGGTAATAGAGATCATCGCCCAAATTATTGACCTCTGCGATCCTCTGAACCCAACGCCTAACAATCCACCCCTGGCGTACCAGCTCTGATCTTGCGTATTCCCTGTTTTGTGCCTGTTCAGCCGCAGCCGCAAAAAGTTTTCTCAGCTTGCGCGCTCGCCTGGGCGAAGCCTGCTCAAGGGACGTCCAGATCCTGTTCCGTTTCGACCGTTGCTTATCGAGAAGATCCTCCAGGTTAGAGTCCTGCCACTGTGTTACCAGTTTGTCGATCCATTCAGGATCCTCTCCCGACCTGGGTTCGGCAAATTCAGCCTCAAGGGGACCCCGGTGACCGTAGCTGCGAGAAGATTCTTCGCGGGTAATATCTCCCTTCATCATCGCAGAGATAGCCATCAGGGGACCCATACTTTGCAGCTGCTGTTCACCGCCGAGGCCGGACAGCATGATTTCCAGGTCCGCCGGGTTCAGAACTTTCCCCATGGCATTTTTCAACAGGGTGAGGCGTATCAGAAACTGCATCGCCAGGAAGACGACCATCGAGAAAGACTTGATTCCAGTTGCTTCAAAGTCACTGTAGAACTGCAGTAATTCCTGGTTATTGCTGCATTGTTGTAGCCCCCGGTATTGATTTTCACACCACTCGGGACACTCGTGCTGCACCCAACTCAGGAACTGCTTGTGTGTGAACAGCATCCAAATGGACAAGCCCGTTTGCAGTGCCAGGAATTTGAGCAGGTCACGCAAGGTGACTTTAACGTCAGGGATGTGCATCTGGTCCGGGATATGACCCAACAATTGTGAAAAGCGCTGGAGAATGAAGGCTCTGCCGAGTGTGATATTGCATACCTGGCAGGACAATCCCTCCATTAATCATTGTAGCTTTTCTCTCAGAATTTCATAGGGTGTTCTGCCACCAAA
>PBRP01000107.1 GCA_002726655.1 Gammaproteobacteria bacterium
AGGCGCCTTTGGATCTCTCGATATTGATCGTTCATTGGCACAGTCTCCTCTTGAGGTTTTTTTCAAGATAGACTGTCCTGCCAGGTATGCAATATCACAGTGGCGATCTCTTGAAAGGTGTCAAAATCTCAAGAAAATATCTATGCTACATTTCAGTGGCCATTTCCTGATGTGATGTAAGATGTTGGTCAAGGGAAATCGAGGAAACTAAAATGCTAAAGAACATTTTGTTTACATTCATGTTAGTTATTTTTAGTTGTTCTATATCGAGTAAACCAATCGACGATTGCAAGATGATTTATTTGAAAAAACCATATTTGAAGACGCTAGTTTACGATGAAAAGGAGATAAGGGATATTCTGGCAGACTTTAGAAAACTACGGCCAGGATATGAAATCGCCATCAAATGTGACCATCAAAGGATTAGTGTTGCTGACATTCTCGGTTGGGATATGGCTACTACCCTCATAGAACATCAACTAGGTAAAGATCGGAAGCTATATTTCCTACATTGGGATCAAGTAAAAAAGACTGCTTTAATACAAATATCGTCCCCAGGGAAACGGGACGTTGGTGGTTGGCTAATCCAGATAATCGTATTTATTGGGTGGTTGGACTCCCAACCATAACCCAGTGAACCCCGACAATATTTCAAATAAGCGCATAGTTCCGCAAAGTTTTTCCACTTCTTTCTGACAACCTATGAACGTCATTATGAATGTCCGCACCTGGCCGAAAGTGAGTCTCGCGATAAAGGCTTTTCTGTCGGCATTCTTGGCCGGTGACGGCTCGTAAGCTGCCGTTCTCATAGAAAAACTGTCATCAGGGCTTAGTACCCAAGGTGGACAAGTAGAGTAAGGCAATAGTTATCTTTATAATGGCCTTGTGTTAGAAGAATTCGGACCATCTCTCTATTTGGCCGATGGGCCAATCGTCTCGTTCTATGGCTTTCCGTATCCCACGCGAATGGCCGTGGTTCAGCTGGCGGATGGGAGCTTATGGATTTGGTCACCGATCGCATTGACCGAGGACCTGGTCAGCGATGTAGAGTCCATGGGGCCCGTCCGCTATATCGTCGCACCTAACAAAATTCACCATTTGTTTCTGCAAGATTGGGCTGACCATTGGCCCGAAGCACGTTTGTATGCCCCACCTGGCCTCGCCCGCCGGAAACCTGATATCAGTTTTGACGCAGAGCTCGGTGATGAGCCAGATCCAGCCTGGGCAACAGATATTGGCCAGGTGATTTTCCATGGCTCATTCGCCATGGAAGAGGTTGTATTTATTCACTGGCCATCGAGAACAGCAATCATCTGCGACCTTGTCCAGCGTCATCTCGAATCCAATATGGGTGGTTGGAAAGGCATGTTAATGCGACTAGACAGTCTTGTGGGAAGAAAAGGCAGTACTCCAAGAGAGTGGCGCGCCAGTTTTATTCAAAGAAACCTGGCGCGCACCGCGCGGGAAACAGTTATTGGCTGGAATGCTGAACGCTTGTTAATTGCCCATGGAGAATGTTCACAAACGGGCGCAACAAAGATAATCAAAGCCGCTCTAAGCTGGATTTAGAGGAACATACGTACTATTTAGAGCAGTCGAGCAAATTTGGTGGGGTCCTCTCCTGGCCGTTCTCGCCGTTGCAGTTCTATTGAATGAGAGCACCAAAAATGTCAGCTTTTTGATCTTGCCCACTCTCAGTGGACCATTTGGTTAAGACCGGTTGTCCTCTTTTCAAAGTCAGCCGGGCTGATGTTTCGATGGTCTTTCCACGGAAAGAAAAATACTGGATACTCGGCTGCTGCACTAGGATTAAGTAGTTATACGTCATTACAGAACAAATAGAGGAAGTGAAATATGGCAATAGATAAGAAGGTACTTCGCAGTGGGCCTTTCGCAGACTTCATTGCTCAGGGTGTACAAGTGGACAATATCCTTTACATGTCGGGCCAAGTTGGGATTGATAGCGAAGGCAAAACGCCTGAAGACATTGGTGAGCAGGTAAAACTAGCGTACGAAAACCTAAAGGAAGTCTTGACCGAATTCGGTATTGATATGGGTAATATCGTGGATGAAACGTATTTCGTCACTGATATGGATGCGCTAATGAGTAATGTTGAAGATATATATAATGCTAGAGAAGAAGCCTATGGAGGCAAACCGGAAGTTAGCCAAACTGTCGTGCAAGTTGTTGCTCTCGTGCAGCCTAAACTTAAAATCGAAATCAAATGTATTGCACATATATAGTCAGGGTGACGTATAACACCTATGCAATTGAAAGCACGCCTTCCAGTCGGCCGAACCGGTAAAGTGCCGGTAAGTATTGCCTTCGCAAATCACTGCCAGAACGAGCATGCCAGCGTAACTGAGTGTTAGGTATCTTGGGCTTTACAAAATCAATACCAGACCCATTGGGCGATTGAGTTTCGGATCTAGTTGAGAGAATATTCATCACTGGCTTTAATCAAACAGCGAGGACGTCCTATGTCAATCGGGAACTTGGAATCGATATATCGTTATCCAGTAAAAAGTATGTCCGGTGAATCGCTGAATTCTGTGACGCTTAATGCAAATGGTATCCCCGGGGACCGGGCCTGGGCGGCAAGGGACGAAGTCCAAGGTGGAATTCGCGGTGCAAAGAAATTCCCTGGACTTATGCGGATGAATGCCAGATATGCGTCTCAGCCTGCAGACTCTGGATCAAGTCCAGCACAAATCACTCTGCCAAATGGTGCAAAGGCTGGAACAGGTGATGTGGATATCAATGAAAAGCTGTCCAGTGCGCTTGAGCACTCAGTGACTTTGTGGCCATTGATGCCTGAAGATGCGCTAGATCACTATCGACGCGGCCCATCCAGCCATGATGATATGGAAACAGAACTGAGAACAATTTTTGGACGAACACCGGATGAACCATTACCTGATCTTTCAGTCTTCCCAAAGGAATTAGTAGAATTCGAATCGCCTCTTGGCACCTACTTTGATGCGTTCCCACTCACGCTCATGACGACACAGTCATTGAATACCATGCAACAGCGTGCACCCGAATCGAACTTCGATGTGCGTCGATTCAGACCCAATCTGTTGATCAACAGTTCATCATCCAGTCCTTTCCCCGAGCTTGAATGGATTGGTAAGACAATCACAATCGGTGAAGCTGTGATTGATATTACTCTTCAATGTCCGCGCTGCTCCATGACTACCCATGGCTTTGATGATTTGCCGAAAGATCCAACGATTATGCGTGCGTTGGTTCGGGAAGCCGAGGGTAATCTGGGCGTCTATGCAACCGTCCGCCAACCTGGCAAGATCGAGATCGGTGACAAGCTACGCTAGTGCTTGTGCCAGATCAGTAAGGTGTAGGCTCCCTCCTGAATGGAGTACAAGGGTTACTACAAGTAGTTAGGTGGTGCGATATGATGAGAACCACATTTTTAATCACACACTTCACGTTGTCAGGATGACAAAGCACTGAAGGCTCGTCTGCTCTTGGCCGAACAGTGCGGTCTGTCAACATTGACCTCGGCGGGTAGATGCTTCCGCAGCAACCTCTGGAGCGGACTCGTTTCTCTGGCAGATAAGAGTGCTCTTTAAAAAAAGGGCATCTAGCAATCCGCGATGTAAGTAGGATATGGTAAAATAAGAGGTTTTAATGCAGCCTTTCCTCCTCCGCGAAAATTGTCCGGATGAACCTGGAAGTCTGGCTTTGATGGGAGAAACATGAAAACGATGACCGCCAACAGAAAAAAGATAGGCACGACGTTGGGATTTGTTGCCCTTGCAGTCGCCATACTGGCAGTGGCACTTTGGAGCCGCCAAATCAACCAGGTGGCGATTCCCGAGGACCGAACACTATTTGTCGCGGCCTTCCTCGCGGCGGCTGTTCTTGGCGTCGCAGCCTTTGCCATTGGCACGCGCTGGTTTGGTGGTGTTCCTGCAATCTTTGCGATCGCAGTAGGCTCGTTTCTACCTTTCACGATCGCGATTAGCCCGCAACAGGTCGCTGAGAATCCCATTCGTGTAGGTGACACCATCCCCATTTTTACTGCGCTGGATGACACGGGTGAACGTTTTAGATCAGACGACCTAGCGGGCTCTCCAGTGCTTATCAAGTTCTTTCGCGGTCATTGGTGACCCTATTGTGTCGCCGAGTTGCGGCGATTGGCAGAACTTCAGAGAGAGTTCGATAAGCGAGGTGTGCAGGTGCTCACAGTCAGCACGGATAAACCTGGCGTGATCCAAAAGAAGAGGGGTGTCCATCGGCTAAAGGCACGGATGTTGTCTGATCGAAACTTGGCCGTGACTGACGCTTTTGGTCTGCGGAATCAACTTATTCACTCAGGGCCGCCCGGCGACGATGTCGAAGCGTTGCCGGTACCGACAACCTTGTTGGTGAATAGCGATGGTAAGGTTTTGTGGATAGACCAGGCAGAAAACTACCAACGGCGATCAGGGCCTGAGGTGGTGATGGCCGCGCTGCAGACACATCTCGACGCACCGTAAGTGAATGCGCTACGGCTGCGCTAAGTCGGGTTGATTAAAGACGGACTCGAGTTTTTGCTGAAATGCCGTCGTGTCTCTTGTTGGCCGGTTAGAGCGGTCTCTCTACTATGATCTTACTTGCTCTAGAACTTCCGCCGCACGCTCCCGAGACCAAATCAGCCATGGCGTCTGATCAACAATCAAATATTCAGCTGCCCAATCACGAATAGGTATCAGGCCATTCACTACCATGCTTCATGAAGATTTGCTTCTATCACCTGTGCCGCGATTTCCTCGGAACTGATTTCACAAGCCTGTCTATTAGGGTGATAACCATCACTTGCTACAAGAATCTTCGCTGGGTTGGAAAAATCCATTTGCGAAAATGAACCTGACCACAAGATATCATCATGCTGCTTCGTTGCGTTCACCAATATCAGATCAAGCATGGCGGCCCTGATACCCAGTACGAACCTCAAGGGTTGCGGTAAACCAGGAAACACTCCCATGGGAGGCAGACCCATGAAAATAATGGGCACACCGAAATGTTGTTTTAACTCAGCGATCAAGGCTGCAATTTCAAAATGCCAGCAGCTAATAGAGGTCAGGCGGGATACGTCATTAACTCCAATGGACACCAAAACCTGATCGACTTCCTTGTTCGGTATCTGAGGAACCCTTTTAATAAGTTCACTTACACGTTCACCATTAATACCATAGGCGGCCCAGGCAACGCTACGATTCATTTTTGATGACAATTTTCCAGCAACACACGCCGTCAAAGACTCTGATAGCCATTCAACGCCAACACCCGCTATAACTGAATCACCCACCCCAACGATATAAATAGGCCGCCCTTTGCCACCAGCAATACCCTCGTTCGGTGATCGCGCTTCTGGTAACTTTTCAATATGTCGACGCGTCCAGATACCCTGCGCCAACAACAAGGGAAACAGGAAAAGGCTGGCTGTCCAAATCAGTGTCAATCGAAACAAAAGGCTAGACCTTCTAGGATGTTCGAATAATGCCAATTTTGAACAGAGACCTCGAGACCGGCGAACTTATCAAGACAATATACTTGATCAACATCTGTCACCAGAAAAACTATTCTGCCAACGGATTGATGATGCTGCGCTCTACGGTACCATTGACGTGGCCGGCAAGAAACTCAAAGACAAAATCAATTTCTTCACCAGGGATTTGCGGATGCAGTCCCGGGTTTGCATGGAGCCGCTTGTCAACGGAGGCGAACGCATCGAAAACTTTCAAATAACCATCCCGAACAAAAAGTTCATCCTCCAGTTGCATCAGGAAGACCAACGGGCAGTCTATTTTTGTTGCCGCATCCAGCAATATCTGATCATGGGGAAAGCCTGATTCAACCCCCACCAATCCAAGTGCTGCAACGGTCACATCGTCACGAGAGGCAAGGAATGGAATACCAAACAATGAACCCATTGAAAGGCCAAAATAGGCCAGGTTTCCGATACCGATAGCAGCAAGGGACTGAGCTTGGAATACTGCACAGGTCCAATCGTCAACCATATCTTCCATGCAGCCATCCCGCTGGAATTCTGGAAAGAAGGCACCGCGGCCACCATCGCCCACTTGACGTAATCCATGAACAGGGCCATCAAGAGACAAAACCGGTAGTCCTATTTCATCGACAAATCGAGCCGCAAGTGAACATATTGGTGCCTGGTATCTGTCACCAGATGCACCATGTCCGACACAAATGAGGGTTCTGCAGGCTGGCGTTGAGCCAGGCAGCCATAGTGCCCCAGTTATGTCTCGTTTCCCCGCGCGCGAAATTCTGAACTCGCGCGTGGGCATACCTTCGCTGTCAGTGGCATCGTGCCATTCAACCTCAGCTGACATCTTAGGCATGGTTACCCGTCAGGAATTTGCAGTCGGTATTTCGCTAAAGGGTATGCCCTTGTCGACACGAATATCCTGTGGCATACCAAGTACGCGCTCAGCGACAATATTAGCCATAATCTCATCAGTACCGCCGGCGATCCGCCCGCCTGGCGCTGCCATGTAGGTCGCCTGGAACAATCCCGCTTCCTGGGACAGTTCCGGGTCCCAGATAGCGCCGCTGGACTCCAGCAGATCCAATGCAAACGAAGCCATGTCCTGCTGTTTGGGCGCACCAACCAGTTTTCCTATGGAATTTTCCGGGCCTGGGATTTCGCCCCTGGACAGGGCGGACATGGAGCGATAACCCGTATATTTCAAACCGGACTCTGTTACATACCAGTCCGCCAGTTTTCTTCGCACGGTTTTGTCGTTAATTGCTGGTTCATCATCGATATTCACGTTCTGCGCCAGTTTGAATACCGATCTGAAATTGACACCACCACCACCAGCGCCGATGGCAGCCCGTTCGTTCATCAAGGTTGTCAGGGCAACCTGCCAGCCCTGTCCAACCTCACCCAGGCGCTGCGAATCTGAAACACGAACATCGGTAAAATAAATTTCATTAAAGTTAGCGCCACCGGAAATCTGCTTAATAGGTTTGATCTCGATGCCCGGGGATTTCATATCGATGAAAAAGTAGGTCAGCCCCTTATGTTTTGGCGCACTGGGATCAGTTCTAAGAACTATGACACCCCAGTCTGAATAATGAGCCCCTGATGTCCAGATCTTCTGCCCATTGATAATCCATTCATCCCCGTCTTTCTCACCGCGGGTCCTTAGTGCCGCCAGATCAGAACCGCCAGCAGGCTCACTGAACATCTGGCACCAGATCTCTTCACCACTTGCAAGTTTTGGTATGAAACGCTTGTTCTGCTCTTCAGTAGCCCAGGCCATCATGGTTGGTGCACACATCCCGTGACTGATGGCATATACCCCCGCCTCCTGGATGTCATACTTTGACTCTTCCTGCCCAAAGATAACCGCCTCTACCGCCGTGGCACCCCTTCCACCATGCTCTTTTGGCCAGCGAAGACAAGCCCAGCCGGCATCGTATTTGCGTTTCTGCCACAGCTTTGCAATGCCAATGAAATCAAGACCTTCCTTCTCTTCTTTAGTTAGCGCGTTGGCTTCAAGCCAGGTTCTTGCTTCCTGCCTGAATGCTGCTTCTTCTGCTGAGTCTTCAAAATCCATAACTTCTCTCCTGAATCTGTTTAGGCCGCCTAACTAGGGCGGTCTACGCGGCGCGACCTACGCGGCCCGACCTACGCGGCGCGACCTACGCGGCCCGACTTGTTTCAATTGCCTTAATGAGTTTTTCCTGCCAGACGGGTTCACTGCCTATATTGATCGACAACAGTTTGGATCGCCGGTACGGAAACTGGCAGTCAAATTCCCAGGTAAAACCCATCCCACCGTGTGTCTGGATATTTTCCTTAGACGCGAAATAGTAGGCCTGAATAGCGCCCACTCGAGCTGTAGCGGCAGCGATCGGCAATTCTGCTGCATTGGTGGACAGAGCCCAGGCCCCGTAATAACAGTTGGACTTAGTCAGCGTATTTTTTACATACATATTGGCAAGCTTGTGCTTGATTGCCTGATAGGTAGCAATCGGACGGCCAAATGCAAATCTTCCCATGGCATATTCCTTCGCCATTTCAAGTGCGGTTTCAGACCCGCCTACCTGCTCCCAGGCAAACAAGACTGCTGCACGATCATATATATTGTTTAGCAGTGCCCAGCCTTCTCCTTCCTTACCCAACAGTTGTGCACTGGCACCAGTGAAATCTATCTTCGCATGAGAACGACTTGGATCGATGGTGTCTACCTTCTGCCTTGAAACTGAGGACTGATTCAAATCAACGAGATAAGCACTGGCCCCATCGCCGCTATCACACGCCGCGATAACCACCGCAAAATCTGCGACATCACCGTCGGCAACCGGTAATTTACTGCCAGTCAAGCCACTGGCATCGGCAGAAGTCGTGAGGGATTTTGGCGTTACCTGCCCTGTACCTTCACCTGCAGCAAGACAGCCAATGACCGAGCCAGAAGCCAGCTTCGGCAACCATTCCTCTTTTTGCTCTTTTGAACCGGCTGCCAGCAATGCCTCTGTGGCAAGATAAACGGAGGAAGAAAAAGGCAATGGCGCCAGGGCGCGACCCAGCTCTTCGGCAATTACGCACAGTTCCAGATAGGACATGCCAAGCCCATCATACTCCTCGGGAATTACTGTCGCGGTCCATCCCATCTCCACGACCTTGGTCCACAATTCCTGATCGTATGAATCTTCACCATCGAGAATATTGCGTACCACCTTGGTTGAACAATAATCTTTTAGGAACCCTAATGCCTGCTCTCGCAGCAGATTCTGTTCCTGAGAAAATTCGAAGTTCATGTATTGCTCCTCTAATCAGCTTCGAATCCTGATGTATAAATTTCGACATCAGAACCAGATAAATCGATGGGGGAAACTACCACGATGCTCGATCTAACACCATTGGCATTGCCTAGATAACATTTCTTGGAACATCCTTAAAGGGGCCGGAATCAAACCGGGGTTCCTTCTCCATGCCGAGCACACGTTCAGAAATGATGTTGCGCTGTATCTCATCTGTGCCTCCAGCGATGGACACTGCCGGGACGGAAACCAGGACTTCCGCAATGAGACCATCCATAGCGCCGTCACTTCCTGTTAGCAAAGCGTCAGCACCCGAGATCAGCGTATGTACCCGGGATGCTTGTCTCGCTACGTTGCTAGCCGAGAGCTTGCCCAGTGAACCCTCCGGACCCTGAGGCATTCCCTGTTCCTGTGCAGCTCGAGCTCTTCTTGCAGTCCATTCAGCGGATTTCGACATAATGAGTAACTTGGCAATTTCCTGGCGAATACCTGCATCCTCGATTCTGCCAGTCTGCTGTGCCCTCGGCATGACAAGATCGACTCGCCCAGCCCTTTGCGGGTACCACTTGTATGGCTCCATAACCGTGGCAACTTCTTTACGCTCTTCTTCATAGATCGCACCAGGTAATCCTGAGTCACGGTTCAGCCGATTCATCCCATCCGCGTTACGTCGTTCATGGGCAAGTGTCGTCATGGCAACCCGCCAGCCTGCTCCCTCTTCGTCTACTCTATGTTGCGGCGCAATCGTGGCATCAGTTATAAACACCTGATTGAAGGAAGCATGCCCATTCATTTGTTTCACCTGATGTACATCGACACCTGGCTGAGTCATATCCAGGATGAAGTAGGTCAATCCCTGGTGCTTGGGCACATCCCAATCTGTTCTCGCCAATAACAATCCATAGTCAGCATGGTGCGCACTGGTAGTCCAGAGCTTCTGGCCATTTATGATCCAGTTTTCACCATCAAAATCAGCGCGAGTTGTCGCACCAGCCAGATCACTTCCGCTACCCGGCTCACTGAACAATTGGCACCAGGTATCCTCCCCGGTAAGGATTCGGCGCAGGAATTCCTTTTTATGCATATCGCTGCCATGCTCAAGGATAGTCGCTGCTGCCAGCATCCTGATGCCGCTGCGGGCAACACCTATCGCATTAATCTCAGCAAATTCTTCTTCAATTTCAGGCAGTATGGCGACTGGCAAATCACGCCCATACCATTGTCTGGGCCAGTCTGGAACGCCCCAGCCTGAATCCGCTAGCCTATTCCGCCACTCAACCAGCGATAAGCTGTCATCCCAGTTTTCCTGCAACCAGGTTCGTACTTCCTCTTTTACTGCCGTCAAGTCACTCATATCCCTTCCCCCCATCGCTGCATCATCAGTTCCCTGTGGTAGGCCGGGTCACCAAGGAAGACCTCAGAACTTTTGGCCCTTTTGAACCATAAGTGAGTATCCTGATCCCAGGTGAATCCGATTCCTCCATGGACTTGTATACTATCCGCCGCTACCTGAATGTAGGCATCCGATGCTGCACTTTTTGCCATGCTCGCCAGCACAGGTACATTTTCATCCCCTTCATCCAGTGCTGCTGCCGCGTGATAAGCAGCGGATTTAGCCAGTTCAAGTTGTATGAGCATATCTGCGCACTTGTGCTTGATCGCCTGAAAGGATCCAATCACTCGACCGAACTGCATACGAACTTTCGAATATTCAACAGTTGAATCCATCAAATACTGCGTTCCACCAATCATTTCATTGGAAAGGGCAATTGCAGCCTGATCTAACGTTTTATTTAAGGCATCCAATCCTGCACCAGGTTCCCCTAGAGGCTGGGCCTGCACGCCATCGAACTCAAGGCGGGCAAGTTTTCGCGTCGGATCAACGGTTTTCAACAGGGTTTTTTTAATGCCGGGCGCCTCACCATCAACAACAAAAAACGATATTCCACTGTCACCGTCGCTGCCTTCAAGTCTTGCAACTACAATGATCTTGTCGGCCGTGTGACCATCTACCACGAAGCACTTTTCACCTTGCAGAATAAAGCCATCACCATCAGTTTTTGCTGCAAGCTCGACCGCCGTGGCTTCCCACCGCCCACTGGATTCTGTCACCGCCAATGTAGCTCTGATACTTCCTGAGGCAATCTGAGGTAACAGGTCTAGTTTTTGCTCTTCCGTTCCAGCGTTCAAAATTGCGTTGGCCGCCAGCACGACACTCGAGAAATAGGGCGCACACAAAAGCGAATGCCCCATCTCCTCCATTACAATTGATAACTCTACAAAACCAAAGCCCGCACCGCCGTATTTCTCAGGTACGATCAAGGAGGGCAGTGCCAGTTCTTCGCTTAGCTGTTTCCAGACGACGGGATCAAATCCGTCATCTGTTTCCATCAAGCGGCGCACTTCTGTGGTAGGTGATTTATCTCTGAGGAATCGCTTTACCACTTCCCTAAATTGATGCTGCTCCTCAGTAAATACAAACTGCATGCTTTTCCCTTTCGTAAAAGACCGAGCATACCTTGTGAAAACCACTAACCGCAAACAGCTAAGTAGGTGCTTTGAAAGGAAAGGATAGTCCGAGAACTGCTCCCGGAAGCAACCCGGTAAGATTACGAGACGGGTAGAGTGGGTGCCTGAGGGCTAGCTGCCTATTCCCGCAGTTTCGCCCTTAATGTATCGCTCCAGCTGATCAATCACATGCGACTGCTCATCGATAATGGATTTGACTAGATCACCCATCGATATCATGCCGCTAAGTTTTTCATCCGCTATGACCGGCAGATGACGAATCCGCCTGGCGGTCATCAAAGCCATGGCCTCATCGACCGCATGCGTCGGCTCAATATAGACCACATTACGCGTCATGATTTCTGAAACTTGTGTATCTTTAGAAGACTTGCCCTGCAGAATAACGTTCCGCGCATAGTCTCTTTCAGAAATGATACCCACCAGCTGACCGTCATCAGACAAAACCGTGAGGGCTCCAACACCTTTTAGAGCCATCATCTCGATTGCCTGGTAAACGGAATGGGCAGGCCCAACGGACCAGACATCACTTCCCTTTTTCGCCAGCAGATCTTTTATCTTGGACATATGACACCTCGACTGTATTACCAACCAGTTTCCTCCTAGCCAAAAAAGCCGTAAAGGACTTTATTGCGCTAAAAACCCCGGGTTGCTTATTTCCAAATGATCTAAAAGCGACTCAAAAACCTTTAATGTTGGAGTCAGAAAAACGTGTCAAACCAGTACCGGCCATTTCCATCCACCAGGTACTCGCCTAAACGCAGCGTATAACCATTGAAAAAGCCTTAGAACTGTCCATTCACAATCTCTATAGAGAGCTGGCGAACCCATAAAAGGATCTAATGGTTTCCTGATAGACCTCGGGAACAATGTTGGGAAAACTCTGATCCCCGGCATGTGGCGTACCATGTACCGATGGGGCCACTGTGGGCACACCAGCACCAAACAGTTTTCTGTAGTAGGCAATACGATCTTCTTAAAATGTTACTCTCACCAGGTCTGTGGCAGATTGAAACTACAGATCCCAAACACTGAGTCTTCCTTATCCTCCGGTGACAACAATGAAAAATGCGTCCCTTGTCTTATTCCTTTTTATGGCAACCACTCTGGTTGCTGCTGAGAAGAATCCTTCATCAGCAAGCGATCTGGAACTAATGAGCGGTTTTCCACCCCCGGAAAAGCATCGCATTACAATGGAGAACATGCTCCAGCCACCCTATAACAGATGGTCCTTGCAACATATGCGTGAGTTGGTACCCACTAGAAATATCGCGGCAGCAGCATCAGTGCCGTTTAGTAGCCAACCTATGGATCTGTCCAAACTGCTGGTGTCCTTTCCTGACGGCCGTAAGGTATACGTTGGTGAATGGCTAGAATCGGCCTACACAGATGGTTTCATGGTGTTGCATAACGGAAAGATGGTCTACGAGCGCTACTACAACGACCAGTTGCCAACAACGCAACACCTCATGTTTTCAGTGACAAAATCTTTCACTGGGACAATGATGCTCATGCTCATGGAAGAGGGATTGGTCGATAATACGGCTCTGGTCAAGCAATACGTGCCTGAACTCGCTGAGTCCGCATTTGGTGGTGCCACGGTACAGCAAATGCTCGACATGACCAACTCCATTTCTTTCACCGAAGACTACGCTGACCCGGAAGCAGATATCGCCCGGTTTCTGTTTGCCTTTCTGCCGGGAGGCAAGGGTATCTACACTTTTCTACAATCACTTAAGAGAAACCATGACAAATTTGAACATGGTGAAGCCTTTCACTATGTTACGCCCGATCCGGAAGTGCTGGGGTGGATCATCCGACGAGTCACTGGCAAGCAACTCGCAGACGCCATGCACGAGCTTATCTGGTCTCCACTCGGCGCAGAACACGATGGGTACTACTGGCTGGACTTTCACGGTACCGAAATGGGTGGTGGTGGTCTTGCGATCACTCTGCGCGATGCCGCCCGGTTTGGCCAGATGATATTACAAGATGGGGCTTTCAACGGCCGACAGGTGATATCACAGGAAATCGCGCAACGCATCAAAACTAAATCGAACTTCGAGCAATTTGGACGCTACTACGCTGACCCCTGGTATGGCGCGATCGCCGATTCTTATCATGACCAGTGGTGGGGTTACGCTGGAGTCAATGCAGTCGCAGCCCTGGGAGTGCATGGGCAATTTATCTACATCAATTCGGACGCCAACGTTGTCATCGCGAAGCATAGCTCAGACCCCGATGCCGAGAGCCCGCGTATAGACAACGAAACAGCCTTCATCATGCATCAGATTGCCGCCTACCTTTCTCGTTAGGGCGAGTAATTCTGCGCAGTGGGGTCAGCTGAACCCCATCTGTTCACCAAGATTTCCAGGCTGCTGACCATCAATGTCCTTGAACCCATATTCGCTCGCCAAGTCCACCACAGGAATCACTCGTCCTGTCTTGTCATGTAATTTGGGATCAGCTGCAAGGGAGACGACACCTCGCCCCGTGAAACGCGGTGACTCACCCCTGTCGATGTCGAAAGGAACCGTACCTGCCTTGTGTGCCTGGAGCATGTGCTCAGTGCGGACGATCCCGGGCCATAGCGAGACGGCCGTTACATCGAACTCGCGTAACTCCTGCGCCATATCCTTCGCCATCCTATCCACGGCCGCCTTGCCCACACCATAGGCAACATTGAAAACATAAGCCGCGCCAGCAAAGGACGAGATGTTCACTATAAAACCGGTGCGGCGCTCGACCATCTTTGACGCAACTGCGCAACTTGCCACATAATGGCCTCGACACCCAACGCGATGGAGCTGATCCCATATATCAACGGGCATTTCCCAAAACCTGGTCTCGAAGATCGGCACATCCGGGACAGTGAATGCGTTGTTTACGAGAATATCAATTCCGCCCTGCTCGTCCTCGACCCGTTTGACCATTGCGTTAATCTGCCCATCATCGGAATGATCGCACTGTACAGCAATCCCCTGCCCACCAAGTTCTGTTAACTCTTCGGCGGTCGCACCGATGGTACCTGGAAGTGCGGCAGCACCTTCTGTCACTGTACGACCGGTAACATAGACCGTGGCTCCGGCGGCTCCCAACTCCAGTGCAATACCCTTGCCGATACCTCGGCTTGCCCCGGTCACGATGGCGACTTTGTCCTTCAAACTCCCATCACTATTCCACTCGGTCATGTTTCCACTCCAGAAGATAAGACAGATAAATGTGACTACTTTGTTTATTGCATATGTGGTTTGTTCTTACTTAACCGTCAGTGATTCCCCCCACCAAAATCACTCGTCCTCGTGTATCAGCACTCTGCCGTTACTGCCATCGACCGTAATTATCTGACCGTCAGGTATGAGATCACAGGCCTGACTCAGGTTTGCAACGCATGGTAGGCCGTACTCTCTGGAAATCATGACAGCGTGTGCAGTTACACCGCCCGTTTCGACGACGACGCCACCAATGATTGAGTACACCGTCGTCCAGGCCGGGTCAGTCGCAACGGTAATCAAGATATCACCCTTCTCAACCTTGCTGACTTCATCCAGACTTCTGCACACTCGCGCACGACCCGTGACCATCCCGCTGCTCGCCGCGACACCACGCAGACCCTGGCCATCATCCACCTGACCATCATCGAACGCCTCCCAGCCACGAATGTACTTGGGTGGTGTTCTGAGGGTGTATCTCTCGTATACTCTCCGGCGTGCTCGCACTCTGATTTCAATTTCCTTCACAGTCATCTTGCCATCATCAGCCGCGAACACTTCATGACTGCTGAGGAAAAAGACATCTTCCTCATCTGTTATCAAGCCACGCTGAATAAACTTGGCGGCAATTGCCATTAGCATTGCCCTGGGACGCTGCGCGTTCTTGTCATTATGAAAGCGTTCCCAGTCCCTGTAGTAACAGTAGTCCTGGGTCAGTTCAAGGTACCACTTAAAGAATGCTGCTTTCAAAGAACCGAATGGTTGTTTGCGAATCTTGCCTAGACATTCCTCTTTGGTTCTAAGCATGCGCTCATGCAGACGCTGCTCGATTACTGCTGGACTATCTTCTTCACTCAGTGGCAACAGGGCCTTGAGCGAAGGGAAAATCTTCGCCGGTTTCTGGCTCCAGCGGAAGTGGATCGGGTCCCGTTCATCCGCACCACGGTGACCATATGCCTTCAGGAATACATCCAGTTCCTCTTTGAAACGTCGTCCGTCTTCGGAATCCTCCAGTGAGGCCAATATGTCCTCTGGGTTATCTTTCTCCATTAGTTCCATAAGAACGGGCGAGTCCTTGATCTTTCGGGAGAGCTCCCATACGGCGATATTCTGCTCACCCGTTGGAGTCTGCAGACCTGCGATCAGTCGGCTGTATATCTCGGCGCCTTTATCTTCACACCATAGCTCACACAATTTTGCCAAACCTTGGGGTACGACATAAAGATAGACGTTGAATGTCAGCGCAGTGTTATCTTCATGTATGCTCCCTTTGTTCGCCCGCGCTACCGTGGCGAAGATCTCCCTGACACTCGCGGATTCCATGTCGAAGTCGGCCCAGACGGCATCTGCACGACGAACGCAGTTCTCCATCTCTTCATAGTAGTGGTGTGTACTCCCCAGCAGCGAATACCTTGGATGAGTAAATTCAAGCCGCAATAGTATCCGGAAGAACCGAAACCAGTCGAATGGCATGTTTCTGATCTCTTCCCGCTCTTCCTCAGGAAAGGGGCTGAGGGCGACATCATCCCGTGCGAATGGCGGGATGAAGATACGCATCCACTCTTTTTCAAAATACGTATTGTAATAGGCTCGCGCGCCATACCAGCGAGTAGTAGGCATATCCAGGTAATGCTCGGAACTGTAGCCAGCAAATTCAGTTATATCAGTCTGCTTAAGCGCGATGAGCTTCAAGCGAGCCAAAAGCGGTCCCACCCCACTGTAAAAATAAGGAGTCGAGGGGCCGGTAAACCACTCGTCCGAAAGACCCCTGGACCAGACCCAGCGCTCATCTGTCAGCTCCGCCATCGCTTTGGGCGTTTGCCAGGCTTCAAGACCTTCACGAAAATCAATATCTGCCGCGGTAATTTCACGGGACTGCAGAACCGCAAATCGCCCATTCGAATATCCCCACTCGATGTCCTGCGGGAAACCGTAGTGTTCCTCAATCCGCAGCCCGATTTCAGACAGTTCCTTTATCTTTCCGTCCGCTAATGTTTCGATGGAACGGAGCTCTACCGGTACCTCGACGTCCACGCTTCCCTGACCACCCTCCTGCCGGACCGTCATGACCAGCTTCTCATTGAGCTGTTTGTCCTGGATTGCGAGGGAGCCTTTGTCAAGGATGTACTGATCAGGATTGACCTTTCCGGCGACGATTGCCTCGCCCAGACCCCAGCTGGTATTCAGAAACATTTCACCTGTGTTCGACGTGACCGGGTTCGCAGTAAACATGACACCAGCTACTTCAGACGGGAACATCTCCTGAACGACCACGGCAAGGAGCACATCTTCATGCTTGAACCCTTGTCTGTGACGATAGGAAATAGCACGGTCAGTCCATAATGACGCCCAGCAGCGCTTGACATGATGTAGAACATTTTCCACACCGTGGATATTGAGGAAGGTATCCTGTTGCCCGGCGAACGACATGCCTGGCAAGTCTTCAGCGGTAGCCGAAGAGCGTACTGATACTAATACTTCGTTTCCTAACTCTGACTCGAGTTGTCCGTAGGCATCACGAATTGCGTTAACGATGTCCGCAGGCGTATCTGCAGCGATGATCATGTCTCTGATTATTTTCGCTCGGCGGTCAATTTCCACCGGGTCATCATAATCTAGCCCCGCCAGTGCCCCAAGAATGGGTGCATGGAGGGAGTTCACCTCAATAAGTCGCTGGTACGCCCGCGTGTTGATACAAAAGGCATGGGGTACCGGCAACTTTGCTCGTGTCAATTCTCCGAGGTTTGCCGCTTTCCCGCCAACCAGCGATATGCTCCCTGAATCAATCTCCTCCAAACTACAGGTGTATTCAATCATAAACTTTTACTCTGGCACTTTACTCTGACCCAAAAACTTTTGGGGCTCTCAGGCAACCCAGGTGACAACCTGTTCCAAGTCTCGTTGCCGTTCGAAGTTGTTAATGGGGGCTTCAAGATCGGGATACCCCATGGCAGTACCAATAACGAGCCGTTTATTGTCTGGAACGGGAAGTATTTTCCGGACAATGTCAGCATACATGACCGACACAGCCATTATGCAGCTCCCCAGGCCTTTGTCACAAGCCAGGAGACTCACGTTCTGCAGAATTAGTCCCACGTCCAATACGGCATATTCCAATGACAATTGTTTATCCACCATAAAGTAAAGCAGGACAGGTGCATCAAAAAAGGAAAACATATGGCCAGTGTTTTGGAGGCGGCCCTCCTTGTCATCACGATCGGTCGTTTGTGATTCCAGAACGGCTTTCCCAACCTCCCCGTACCGGGCCTTGTGAGCATCCGGCCATACTTCTGGGAAAGGAATCTCTGGTTGAGCTTTTTGGCCGGTAA